>JBEKQY010000007.1:0-36266 GCA_049519235.1 Candidatus Korobacteraceae bacterium | reverse complement strand
ACGCCTTTTTCTATCTGCTGCACTCCAGCCATGTCGCCGCGAAAGTCTCTCTGTTGGTACTGCTCTGTTGCGCGGTGTTGTTTGCGCTTCCCTGGCGGATCGCTGGTATCCAGAAGGTAGTAGCGGCGGTGGGACTAGTGAGCGTCCTCTATTTGTGTTTCGACGTTCTGGTAGGCCGCACTCCGTCGAGCTTGGAAGTGGAAGTTCCGGCGCGAGTCCTGAATGTGCTCCTCCCGCTCGCCGCGACCGCTCTTTTGTTCCTGGTGCTGTCCGGTTGGTCGAAACCTGATGCGCGGGCCATTGGCCTTGCCGCAATGCTGATTGGAGGTCTTGGCATCGGGCAGACTCTCTGGAACCTGGCTGCCATCATGCGCTGGCAAGGCATGCTGGCGACGCTGCGTTACGAACTGCTGCTGCATGAAGGACCGGTGGCGTTCGAGGACTCGATCTTGTCGCGAGAGCAGTTGGGACCTTTGCACCTACGCGACCTGCATGCTCATTGGCCGCTGTTGCCGCTGAGCCTGTACGCGGCCGGACGTGGTGAGATTCGTTCCATCATCCTGCCGGAGCCGGGCACATATTTCCCTTTCGACCCTTTTGCGCCTGACACTCTGCCTGACCTATCGCGATACCGCATTCGCTACGACTTCTATCGCGAAGCTTTGCGGCACAACTGGCAATACTCGCTTGGGCAAACCTTGACTTTCACGCGAGGAGGTAGCGCGGCTCGGTTTATGCGTGGCGACTGGGCAAATGCGGAAGATTGGGCCACCTGGGGCAGCGGTCCTGACTTTGGTCTTGACCTTCCGCTCTCGCCAAACGATATACCGAATACTGTCTCGCTGTGGGCGATGGTGGCTCCTAATCTCGCGCCCAATTTCCCTGACCTTTCGGTGCAGGTGACAGTAAATAGCGTCCCTGTGGGAAACTGGTCGTTCCATTATTCGCCCGATGCTATGACCACCAGGACTGTGCAAATTCCTAAAGACGTACTGACTATCTCGAATCCGGCGAAAATCCGGTTTCATGTCATGGGGACAATTCACTCGCCCACGGAGATGGGCAACGGCTCAGATCCCAGGAAACTGAGCCTGGCATTCGTGAAGCTAACTTTAGAAGGGGCACAGTAGGCATTTTGCGTAAGAAGAAGCGAGTGATTCCGCCTGATAAGTCCTTTGGAAAGAAGTTGTTTACCTATAAGTCCTTTGTTTGGACATTTTTAGCGGGAAAATTTCAGCATTTCTGATTGTTTTCAACAGCTTACAGGGGTGGAAATAGGGGGAGTCAACACCAAGTTGTCAGCTTCAGTTGTCAGTTGCCAGTCTGTGTCGCCGAGCAAGACAACCCCATTCTCCCATATCACGAGTCACGGTTCGCTGAACAACTGTCTCATCAGCTAAGGAACCAAAGAAGAGCTGCGCTGCAATACAATGTCTGGCCGCGCTGGAAGCGAAGCGAAGCGAGCACCCTGCTGCGCGACAGTAGTAGTATGAAGTCCGATGATTTCGACTACTAACTTATCGGCAGTGCTCGACTGGGAAATTGCAAGCGGAGTTGGAGCCAGCGCAATGAGAAGGGCTTGCGTATGAAACCAATTGCCGAAATCGCATTTCTGCTAGTCATTAGTCTTGGTACAACGTTCGCGCAGCAAGCCAGGCCTGCTGCCGGAGGAGGTGCTTCGATGGCCTTTACATTGACCAGTTCTGCCTTTGCTCCCGGAGCGGAGATTCCCCAGCAATATAGCTGCAAGGGCGCGGACACGTCGCCTCCGCTGGAATGGAGCGGGGTGCCGGCGAATGCGGCTACCTTCGCGATCATCATGGACGATCCTGACGCGCCGGCCGGGACGTGGGTGCATTGGGTGCTGTGGAACTTGCCGGCGAAGGCGCAGTCGTTGCCGGAAAACGTGCCCAAACGCGAGCAATTGGACGACGGTGCGCGGCAAGGGCGGAACAGCTCCCACAAAACCGGCTACAACGGACCATGCCCGCCACCGGGAAAGACGCATCGCTACTTCTTCCGCTTGTACGCGCTGGACGCGAAGCTCGATCTCGCCGCCGGAGCCAGCCGTTCCCAACTCGATGCAGCGATGCAGGGCCATGTATTGGCGCAAGCCGAGTACATGGGCACATTCCACAGATAATCGAGCGCGACCTTTTAGAATGGCTGCTGCGGAATTCCGTGACATGCCTTCGAACTGGATCTTCTGGCTCGTCTTCAACGTGTTTGTGCTGGCGATGCTGGCGCTCGACCTGGGCGTCTTTCATCGCCGGAAGCACGAGGTCGGCTTTCGAGAGGCGCTTGCCTGGACTCTCGTCTGGATAAGTCTCGCGGGCATTTTTGCGGTCCTGATCTACTTTTTCGGACACACCCTGGTGGGCGCGAATGTGCGGCCGAATTCGCAGCTCTCGCTGGAATTCGTCACCGGATACCTGATTGAGCTATCGCTCAGCGTCGACAATCTCTTCGTTTTCCTGCTGATTTTCCGTTACTTCAGCGTGCCCCGCGAGTTCCAACATGAAGTGCTGTTCTGGGGCGTGCTGGGCGCGCTCCTTATGCGGGCAGTTTTTATCGCGACCGGAATCACGCTGCTGAAGCGTTTCCATTGGATCATCTTTATCTTTGGCGGAATCCTGATTTACAGCGGCATTAAATTGCTGCGCCAGCACGGCAAGGAAATCCATCCCGAATCCAACCCGCTGTTGCGCGGCTTCCGCAAGCTCTTCCGTGTGACCAACGACTATGAAGGCAGCCGATTCTTTGTGCGTCTCGGCGCGTTGCGGTATGCGACTCCCCTCGCGCTGGTGTTGATCGTGGTGGAAACGACGGACCTGCTGTTCGCCGTCGATTCCATTCCCGCGGTGCTGGCAGTAACGCGTGAGCCGTTCATCGTTTACACGTCGAACGTGTTCGCGATCCTGGGACTACGTTCTCTGTTCTTCGCGCTGTCGGGAATGATCGAAGCGTTTCATTTCCTGCACTACGGACTGTCGGTGATCCTGATGTTCATCGGGCTGAAGATGCTGGCGTCAGACTACGTGCCGATTCCGACTGCCGTTGCGCTGGCCGTAGTGGCGGCTGTGCTGCTCGGTTCGATTGTGCTGTCGCTGTTGTTCCCGAAGAAGGGTGCAGGCGCACGCTAGGGGATTTGCCAGATCTTATATTTCGGCGAGCACGGGTGGAGCGGGCCTTCAGGACCGCGCCGGCTGCGGATGAATATCTGGGGAGCTGCGGTGGCCATTTGAGAGTGACCACCGCAGCTCCAGTTCTTTGGGATGCGTTTGACGCAAGGCCTAAAAGCCTGCTCTACCCATGTGCGCAAGCTGATGCAGCTGGATGATTATTCAAAGCGAATATTGTCGCCGGTGACCACCGAATGTTTGCGGTACCTGACGTCGTTCTTGAGCGGGTAATCGAGGCGGTAGTGCGCTCCGCGGCTTTCTTCGCGCGCCAGTGCGGAGCGCGCGATCAGCAGGCCGGCTTGCAGAATGTTGGCAGCTTCGTGAGAACGGCGATCGCCCGCCGAGGGCGCCTGCGCCTGTAGAGCGCGTAGCTCGGGGACCACCTGCTGCAGCGCCTTGCCCTCGCGAACCACACCCACGCGCTCCCACATCAGCGATTGAACTTTCTGGATGAACTTTTCCACGTCGCCGGCTTGACCGTTACTGCTTGCCGCCGCGACCTGCGGGCTCGCGCCTGAGGGATGATTGCTCTGAGTTCGGAGCTGTTCGCGCATGTTCTGCCCAGCCCGCGCACCGTACACCAAGCCCTCCAGCAGCGAGTTGCTGGCCAGCCGATTGGCGCCGTGCACTCCGGTGCAAGCGACTTCGCCAGCGGCATAGAGTCCCGGTAGCGAGGTGCGTCCGTTCAGATCGGTGCGGACCCCGCCCATGGCGTAATGCGCCGCTGGGCGAACCGGAATCAACTCAGCCGCAATGTCAATGTTGTATTCCATGCAGGTGGAATAGATCATGGGAAAACGCTCGCGCACGCGCGCGGCATTCAGGTGGGTGAGATCGAGATAGACCGCCGCGTCGGGGCGCTTCACCAATTCAAGTTCATGGGCGATGGCCCGCGCCACCACGTCGCGAGGAGCGAGTTCAGCCTGCTCGTGATACTTGGGCATGAAGCGCTTCAACTCCAGATTGCGCAGGTAAGCGCCTTCGCCGCGCAGCGCCTCCGAAAGCAGAAAGCGCGGAGCGCCTTTCAGGAACAGCGCCGTAGGATGGAACTGGACGAACTCCATATCGCTGATTTGTGCGCCGGCGCGATAGGCCATGGCCACGCCATCGCCGGTAGCGACCGCGGGATTGGTGGTGTTGCTATAGACGTGGCCCAGGCCGCCGGTGGCAAGCAACACCGCGCTGGCGTAAATCTCGTGGAGCTGTCCTGATTCATCGAGCACGCGAATACCGACCACACGGCCGTCATGGACCAGCAAATCGGTGGTGAACTCGAATTCGCGGAAGCTGATGGCCTTGATGGCCTCGGCCTTCATGTAAAGTGCACGACCGATCTCGCGCCCCGTGGAGTCGCCGTGCGCGTGCAGTACCCGGCTGCGGCTATGCGCCCCTTCACGGGTGAAGACAATCTTGGTGCCCGCGCGATCAAACTCGGTGCCCCATTCGATCAGCTCTTCGATGCGCGGCGGACCTTCCTCCACCAAAATGCGCGCTGCCTCTTCGTTGCACAGGCCGTCGCCGGCCCTGAGGGTGTCTTCCAGATGCAGGCGTACTTCGTCATCGTCGCTGAGCGCGGCAGCGATGCCACCCTGCGCGTAACGCGTGTTCGACTCCGTGACCTCACGCTTGGCGAGGCAAAGCACTCGGCCCGCCGAAGCGAGTTCCACCGAAGCGCGCAGTCCGGCAATGCCCGCGCCCACCACGATGAAATCGGTCTCGGAAGGAAGAGGCTGCATGACAGGCATCATGGTAGCATCTGCAGTGCAGCGCGGCGCAGCGAAGATTGCGGCCACGTTCGGTTTAAACTAGTAGTTTCATTTGCGTCCAAGTGTTGGCTCACAGCCGATCCCGCTTCTTGAGAATAGTTTGTCTCGACGGATACCGATGCATTCGGTCTGTCTGCTGGGGAGGACAATGCCATGCAATATGAGTCCCGTCGTATCAGCGCGAGCTTAGTCCCAGCGCTGGTGTTGTTCGCGATGTGCGCTGCGACTGCCTCGGCGCAGAACCATTACCAGGTGCTCTACAATTTTGGCAGCAGTTACAACGACGCATACGCACCTGAGGCGCCCCCCACCCTTGCTCCCGATGGAAGCCTGTACGGCACCACGGCCGGCGGCGGAGGTGATGGGTGCAATGGTTACGGCTGCGGTACGGCCTATCACCTCGTGCGAAACTCCGACGGAACCTGGAGCCTGAGCATTATCCATTCCTTCAACGGACAGGACGGGTGGCAGCCTTCCGCTCCCGTCGCTCTTGACCAACTCGGAGACGTTTATGTGCCGGTCTATGAATCATGGCCATTCGGATACGGCACGCTGGTTGAGTTGCTGCCGCAATCCGGCGGGCAGTGGAGTGAAGTCGCTCTTCACGATTTCAGTGGCACCGGCAATGACTCCTCTCCCGGACCGGTGCTGGTGAAAGCTCCAGGGAATGTTTATGGAGTAACGTATGGCCAATTATTAGACATCAATTCGGCAGGTGAACTTTACAATTCGCTGGGCACAGCAAACCATCTGACGATTGTCCATGCGTTCGAGGTAAATCCCAATGACGGAATGACGCCGACTGGTCTGGTCTTCGATTCCAGCGGCAACATTTTCGGCACCACCTGCGGAGGAGGCGCTTATCGCTCCGGAACTGTCTTTGAGCTCACACCAAGGCAGCAGGGAACAGGGTGGAACGAAAAAATACTCTATTCGTTCAAAGGCGGCCAAACGGATACCTACTGCCCAAGTCCCGGACCGATCTTCGACTCGGCCGGCAATTTGTACGGCATGACCTACGATGGAGGGCCCGCCAACCAGGGAGCCGTGTTCAAGCTTGCGCCGAATGGCGATGGCACTTGGACAGAGACGATAATTTACGGTTTCCAGGGTATCAACGATGGAGATGGTCCCACAGGTGGACTGGCAATCGACCAGCACGGCAATCTTTACGGCGCCGCCTTTGCTGCGGGTCAGTTCAACAGCGGCACAATCTTCCAGCTCAGCCCTTCTTCGAATGGCAACTGGACATTCAGAGTTCTTTATTCATTTCCCGATCCACAGCAGGGCATTGACCCTCTTGGAGTAGTTCTTGACCGCTCCGGCAATCTTTACGGCACAACCGAACTCGGTGGTCAGTACGGGGTCGGCGTAGCCTTCGAACTCAGTCCGTAGCGCTGGTTTGTAACCCTGTCTATTACACTAGAACCTTGATTCGCATTCCTGTCCAAACTCCCTCGCGATCGTACGAAGTGCTGGTCGAGCGCGGGTTGCTGCGGTCGTCGGCCGCGGTGCTACGCGATGTTATTGCACCAGACGCGCGCCTATTCGCGCTGACCGCGCCACCGATTGGCAAGCACTGGGCCAGCACGCTGCGCAGGAGCTTCAGCAAAGCTGGGCGCAAGATTGAATTGGTCGTCATGCCCGATGGCGAGCGCTCGAAGACACTGGCTGAGCTGGAAAAGCTCGCCGCGAAGCTGGTGGGTCTGGGCGCGGACCGCGGCTCGGTCCTGCTGGCGCTGGGTGGCGGAGTGGTGGGCGATGTAGGCGCGTTCCTGGCTTCCATCTTCATGCGCGGCATTCCGGTGGTGCAGATTCCAACCACGCTGCTGGCGCAGGTGGACTCGGCCATCGGCGGCAAGACGGGCGTGAACCTGAAGGCCGGCAAGAATCTGTTGGGAACGTTTCACCAGCCGCTCGCCGTGCTTGCCGATCCGGACGTGCTGGCCACTCTGCCGGAGCGCGAGTATCGCTCCGGACTGTTCGAGGCGATGAAATACGGCGTGATTCGCAACCCGGCGATCTTCGAGTTGATGGAGGCAAACCGCGACGCCCTGCTCCGTCGCGATGGCTTGCTGCTAGAGAAACTCATTGCGGAATGTCTTCGCGTGAAAGCCGAAGTGGCGAGCGCCGACGAGCGCGAGAGCGGCGAGCGCCGCATCCTGAACTTCGGACACACCATCGGACACGCGCTGGAGGCGGAGAGCAACTACAGGCGACTGTTGCATGGCGAAGCTGTTGGCTGGGGCATGATTGCGGCCAGCGTGATCGGCAAAGAAATGCAGGTGACAGATCGAGCGACGGCGGAACGAATCATCGCGCTGGTGCAGGCTTACGGCCGGTTGCCGAAGCTGAGCGTCGATGGCAGGCGCATTGTGAAGCGCCTCTTGTCCGACAAGAAGACCGTCGGCGGTGTGCCGCACTTTGTGCTGGCCACCGGCATCGGCGAAGTCACGGTGGTTAACAATGTTCCGCCGCAATGCGTGATACAGGCGGTGAAAGAGATTCAGTCGCTTGCTGTTAGCTCTTAGCTGTTGGCTCTTAGCAACGCGAGAATTCCTGTTATGTCCTTTCTAAAGGCTAATGGCTAAAAGCTAAGAGCTAGCAGCTTAAGAGCCACGTGTCTCGAACTATCTTTATGGCTGAGCGCAACCAACCCGCGACGAGCGATCACGAGCGCATCGTGGGCGCGGCCCCGGCGGGAGCGCGCGATGAAGCTGCCGCAGCGGATGCCGTGCGCGAAATGTTCACCTCGATTGCGCCGCGCTACGATCTGCTGAACCACGTGCTGTCCATGAACGTCGATCGCGTGTGGTGGAACCGCACAGCGCGTGCGTTTGCGGAGGTTTTGCGCCAGCCAGGGGCGCAGGTGCTCGATCTGTGTTGCGGCACCGGCGACATGACATTTGCACTGCATCGCCGGATGAACGGCACAAACAGCGCTCTTGTGGGCGCCGACTTCTCACATGCGATGTTGGTGCGGGCGGCGGAGAAGTCGGGCAACCGGGACATTCGCTGGATCGAAGCCGACGCGCTGAATCTGCCGTTCGCTGCTGACAAGTTCCAGCTTGTGACTGCCGCGTTCGGCTTTCGCAACCTGGCCAATTACGATCGCGGACTGGCGGAGATCCATCGCGTGCTTGCGCCCGGCGGCGAGGCCGGCATCCTCGACTTCGGCGAGCCGAAAGGACTGCTCGGCAAGCTCTATCGCGTGTACTTTCGCCGCGTGCTGCCCGCCATTGGGACGCTGATCTCCGGAGTGCGCGGACCCTATTCGTATCTTCCAGCATCGGTAGTGCGCTTCCCTTCTCCGGGGGAGATGCTACAACGCATGCGCGAGGCAGGCTTCACCCAGGTCTCGTGGACGCCTTATAGCTTTGGGATTGCCGGACTGTATCGCGGGAAGAAGTAGGCCGCGAACTAGCAAACGACATGTCCCAAGATCTTTTTTCTGCTCGGGGAAGCGAAGTGGTTAGCAGCCGGGTTGCGAAATCGGGTTTAGAATCGTGAGTCACCATCCACCCAGGGTTACGGGCGTGAGAACATCTTCGATCCCAAACTTCGTCCTCTCCGATCAGGGCTTCGCTACTTTCGACCAGGGTACCCATGCCGGCTGAGCGATTGCAGAAGATCATTGCGGCAGCCGGAGTTGCCTCGCGGCGCAAAGCTGAGCAGTTGATTGCCGGCGGACTGGTTTCGGTCAACGGGCAGATCGTCACCGAACTGGGAACCAAGGCCGATCCCGAGCGCGATCACATAAAGGTCAACGGAAAGCTGCTCAGCGGGGCCGAGCGCCATGTGTATCTGCTGCTGCACAAGCCCAAAGGCTACGTGACCACGGTCACTGACCCGCAAGGCCGGCCTACAGTATTAGATTTAGTGCGAGGCATTAAAGCGCGCGTGTATCCGGTCGGGCGGCTCGATTATCTGAGCGAAGGGCTGCTGTTGCTGACCAATGACGGCGAACTGGCGCAGAAATTGACCCACGCGTCGTCCCACGTGCCCAAGACCTATGTGGTGAAGGTCAGCGGCAAGCCGACAGCGGAGCAGATCGAGAAGCTGCGCGGCGGAGTTATGCTGCGGCCGGAACGGTCTCCGCTGAAAACGCCGGCTGGGCGCTTGCCGAGGGTGGGACAGCGACGGCGGTCGGAGGCAGTGCGGACGGCGCCGGTACGCATCCAACTCGTGCGCGAGGGCGACAATCCCTGGTACGAGATGACGCTGGTAGAAGGCCGTAACCGGCAAATACGCCGCATGTTCGAGGAAATTGGACATCACGTCGAGAAGATCAGGCGCGTGCGCTACGGGCCGCTGGAGTTGGATGTAGAGCCGGGCAAGTTGCGGCATCTAACGACAAGGGAAGTTGCAAAGCTGAAGGCATCGCTGCGCAAGGGAGATGAGATCCGATGATTGCAACGGAGGTTGTCGGAAACTTTGGAGAGTATCTCGTCTGCAAGTGGCTGTGTCACACGGGATTTGACGTTTCCATCGTGGATCACACCGGAATGGACATTGTTGCTTATTACCCACCCACTGAACAGCGCCTTGGCATCACGGTGAAGTCTCGGCTCCGGACGGACGGCGCAACGACCGAGGGGGTTTATGTATTCAGGGAGGCCAAAGAGGATCGTCGAAAGCTGCTTGAAGCGTGCAAAGCGTTTGGATGCGAACCGTGGATAGCAGTTTATGTTGAACATGGCGACGGGGCGGACCTGTTTCTTACGAGTTTGGACAACTATGACGGGAAGTATAGGTCCACAGAAAAAAGGGCGATCGACGTGTGGGGAATGACACAAAAGCACATCGTTGCCTATGAGAAAGACTCAGAGGTTAGGTATATCCACATGGACTTCCGCCGTCATCACTGGTGGCAGCCGAGAGCCATGGCTGCGGCTACGACCCAATGAATAGAAAATTGGAGATGTTCGGGGAAAACGTAGGTTAAGCAATCGGAGATAGAATGACAAACTTCAGGAAGCTGGTTCCGGCGTATGTGCAGAAGCTGGCCAGCTACAAACCGGGGAAAGCGGTGCGGCAAGCGGAACAGGAGACCGGCGTGCGTTGCATCAAGATGGCCTCGAATGAAAATCCCTTCGGACCTTCGCCGCTGGCAATTGAGGCGATGAAGGCGGCAACCGGCGAAGTCCACTTCTATCCCGATAATGGGGTGGTGGAGCTGACAGCGCGGCTGACCGAGATTCACGAGCTGGAGGCCAGCCAGATCCTGGTGACCGCCGGCTCAACCACGCTGCTGGACATTCTGGCGCGTACCCTGCTGGGTCCTGGACTGAATGCGGTCACCAGCAAGCTGTCGTTCATCGTGTATCCCATCGTTACGCAAGCGGCGGGCGCGCGGCTTATCGAAGTGCCTACACTCAACGATGGCTACGATTTCGAAGGCATTCTCGCCGCAGTCGATGGCAACACGCGCGTGGTGTACCTGGCCAACCCGAACAATCCAACCGGAACGGTGCTGGATGCGAAGGCAATCGACCGCTTCCTCGATCGCCTGCCGTCGCATGTTATCACTGTCCTGGATGAGGCGTATTGCGACTTTGCCAACTACTTCGCAGCCGAGCGCGGCTTCGACTGCTCGCACTCGCTTGACTACGTGCGGGCGGGACGGCCAGTGGTGGTGTTACGCACTTTCTCCAAAGCGCACGGGCTGGCGGGGCTTCGCGTGGGCTACGGGATGGGACCGGCGGAGTTGATGGGATACTTGGCGCGCATGAAGCCGGCGTTCATGGTCTCTTCTCTGGGGGAGGCAGGCGCGCTGGCTGCGCTGGCCGATGCGGACCACGTGAAAAAGGCGGTCGAGAATAACGCTCGCAGCGCGAAGCTGCTGACGCCTGCGATAGCGGAGATGGGTATCCGCGTTGTGCCGACTTGGGCGAATTTTCTCTTCTGCGATACCGGCGAAGATGCCGGGCCGCTCTGCCACGCCTTGCAACAGGACGGAGTCATCGTTCGCCCCATGAGCGCTCCCTGGGAAGCGCCCAATGCCTTCCGTGTCACCATCGGTACGCCGGAACAGAATGAGCAGTTTCTGGGCGCGCTGAAACGGGCCAGAGCACGCGTCACCGAGTTGACGTAGTACTTCGCTATCATCGGCGTGATAGGTGAAGAGCTCGCGCGATGCGGCTTGGTTCACGAGGATTGTGTCGAGCTGCGCACTGCTTCCGTTTGCGCGGCGGGAGCCAGCATGGGCAATCGCGCCGCGCCGAACAGACCGGCATCGCTGCCCATCAGGGCAATGGTGACAACGGTATGCTTCTGACCATTCTCCACGCGATCCGGAGCAGTGATGGAGTAGATGAATGAGCGGACCTTCAGTTCCTGAAACATCGTCGGTGCAAAGGCGTCCCATGCGCTGGAGACGCCGCCGCCGATCACGTACATGGGGAGATTCAGCGCGTTGATCATGGAGCCAACACCGATGGCGAGCGCGCCCCCCACGCGCTGATAAATCCTCTGGGCGGTCGGGTGCCCCTGGATTGCGAGTTGATAGATGCCGCGCGAGGTGAACTCGACATCGCCGCGCGCCGAGTCGGCCAGATCGGGCGCGGTGCCGCTGGCGATCTCCTCATGCGCCATGCGAACGATGGCGGTTGCCGACGCATACTGTTCCAGGCAGCCCCGGCTGCCGCAGCCGCAGGGATGTCCGTCTGGTTCGACGTTGAAGTGACCCAGCTCGCCCGCCATGCCATTCATGCCGTGCCACAGCCGGCCATTCAACACGATGCCGCCACCGACGCCGGTGCCAAGCGTATACATGGCCATGTGATCGGTATTGCGGCCCGCGCCCAGCCACTTCTCGCCCATGGCGGCGGCGTTGGCGTCGTTCTCCAGAACGACCTTCGTGCCCAGCCGGCGCTCAATCTCTTCGCGCACCGGAAAGTGCGCCCAATCCTGCAGATTCGGCGAGCGCATGATCGTGCCGGTGTCCATGTCGATGAATCCCGGTACGCCGATGCCGATGCCGGCGAGCTCGCCCGAGCCGCGATGCTTCACCGATAATGACTGGATGGCATCGCACATCTCGCGGATAACGTGGTCGCGGCCAAGCTGCACTTCGGTTCCAGTGGTTACCTTCTCCAGCATCTTGCCTTCGCTGGTAACGGCGGCGATACGCAGGTTGGTCCCACCAAGATCGACGGCAATCGAGTAAACGCTCATGGGTGGGCCTCAAAATCTTTTCATTTCACCACAGAGACGCAGAGGCACAGAGTTTCGAAATATGCTCACGCGAAAGGTCCCGAGAGATTGCAGACAGGAAAAGATGGAACATGTTTTCGTTTCTCCCATGGGCTGCGTGTACTACGTGGTGAACAAACACCCCTGTGCCTCTGTGTCTCTGCGGCGAATACTCACTTCTGGCAATGCGGACAGTAATGACTGCTGCGTCCTGCGATGATAACCCGCTTGATGGGAGTTTTGCAGACTAAACACGGCTCGCCTTCGCGGCCGTAGACGCGATGTTGCAATTGGAACAATCCCTCGCGGCCTTCGGCGTCAACGTAGTCGTTGATGGACGAGCCACCGAGCTTGATTGCCTCGCGTAAAACTTCCAGCAGCGCGGTGTGCAGCTTGCTTAATTCACCGCGGGTGAGAGAAGCCGCTCGCCGCCGCGGCCGAATGCCGGCGCGGAACAGCGCCTCGTCCGCATAGATATTGCCAACGCCGCTGAGCAGCTTCTGGTTCAGCAGGGCGCTCTTGATGGGAGTTTTGCGATGACGGAAAAGGGTGATGAAATGATCGCTCTTCGCATCCAGTGGTTCATCGCCGGGAGCGGCGAAACCCGAGCCATCCTGCGCTGTGATTCGCACCACTGCCAATCGGCCGAAGCGGCGAGGATCGACAAAGCGCAGCTCGCGTCCGGAAGCGAGCTTGAGCACCGCGTGGGTGTGCTTCGCCGTTTCGAGTTCGGACGAGGCAATCAGCAATTGGCCAGTCATGCCGAGATGCACGATCCATTGTCCGCGAGTCGCTCCAGTGCCCCAGGTTCGCGTCGTCTTTCCAGACGCTAACCTGGGCGAAGGTCTCTGTCTCTTGCGACTCTTCCCTTCCAGATCGAAGACGATGTGCTTGCCGACGCGGCGCACGCGGGCGATGCGCGCATGCTCCAAGACGGAGGCAATCTCCTGCGGAGAAGACTTCAGCGGCTCGGGCTTGGAGCCGAGCCAGACCGACTCGATCGTCTCGCCCGCGATGCGCTTGTCGAGGCCACGGGCGATGGTTTCAACCTCAGGAAGTTCTGGCATGGGGAACAGTGTACGGCAATGAACGCGTGATTCAGCGATGCCGAGGGTCGGGAACGGAAAACGCTTTAGCCTAGAGCCTAGTAAACCTTTGCTGCCAAGGCGTGCTCGGCGACATGTGCGACGCGCAACACGGTCGCCTCATCGAAATGCCTTCCCAGTATCTGCATTCCGATCGGCAACCCGTCTTTGCTCTTGCCGCATGGAATCGAGATTCCTGGAATGCCGGCCAAGTCGGCGGTAACGGTGAAGATGTCGGCCAGGTACATTGCCAGTGGGTCGTCCGTCTTCTCGCCAAGCTTGAATGCCGGCGTGGGGGTTGTCGGCGTGACGATGACGTCGACTTTGGCGAATGCTTCGTCAAAGTCGCGAGCCAGCAGGCTGCGTACCCGTTGCGCCTTCAGATAATAGGCATCGTAGTATCCCGCGCTCAGCACATAGGTTCCCAGCATGATGCGGCGCTTCACTTCTGCGCCGAAACCCGCATCACGAGTGCGGCGATACATCTCGCTAAGCGTTTTCCCTTCGCGGGCGCGCAAACCATAGCGCACGCCGTCGTAGCGCGCCAGATTCGACGAGGCCTCAGCCGTCGCGATCACGTAGTACGTCGGTATGGCGTAGGGTGTATGCGGCAGAGAGATTGGGACAATTTCGGCGCCGGCGTTCTTTAGCTGCTGAATGCCGAACTGCACCGCAATGCTCACTTCAAGATCAATGCCTTCTTCGAAGTACTCAAGCGGAACGCCGACTTTCATGCCCGCGACCGGCTGGCCGATCTGCTCGGCATAGTTGGGAACGGAAACGTCAGCGGTGGTGGAGTCGAGCGGATCGCGGCCGGCGATGGCCTGCAGCATGAAGGCAGCATCTTTCACGGTCTTGCCGAACGGCCCAGGATGATCGAGCGACGATGCGAACGCAATCAGACCATAGCGCGAGACGCGGCCATAGGTCGGCATCAGCCCTACAACCCCACAGAACGCTGCCGGCTGTCGGATGGAGCCGCCGGTATCGGAGCCCAGCGAGGCCACGGCAGTTCCCGCGGCAATCGTGGCCGCAGAACCACCGGACGAGCCTCCGGGCACGCGGGAATGATCGCGCGGGTTGCGCACCGGATGGAAGCCGGAGTTCTCGTTTGACGAGCCCATAGCGAACTCGTCGCAATTGGTCTTACCCAGGATGATTGCGCCGGCATCCTCAAGCCGCGACACCACGGTCGCATCATAGGGAGCGACGAAGTCCGCGAGAATCTTTGATCCCGCCGTTGTGCGCACGTCCTTGGTGGTGAACACGTCCTTGATCGCGATCGGGACTCCCGCCAGCGGCGGGAGGTCGTCACCTTTATCGGCAAGCGTGTCGATGCGCGCCGCCTGGCGATACGCCCGATCCTTGCTCAGCGTGAGGTATGCGCCGATGGCACTATCCTCGGCCTCGATCTTCTTATAGAAGGCGTCCACCAGCCCGGTGGCTGTCGTTTCTTTCTCCAGCACCGCAGTGCGCGCGGAATCAATGGTGAGCAAGTCGATGTTCATGACCTAACGCTCAATCACCTTTGGTACTTTGAAGAAGATCCCGTCGGACGCAGGCGCGTTGCGCAGCGCTTCTTCGCGCGGAAGACACGGACGCGGCTCATCGGGGCGCATGGCGAACGCGAACCCGCCGGCCTCATCTTTACTCTTGCGCTCGCCGTAGCGGCTGGCCACTTGCGCCATCGGCTCCACGTTACTGGTGTCCAACTGGTTCAGCCGGTCGATATAGCCGAGAATCGAGTTCAGGTCTTTCAACATGCGAACGCGCTCCTCGTCCGTCAGCTCAAGGTGCGCCAGTTCCGCAACATAGGAAACATCTTTTTCGGAAACCATAAGTCTATTTGTGGAATCAGCGTTCGGTGTTATTCACCGTGACAAAATCAATTCTGTTCACTGGCTCGGGTATGATTTGGTTAAGCGCGGCCAGGTATTGCGGGCTGAGGCTTTGTAGTTGACGCCGCCAGGTCTCGTCGGGCACGGAAACGGTAAGCACGCCGGCTGTAAAGCTGATTGCGTTCGTCCGCTCCGCGGTTTTGGCGCCACAGGCGAGAGGCCACGCAAGCAACGGCGCGCTGCTGCCCTCGCGGCGCACGGTCTCGCGGAAGATCTTCCTCAGAGTTGCGCGCGCGTGTTGCATAGGATCGCAGCCTCATTGTAGATCACGTCAGCGCTCTTCGCTTTTCGCCATTCGCTCTTCGCTCGCATTATTCACCACAGAGACACAGAAGCACAGACTAAAGGAATCGGCCCCATAGCTCTCCTCGTCATTCCACCATAAGGTTCCTCCCGCTGGCGTCCCGGCAAGGTCTGCCAGCAAAGAACCTCCACTCTCTGTGTCTCTGTGTCTCTGTGTCTCTGTGTCTCTGTGTCTCTGTGTCTCTGTGGTTCAATTGATCAACTGGCGAGCGGGAATTCGCGGCGCACGAACTCCAGCGCCTCTTCCCTGCTGCGCAACGATCCTTCCAGTTGTGCGTCCTCGATTGCCGACAACATTTCACGAAACTGCGGGCCCGGCTTGTAACCAAGCTGAATCAGGTCTTGTCCGCTCAACAACACGGCCGGTCTGATCTCCTCTTCCGAACTCTGTTGCAGACGCTGGCGCACGAAGTCGTACATGGCCAGACCTCCGTGGCTGCTGCGGCAATCGATGCGATGCAATTCCAAATGCTCCCCAAATTTTGGCAGGCGCATGAAACGCTTCAGTGTCGATGCCTTCATCCGCTCGGCGTCGGCAAATCGCATGTGATTGGCCACCAGCGAGGCGATCTGCTTGGTGTCATCATTTGAAAAGTGTAAACGGTGACAGATTTGTTCCGTCATGCGTGTACCAATCTCGACGTGTCCGTCGAAGCGGATGCGGTCGGGCGCAACCCGAAATGTCGGCGGCTTGCCTACGTCGTGCAACAGCGCTCCCCAGGCCAAGGTGCGCGAACACCGCGGCGGGAGCTTCTCCAGCAGAAGCAAAGTGTGGATCCAGACATCGCCTTCAGGATGAAACTGCGGCGGCTGTTCGACGCCATGCATGCGATCGACTTCCGGCAGCACCTCGCGCAGCAGTCCGCTGATGTCGAGTAGCTCGAATGCCCGGCGGGCGCGGCCTTCGGTGAGCATCTTGGTCAGCTCGTCACGCACGCGCTCGCGGCTGACCTGGTGAATCAGCGGCGCCAGCTTCCGGATTGCGGCGTATGTCTGCGGCTCAATGGCGTACTGCAAGCGCGCCGCAAAACGCACGGCTCGAAGCATGCGCAGCTTGTCTTCCTGAAAGCGATGTTCGGGATTGCCGATGGCGCGCACCACACCGGCCGCCAAGTCGTCCCGGCCGCCGACGAAATCGAGCACGCGATTGCCGTCCAGCGGGTCCATCAGCAGGCCGTTAATCGTGAAGTCACGGCGCTGCACGTCCTCCCTGGGATCTTTCGAGTAACGCACCTGGTCGGGATGACGCCCGTCGGAGTAAGCGCCGTCGTTGCGGAAGGTCGCCACTTCAACATAATTCGGGTGTTCGGAAGGCGTTGGTGGAACGGGAACATCTTCCGGCGCGGGCACCAGCACAACCCCGAACTGTGCCCCTACGGCGTAGGTTTCGGGGAAAATGCGCATCACCTCGGGCGGCGTGGCATCGGTGGCCACATCGTAATCCGCAGGAGCCACGCCCAGCAGGGTGTCGCGAACGCAGCCTCCGGCAAAGTAGGCCTGAAAGCCGCGCAGGCGCAGCTCGCGAACGATGTTGGTGGCGTGCTCCTTCATCCCGAGTTTGATGATACCGCGCGGCTGACCCGTACAATGGTCATGTGGGCGATGTTTTCATTCTCGGCATTGAGAGCTCGTGCGACGAGACCGCCGCGGCCGTGGTGCGGTCCGGTGAAGAAGTTGTCTCGAACGTGGTGTATTCGCAGATTGCCACCCACCAGTCCTACGGCGGAGTGGTGCCAGAACTGGCCTCGCGTGAGCATCTCCGCGCCATCGTTCCGGTGGTGCGCAAAGCGCTGGAAGATGCCAATCAGACGTACGAGAGCATCGACGCTCTGGCGGTGACGAAAGGGCCCGGACTGGCTGGCGCGCTGCTGGTGGGCCTGAGCTATGCCAAGGCATTGGCGTATGCGCTGGAAAAGCCGCTGATCGGCGTGAACCACCTCGAGGGACACATTCACGCCGTACTGCTGGAAGAGCGGCATAACGGCAATCGCGAACTGCAGTTTCCCGTGCTGGCCCTGGTGGTGAGCGGCGGCCACACCCATCTTTTTCTTGCCGAACGGCGGGACCACAGTTGGATATACCACGATGTGGGACACACACGTGACGATGCCGCCGGCGAGGCTTTCGACAAAGTCGCCAAGCTGCTGGAGTTGGGATATCCCGGCGGGCCGGTCATCGATTTTCTGGCCAAACATGGCAATCCGCAGGCGGCGAAGTTCCCGTTCGCGCAGATCAAGCACCGCGACCGCAATCCTCAGAATCGCCATGCCGACGCAGAGCGGCGCGTGGACTTCTCTTACAGCGGGATCAAGACTGCCGTGCTGCGTTACGTCGAGACGCATGACATGCGCGCCAGCATCGCACAGCGGCATCGCGTCCTGGCGCAATCGGCGAACCCTTCACGCCAGGACGTTCTGGCGGCATGCGGTCCGCAGACCCTCGGCCTGGTGGCGTCCTTTCAGCGGGCGATGGTGAATGACCTGGTGAGCAAGACCTTGTCGGCTGCGCGGGAGCACAACGTGGCGACGGTGCTGGTCACCGGGGGCGTCGCCGCTAACTCAGAATTGCGCACTGCCTTCCACACCGCGGCCGCCGAGGAAGGTCTGCCGGTCCATTTCCCTTCCCGCAAGCTCTCGACCGACAATGCCGCCATGATCGCTGCCGCTGCCTATCCGCGATTTATCGCCGGGGAGATTGCCGATTCCGAATTGTCGGCGGAGGCGGGGCTGAAGTTGCGGTGACAGCGGGCCAAACACACGTGTGCGCTGTTCGACCCAAAACAGGCGCTTCGACAAAGGTGTTTATTCTTCTTCTGTAGGAATTTTGGATTCGATGTCCATGTCACGGAACTCGCTGGATTCGAAGATCTCGCGGCATTCAAGGCACACGACGTACTCCGCATCTGCGTCTCGCGAGACTACCTGGACTTGAGAATGCCGACAGTGGTTGTCCATTGCGTCGCTCTGAGGATGGTTGTGGGTTGTGTTTACCGAACGGCCGACGTTCATAACGGAATCGCCTAAAACCAGAGAAGCAACCTCAATTGTCGGGTATTTTTAGCCCCGATCTAACAGTTGTCAAGCATTTCCCGTGTTAATTTCCGCGGGCCCATAAGAAAACAAGCCGGATGGCACCCTCGACTAAAGTGCAGGGATGCGGTTCCAAGGTCTCAGTTGCCGTCGGGTTACTCATTATTTTGTCGGCAGTGAGCGGGCGTCGTCACTACATCCGGCATCCCAAGGTAAGACAGTTGGCTTGCATTCGAGCCTTGCGGCCAGGTAGGCAGGCGTCAAGCAACAACAGCGCTAATAGCGGCATCCAATGGCTTTGGAGGACCGGTACATTACATTGACGACAGCAAAGAAGGTCCTGGCGAACGGCATATCCGAACAAGAAGCAATCGCGCGCGCCCAACAAGGCGACGCCGAATGCTTTGAAGCTTTGTACGGACTGCACAAGCGACGGGTGTACTCGCTTTGTTTGCGCATGGTCAGTAACACGGCTGAAGCGGAAGACCTGACGCAGGAGGCTTTCCTTCAGCTTTATCGCAAGATTGCAACCTTTCGTGGCGAATCGGCATTCTCCACGTGGCTGCACCGATTATCGGTGAATGTGGTGCTAATGCACCTGCGCAAGAAAGGGCTGCCTGAGGTTTCGCTGGAGGAAACCATGGAGCCACAGCAGGAGGATGGTCCCAGGAAGGACGTGGGGACCAAGGACAACGTGCTGGCCGGATCCATCGACCGTGTGAACTTGCAACGGGCGGTTGAAAGCTTACCTCCGGGGTACCGCATTATCTTTGTCTTGCACGATGTCGAGGGCTATGAACACAATGAGATTGCCGAGATGATGGGATGTTCCATCGGCAACAGCAAGTCGCAGCTCCACAAGGCGCGAATGAAGCTGCGTGACCTGCTCAAGCACAGCCGGGCGGAGAAGGCCGCCGGCAGAGGTTAGCGGTCAGGGCGAAGAAATTCGCCTGCAATGAAACACAGGGATCGGTAGAGCGGACATGACTGGAATAGGGCCGCCGCTAACATCCTTCGGGGAGAGAATGGTTATGACATGTGCGGAGTTTCAGAAAGTCCTGCCCTACATTGTCGATGGCGGCGGCAGCGAAGAGGAGCAGCGACACCTGGAGACCTGCCCTGTGTGTTCAGACTTGGTGGCGGATCTGCGCTACATCGCCGAGTGCGCCAAGCTCCTGGTGCCGATGGAAGACCCCAGCCCACGCGTGTGGGACGGTATTGAAAAAGTGCTGGGAGAGGAAGGTTTAGCAAAGCCGGCACGCCGGAGCTCCTGAGCCAGAGCCCCCAAGTAGAACAAGCGCAGCGCCCAGCTGCCCCGAATACCGCTTCACAACTTTGCCGTTTGTGCCCATTCCTGATTACTCGGCGCTGCTATGAAGTTTCACTCGTAATGGACTTTTCCCGGCTTGGCCTGTGGCCTATAATTTGTGCGTCCAAGCGGGCCGCCCTAGCAGGGCCTTGATAACGCATTGGGGTGCGTGCGCAGATCCAGCCGTCGGAGGAAGATCCGATGTCCACTCTTGCCAGTTCCGTTCGCGACCGCGCGGTGGAAATTTCCCTGCAACTCCTGGACTCGCTTGCTACCGATTACCCGCGCCGCGATTTTGCCATCCGCCTGTGGACCGGCGACACCTGGGGAAATACTGACAATCCGCGTTTCACGCTGGTGCTGAAGCATGCGGGAACGCTGCGGCGCATGTTATTGGGAGCCAACCAGGCGACTCTCGGCGAGGCCTACGTCTACGATGATTTTGACGTCGAGGGCAACGTCGAGGCCGCCTTCGAGTTCGGTGACCATCTTGTAGCGCATGAACTGGAGTTGACGGAGAAGCTCCGGCTGGCTGGGTTTCTGCTCAGACTTCCCCATGGCGACTATTACCATGATGACCAGCGCGCGGCGCCGAATTTGCATGGCAAGCTGCATTCCAAGCACCGGGACCGCGCAGCCGTCACCTATCACTACAATCTCTCCAACGAGTTCTACCAGCTCTGGCTCGATCGCCGCATGGTGTATTCCTGCGCCTATTTCGAACGCGGCGACGAAGACATCGACACCGCGCAAGCGCAGAAGCTGGACTACCTCTGCCGCAAGCTGCGGCTGCGTCCGGGAGAAACACTTCTTGATGTCGGCTGCGGGTGGGGTGGACTGGTGCTTTACGCTGCCGAACATTTCGGGGTGCGAGCGCTCGGGGTCACGCTGAGCGAGCCGCAAGCGGAGCTGGCTCAGAAGCGAATCCGGGAAGCAGGTCTGAGCGCGCGCTGCGAAGTGCGGCCCTGCGACTACCGCGATCTCGACCCGTCGTCACGGTTCGACAAAATTGTCAGCGTCGGCATGTTTGAACATGTGGGGGAATCGCGCCTGCCGGAATACTTCCAGCACGTCCGGGAATTGTTGCGCGCCGGCGGCGTATTCCTAAACCACGGAATCGCGGCCTCGGCCACCTATAGCCGCAAGGGCCCATCGTTCATCGACAAGTACGTTTTTCCCGATGGAGGGTTGGTGCCGCTGGGCACCACGATTCGCATTGCTGAAGCTTGCGGCTTCGAGGTCCGTGACGTCGAGAGTCTGCGTGAACACTATGCCCGCACCCTGCGCCACTGGGCATCGCGGCTGGAGTCTCGCTACGAGGACGCCAAGCGAATTACCAGCGAGACCATCTACCGCATCTGGCGAATCTACATGTCGGGCTGCGCCCATGCCTTCGCCAAGGGCCGAATCAATGTTTATCAAGTGCTGCTCAGCAAGCCGGAGAATGGCGAGACGCACCTGCCGCTGACGAGAGCGGATTGGTATGGATAGTGGCTAGCGGCTGGTGAAGGCGTTCACCAGCGGTCCCAACCCGCGTCCACTAATCGCTCACCACTAATCACTATCCACTGCTTTCGGATACGGCCCACGATAGCCGATCTGGTGGGAGATGCGGCGGGCTGCCTCCTTCACCATGTCGGCAAGGTGCGGAACCGCGTCGCGCGGCACATCATTAATGGTGCCAGTGGAGGCGATCGCCGCTTCCACCTGGCCCTCGCCGTTGAAGATAGGCGCACCCACACAGCGCGCGCCCAGACTGTTTTCCTCGTCATCCACCGCATAGCCCAACTGGCGCACGCGCTCTAGTTCGTGCAGCAGCCGTGGCAGCGTGGTAATGGTGTGCGTCGTGAGCTTCTTTAGCCCACGCTTGTGAAGAATGGCGTCCCGCTCCTTCGCATCCAGGTAGGCGAGTAACGACTTCCCCACCGCGGTAGAGTGCACCTCCATGCGCCGGCCAATCCAGGTATTGATCTTGATAAAGCTGGAAGCTTCGACCTTCTCCACATAAACCGCTTCCCCGTGGTCGAGGATCGCGAGATGGGTGGTGATGTGGATGCGGTCCACCAGGTGCCGCATGGTCGGCAGTGCCACCTCGCGGACATCGATGCCTCCCAGCGCGGCCCGCGACAAGTTCAGAACCTTCATGCCCAGGCGATACCTTCCGTCATCGCGGTCGCGGCGCAGATAGCCGTGCTGTTCCAGAGTGCGCAGGATGTAACTCGCCGAGCTCTTTGGAATCTTCAACTTACGGCTGAATTCGGCGTTCGACATTCCGCCTTCGCGCTGCGCGGCAGCCTCCAAAATCGATAACGTCCGTTCGACGGCGGTAGAGAAAAAGTCATTTGAAGCGGCCATAGCCCACCAGTCTAGCAATGCAGGAATCTGATTCATGATACAAGATTATGAATTTATGTTCAATATACTGAACGCAAGGCTTGTCCAGCTTCTCGGCCGCCAATTAAAGTATGTACACCATACAGAATGAGCGTTCAGCGTATTGAACCGAACGTTCGTTCCGACATGGTTCATCAGGGCCCTGAACATTTGCCATCAACCGAGAGTGGTCAGTACGACCTCTACTACTAATGCTCGAAATGGATGAGGAGATCACGCAATGGCGGAGTTTCAATCTGCGGCGCAGCTCGCAAGATCCTGGAAGACCGATTCCCGTTGGAAGGGAATCGAACGTCCTTATACCCCTGAAGACGTACTGCGCTTGCGCGGCACGCTTCGCATCGAATACACCCTGGCCCGTGTGGGCGCCGAACGCCTGTGGGAGATGCTGAATAGCGACGGTTACGTTAACGCCCTGGGCGCCATGAGCGGCAATCAGGCGGTGCAGATGGTCGAAGCCGGACTGAAGGCGATCTACGTCAGCGGCTGGCAGTGCGCCGCCGACGCCAATAACGCTGGCCAGATGTATCCCGACCAGAGCCTCTACCCGGCTGACTCAGTCCCCAATCTGTGCCGTAGGCTGAACAATGCTCTGACCCGCGCCGACCAGATCCATCACTCGGAGGGCAAGAATGGCATCAACTGGTTTGTTCCGCTAATCGCCGATGCAGAAGCCGGCTTTGGCGGCACGCTGAATGCCTTCGAGCTGATGAAGGGGATGATCGAGGCGGGCGCGGCTTGCGTTCACTTCGAGGATCAGTTGTCGTCGGCGAAGAAGTGCGGACACCTCGGCGGCAAGGTGCTGGTACCCACGACCGAAGCGGTGCAGAAGCTCATTGCCGCACGCTTGGCGGCTGATGTTCTGGGTGTTCCCACGCTGGTGCTGGCGCGCACCGATGCCAACAGCGCGCATCTCCTGACCAGCGACATCGATCCGTACGATCGAATCTTCTGTACCGGCGAGCGCACGCCGGAAGGCTTCTACTGCATTCATGGCGGGCTTGACTCCGCCATCGCACGCGGCTTGGCCTATGCGCCGTACTGCGATTTGATCTGGTGCGAGACTTCGGAGCCGAACCTGAAGGAAGCCGAGCGCTTCGCCGATGCCATCCACGCAAAGTTCCCGGGCAAGCTGCTGGCTTACAACTGCTCGCCTTCGTTCAACTGGAAGAAGAAGCTGGACGACGCGACCATCGCGCGCTTCCAGCCTGCTCTGGCTGAGATGGGCTACAAGTTCCAGTTCATCACCCTGGCGGGCTTCCACGTGCTGAACCTCAGCATGTTCGAACTGGCGCGCGCCTATAGGGACACCGGCATGACCGCATATTCACGCGTGCAGGAGAAGGAATTCTCGCGCGAGTACAGCCATGGCTATTCCGCGGTGAAACACCAGCGCTTCGTCGGAACTGGATATTTCGACGCGGTGACGCAGGTGATCGCCAGCGGCAAGTCTTCCGTGACTGCACTTGAGCACTCGACGGAAGCCGAGCAGTTTGCCGAAATCAAGGTGCCGGGACAGATGATCGAGATCGGACAGGATCCATCCTGCCGGCCGATCCTGGGCGAGTGTCCGCTGACCTGCGAGCACGAACACGAGCACGTGCGGGGCGGCAGCGTGGCGGCCAACGACTAAGACTTCCCGCAGCAGAGAGCGCTAACTGGGACGTATGGCACGGGTTTCCTTCCCGTGCCTTTTTTCTTGCGCGGCTGGGAAACATTCTCAAGCGGCAAATCCTGAGCGGTAAATGGCTGGAATAGTTCGCGGCGAGGTTTCAATGTCACGATCGCGCTACATCCTGGGTTCTGCCTTTCCACTCCCCTCCGCGGCCCGACCAATACCTCAGGGCGGAATGAATCGTGGCAATGACGTAGAACACCGCGCTGAACGGCAGCGTTAAAGCCCAGAGCAGGCTGAGCTGATAGAAGCGAACCATAGGCAGATAAGCGGTGCTCAGCAACAAGTAGGCGGCGCCGCCAACCATGACCAGCAATGCGGACCGGCTGGCCAGTAATACCAGCGGCAGAACGAACAGCAGCAGCATCCCCAGCACTGTACCCAACAAGAGCCAAACCGAATGCCGCAACTGGTTGAAGGCGGTGCGAGCAATCATCTGCTCGATTTCAGCAAATGAGCCGTATGCCCGCAGACTACGCGTCTCCGCCGTCAGCCCGAGCCAGACTTTGCCGCCAGTTCGCTTCACGGCGCGTGCCAACGCGCAGTCGTCGATGATCTCCTGGCGGATGGCGGCGACACCTCCGGCGCGCTCGAGCGCCGCAGGGCGTATCAGCATGCAGCCACCTGCTGCCCCGGCCGTCCTGCGCCGCGGATTGCGAATCCACCTCGGCGGATACAACATGAAAAAGAAGAATACGAAGGCCGGGATGAGAACTTTCTCTGCCAGACTGCGACAGTGCAGCTTCACCATGAAGGAAGCCAGATCGTAATCGCCGGTTTCGGCGATGCGGACCAGCGTGGCCACATTCTCCGGCGAATGCTCGATGTCGGCATCGGTCAACAAGAGGAATTCAGGACGCAGCACAACCGCCTGCTCGACTCCCTGCTGCACAGCCCAGAGCTTGCCTGACCAACCCGCAGGCAGAGCACGCCCGCTGATAACGCTCACGCGCTCGCCTTGCGAGCTTTGGGCCGCAGCCTGCCGTACAGAGTCAGCAGTGCCGTCGGTACTGTCGTCGTCGACGACGAAGATGTGGAGCGCGTCGACACAACTCTGCCGCAGAAGCGACGCGACGGATCTGCCGATCACGTTGGCTTCATTGCGAGCCGGGATGATCACCGCAATCACGGCTGGGACCGGGATTTCCTACAGCGATTCCGCGCGTCCATGAAGCTATGCTAAACGAGCGTACCAGCTTCAACTCCGAATTCGACTACACTACTGTCGAAGCGCTCCCTGAGGGCTTCAGCCACATGGCAATGGACACATTGCGAGGGGCACGATACCGGCCGCTGTTGCTGGCGCTGGCGGTGGTGTTTGCCGCGGCCACCGTCGTCTACAGCGTCGCCTGGATGTACTACCAGCGACTGGTGTTCCCGGTCGAGGTGGGGATAGATACTCAGCCTTCCCCCGCCGGAATGATCGTAACGAACGTGTGGAAGGACAGCCCGGCGGAGAAGTCCGGAATGCGTGCGAAAGACGTTATCACTTCCATCAACGGGCGTAACGTGAGGGCACCAGCGTCGTGCGCGCAGGTCCTTGACGAAGTCTGGATTGCGTCTCGTCCCGGAGAAACCGTCCATTTGAAGATCCAGCGATCCGGCGAGGCCCAGCCCCTGCTGTTGAATCCTATGTTTCGCGCGACCCAGGGCAGTGGTGACACCGCGTCTTTGGCCCGCAAAGGGGCCATTGAGGTCATCGGGTTTTACCCCTTGTTATTTCTGGTGGTCGGCCTGGCGGTCTTGTTTCTACGTGTGGACGACAGCAATGCCTGGCTGCTGGCGTTGATGTTTGCCGGATTCATCGCTCAGCCCGGCGTGCCGACCACGACAGGTCTGGCTCCTGATCTGCTGCGCAACTTCGTGTTCGTCTACCAGACGCTCATGAAGAGCCTGCTTCCCGGGCTCTTCTATTTCTTTTTCGCGGTTTTTCCCACCCGGTCGCCCATCGATCGCAAGCTTCCCTGGCTGAAATGGGCATTACTGGTTTTCGGAGCTTGTTTCGGATGGGGCGCCTTCCCCCACGGCGAGCTCGAGGCGCTCCCTTTCATTCGTTCCCTGTTTAGTAGTTCGAGCATTGATCTGACCCGGCTGATTGGCAATTACGGGGCGGTGATCCTCGGCATGGCATCGCTGCTCTGGAACGTGATTAGCGCTCCCAGGGTGGAGGACCGGCGCAGACTCTACGTGATGCTTTGGGGGACGGTGGTGGGCGTAACGCCGGCCATTCTGATCGGCATTCCTTACGATATTGCTCACGCCGACGTGCCTTTATGGTTGGGTTTCGCCCGAGGCACATTCCTGTTTCTGATTCCGCTGTCGTTTGCCTACGCCGTTCTGAAGCACCGCGTGATGGCCATTCCTGTACTGTTGCGACGGAGCGCCCGCTACCTGCTGGTGGAGCGGGGATTCGCCATTCTGATCCTGCTGATTTCGGTGGGTATCACCCTGTGGTTTGGGCAGGCATTCGCGCGGCGCTTCTCGGCGGGCTCGAAGGCGGCAATACCTATAGGCGCGACCCTCGGCGTGCTGCTGATTTCCGGCGCGACGCAGGTGCATCGCCGGGTGCGAACGCGGCTGGATCGAGCTTTCTTCCGCAGCGCCTACGACGCGCAACAGATCCTGGAAAATCTGGCGGCAAGGACCCTGGCTGTGACTGACCGGGAGGGCCTGGCTCATCTGCTGCACCAGCAAATTCACGATGCTTTACATCCCATGCCCCTGTTTGTGTATTTGCTGGCCGGCGACGGACGTCTCCACGGGTACGCCGGAAGCCCGCCGCAGGAGGCGCTGACGCTCTCGACCGCTGCTGCCGGCATGGAACAATTGGCGGGCCGCAGCGCACCGGTGGAGTTGGATCCCGCGACATTGCGTGGAACCCAGATGGAGTCCCTGCACGCTGAATGTCTGGTTCCCATCCGTGGATCTGCTGACAGCGGTTTGCAGGGTGTCATCGTCCTGGGTCCAAGACTCTCCGAGGAACCGTATTCCGCGGGCGACAGGCGCCTGCTTGCCTCGGTGGCAAGTCAGGCAGGGATTGCCATGCGGAGTATTTCTTTGGCCGAGAAAATGGCCGAGCGTATGGAGGCCGAGCGCCGCAGTGAGCAAGAAATGCAGATCGCGCGCCAGGTGCAGAGCCGATTGTTGCCGCAGCAGGCTCCGTCGCTGCCCACCCTGGAATGCGCCGGTAAGTGTATTCAGACCCGCGCCGTGGGTGGAGACTATTATGACTTCCTCGACTTCGGCGCAGGCAAGCTGGGCCTGGTCCTGGCCGACATCTCGGGCAAGGGAATTTCTGCCGCCCTGCTCATGGCCAACCTGCAGGCTAATCTGCGCAGCCAATACGCGCTGGCGCTGGAAGACTTGCCCCGATTGCTGTGTTCCGTAAATCATCTTTTCTACAAGAACACGGAAAACAACCACTACGCTACGACCTTCTTCGCGGTATACGACGATCAGAGTCGAATACTTCGTTACGTGAACTGCGGACACAATCCGCCGCTCCTGCTGCGCGGCAATGGAGATGTCGAGCGACTGGAAGCGACGGCCACAGTCTTGGGGCTATTTGAGGACTGGAGCTGTACTGTGGCTGATCGGCAGTTGGAAACAGGAGACGTCCTGGTCATCTACACGGATGGTATTTCTGAAGCTGCCGCTGGCGAGGAAGCTGAAGAATTCGGCGACAAACGGCTGATAGCAGCCGTGAAGGCTCATCCGGCTAAACCGGCGGATGAAATGCTGGAAGCCATCATCGCGGAGGTGCAAGGCTTCGGCCAAGGTAACCAGGCGGACGATATGACTTTGATCGTTGCCCGCTGCCGCTGAAGGCTTCGGGATTGCGATGGTGTCGTTCCTACACGACAGGGATCGAGAGTTCGCCGGATTGGAAACGCTTTTAGTGAACGCTTCCATGCTGCGTTTTGGGATTACTTGCGGTAAGGCTGTTATCAACAATCACGCCGCTCATGGGCCCAGTTTTGTAGTGAACCTTTTGCGGGCGTGCATCGTACCTCCGGCTAACTTCTCGCAAGCGAGGACACATGAGTTTCGCCAGGAACCCGGGCAGATTCGCAGGCTTGCTGTATGTACTCACGTCGATCATTGGCTTCTTCGCCATGGGCTATGTTCCCGGCAAGCTGATCGTGGACGGAAACGCGGCGGCGACGGCCAGCAACATCGCGGCCCACGAAACGCTGTTTCGCCTCGGCATCGCGGGCGGACTCATCGGCCAGGCCGGGTTTATTTTCGTGGCCTGGGCTTTGTACGATCTGCTCAAGGGGGTCAACCAGCGGCACGCCTCGCTCATGGTGGTATTGATTGTTGTCCAAGTCCCGATGGCCTTTCTGAATGAGCTGAACTCAATCGCTGCCCTCGTCCTGGTGCGCGGAGCCGATTTCCTGTCCATATTCGACAAGCCTCAGCGGGAAGCTCTGGCTATGCTGTTCCTCAATCTGCACGATCACGGGTTTAATGTCGCCGAGATATTTTGGGGCCTGTGGCTGTTTCCCCTTGGGTTGCTAGTGTACCGGTCGCGATTTCTGCCGCGGTTCCTGGGCGTCTGGCTCGGCCTCGCCGGCTGCGCTTGGGTGATCTTGAGCCTAACGAGCCTGCTGTTGCCGCAATATCAGCACAAGGTGTACAGCTACTTACAGCCCGCCTTCTTCGGTGAGATTGCGTTCATGTTTTGGCTTCTGATCGGGGGCGCAAAGCCAAAGCCATTAGCGGCTCCAGTCGCCTCGGCGGCGGTTGGTTAGGCATACTGCCGGCGTTTGACAAGTCCGGGCCTTCGGGCTTGGTTAGAGCAGTTTCGTTTTTGTTGTGTCCGGGTAGAGCGGGCGGAGTCCTGGAGTAAAGTGGGAAAAATGATCGGAGTCCCGTAGGGACGACGCCGTTCTCACGCACCCTTAGGCCCGACACAATGTCAACAATAGCTATTTCAAACCTATCTTTATCTTTTGCTATCGAAGCGTCACCCAGCGGAGTCTAATAGGCGAGGACGGCGTTGCTGCGCTGCGCCAGCCCGGCCTGTTTTCATCTTTTCCGACGGAACAAATTTCTATCCTCCAACGTAGTAGAGATCAGGACGAAGTGCTGCCCAGTTGCGGAGGAAGCAGTGGCGAACGGTAAGAACCACAAAAAGAAGCGCTGGATCATTATTACAGTTGTTTCGCTGGCGGTTGTGGCGCTGGTGATCGTAGCGGTGGCGGCCACCCGTGGCGGCACCAAGATCGATCCCACGAAGCTGGCCAAGGTGGAAAAGGGCGACCTCGCCAAGAGCGTGGTGGCCACGGGAAAGATCACGCCGATTACTAAAGTCGAGATCAAATCCAAAGCCAGCGGTATCGTTAAGAAGCTCTATGTCGACACCGGCGACCACGTGAAGCAGGGCCAGGTGCTGGCCGAGCTGGACCGGGTCGAGATTGAGGCGGAGGTCAATTCGGCCAAGGCGCAATTGCTGTCTTCGCAAGCCAACCTGCAGAGCGCCAAAGCCGATGAGAAGCGGGCCGAGGTTGATGCCCAGGGGGTGGACATCCCGACCTTGCAGCGGGCCTATGAGCGGGCGCAGGAGATGTCCAAGGATGGAGTGGTCTCGCAGGCAACGCTGGACGACGCGCAGCGAAGCTATATCCTGGCGGTGAACAAGCGCGACGTTGCGCGGGCGCAGTTGACTGTCAACAAGGCAAAGATCGCGCAGGCGCAGGCCGAGGTTGAGAAAGACCAGGCCAGCCTCAGCCAGTTCGAGGAGCAGCTTAGCTATACCACGATCACTGCTCCCATCGATGGCGTGGTGCTGTCGCGCGATGTGGAAGTGGGCGACGCGGTCAGCTCCATCCTGGTGCTAGGCTCGGGCGCGACCCTGGTGATGACCCTAGGCGATACCAGCGAAGTCTACGTGAAGGGCAAGGTGGACGAGA
Organism: Candidatus Korobacteraceae bacterium; assembly: GCA_049519235.1. Taxonomy (GTDB): domain Bacteria; phylum Acidobacteriota; class Terriglobia; order Terriglobales; family Acidobacteriaceae; genus Bog-257. The sequence goes on along the minus strand of JBEKQY010000007.1, from coordinate 6,516 downwards.
GCGACATTGGCAAAGTCTATCTGGGACAGCCCGCGCGCATTCGTGTGGAGACGTTTAAGGACAAGACCTTTACCGGACATGTCACGAAGATTTCGCCCATGGGCGTTGAAAAAGATAATGTCACCACCTTCGAAGTGCGCGTTTCGATCAACAATCCCGGTGGCGAACTGAAGGCGGAGATGACGGCCAACGCCGAGATCATTCTGGACGAACACCACAACGTACTGATGATTCCCGAGGGCGCCATCATGTACGACAAGGACAAGAAGGCGTCGGTCGATATTCCTGTTTCCAGCGCCAAGGATGGAATGAAGAAGATCGCCGTCAACATTGGAATTTCCAACGGAGTTAAGACGGAAGTTCTTTCCGGCCTCAAAGAAGGCGACCAGGTTGTGCTACAGCAATAGTCCAGCAACCGGCTTTCGTGATCGCAGCTTGACTGCCACCCCGGCTGCGACTACTTTGCCAGTACATGTCTGAGAGCCGCATCGTCACCTTCACCACTGATTTTGGCCTAAACGATCCCTTTGTCGGCATCCTGCATGGCGTGGTGCTGAACATTCACCCCGCTACCATGATCGTCGATGTCTGTCATGCAGTCGCATCTTATGACGTTTTGGATGGCGCGTGGACCATTGCACAGGCCTATCGCTTCTTTCCGCCGCAAACCGTCCACGTCGTGGTTATCGATCCCGGCGTTGGCAGCGAGCGCCGTCCCCTCATCGCCGAAACCGACGATCACATCTTCGTCGCACCTGACAATGGCGTGCTGTCGTTGATCGAGGCGCGGGAGCCGAAGTTCGCGGTGCGCCACGTCATCGCCGAGCGCTATTTTCTGCAACCGGTCAGTCACACGTTCCACGGCCGCGACGTCTTCGCCGCGGTAGCCGGATGGCTGAGCAAGGGAGTGGCGCCATCGGAATTTGGCCCGGAGGTTTCCGACTACGTTCGCCTGCCGCTGCCGCCGGTGGAACGCCTCGGCCAGAACAGCCTGCGCGGAGTGGTGTTGAAAGTCGACAAGTTCGGCAACCTCATCACCAACATCGGCGAATCGGATGCACCGGGGTTATTCGACGGCGCATTTCCAGTGGTGAGCATATTGATTGCGGGAGTGACGATTACGCGCCTGTGCCAGTCGTATGCGCAGGGCGAAGGTGAGGAGATATTCGCCATCGTGGGAAGCTCAGGATATCTAGAGATCGCAGCCAAGCAGGCGTCGGCGGCAGAGAAGTTGGCGGCAGGGGTGGGCACGCCAGTCGGAATAGTAATTGGAGGCTAGCGTCTCCGGTGACGCTGTATCCCGAGTAGGGCAAATCAGTTTAGTGCTGCACCGCCGACGCCGAACTTCGGCGATCACCACTACTGCATACAATCTGGTGATGGGCGCAAATGGATTTACGGGGTCTTTGGTTTCGCCCGGGCGTAGCGTTCCATCTTTGCGGTCCACTTCAAGAACCGCGCTAGTTCGTTGCGCTCGCGCCACAGAAATCCGAAGAACTCAAGGAAGCCGATGCTTTGCATCTTGATCCCGGTATAAGTTTCGATCCGCCAACGCAGATAGGGGCTGCGCCATGGCGCCAGGCGGTGGCCGCGAGCCGAGTTCCAGATAAAACGCAGGATGTTGCGCATTCGGTGTGGTTAGTATATCGGGAGGAACACCATCACCAGTGAAGTCCAGACGAACAATCAGCCCGGAAGCCATGGTTCGCGGCATGTATCGCAAGCTGGCGCGTAGTTGGGGACAGCAGCATTGGTGGCCCGCAGAAACGCCTTTCGAAGTCATCGTGGGCGCGATCCTGACGCAGAACACCGCCTGGACCAACGTCGAACGCGCCCTCGCCAGCCTGCGCGCAGCAGGAGTACTCAGCGTCCCCGGAATTCGCGCTGTGCCGCTGGTCAGATTGCAGAAACTTGTGCGCTCGTCCGGCTATTACCGGCAAAAGGCACAGCGGCTGAAGGACTTTGTCGGTTTCCTGGATGAGAAGCACGCTGGTTCGCTGGAGACAATGTTGGCAACTCCAACGGACCAATTGCGAGCCGAGCTACTCTCCCTCAAGGGAATTGGACCGGAGACCGCCGACGCAATCCTGCTCTACGCCGGTAACCACGAAATCTTTGTGGTAGACGCCTATACGCGCCGGGTCCTCGAGCGCCACGGAGCGGTGAACGGGCGCACGAACTACGATCAAGTTCGCACTCTTGTCCAGCGCGCACTGCAAAGGGAAGGGCCTTTGGTAGCTGTGAAATCTATGCCGTCAAAGCAGGTTCCTGTCCATGAGCCATCGGCGATGAGCGCCGCACAACGCAGCCCAGTCAGTCAGGTTTACAACGAGATGCATGGACTCTTTGTACAGGTGGGAAAGCGCTACTGCTTGAAGCAAGGACCCAGATGCGAAGCCTGCCCGCTGCGGACACTTTTGCCAGATGGGACCGTGCCGCTGTGACCGGCAGATCTTAGACCCATAGATAGGTCATAGAAGACAATTCATGTAGTTCTGTTCAGTCGTCGAGTTTAAAGCGTGTTTCAAAAATCGTTTGCGAGCAGGGATGTATTCCCTCAGGGGCTGAAGCCCAGGTTTTATAGGGCTCGGAACGGCGCGGCTGAAGCCGCGCCCCTTCAAAGAGCCATTTTTGAAACAAGCTCTGGTTCTTCGGTTCTTCATGGACGAGGTACGGTCCTTCTAGTTTTCCCAGCAATGACCATACGAATGACACAAATGTTGCAGATTTACACCTTCAAGTGTGCTGTACGTCACAGCATTGCCGACTGTGCAACTGTTATTACTTAGTTATCGCGTTCGCTCCCGCGCGGAAAGATGCTTCGTCCGGTGCAGTGCTTGCTGCAAGAGCCCTGCATAATCGGTTGCGTTAGCCTCCCAGAAAGACCCTTAGCGCAACTTGTCGGTCTTGGAAGTGCTAGAAAGGGGCCTAAAGGTATTCCGTAGTTTTGCGGTGAATAGGGCTTACCAACTGGCGCTTAAGCGAGTGTTCTGGGAACTCTAAGTTGTAGTTTCTTGTGCGCGGGGTCTGGCCGATGCTGTTCTTAGTCATTATTATCCTCATTGCTGCCACTATAACAATCTTCCTTCTACTGCAAATCTCTGCCCGTCAGCGCCGCACCATTGGCGAATTGAATACTGAACTGGCGGAACAGGCGACAAGTATCCTCGATTCCGAACATCGCCAGGAGCTGATGTTCCTGGCCAATCCCAATCCCATGTGGATTTACGACCACGAGACGCTGCGTTTTCTCGCGGTGAACGAGGCTGCAATCAAGGCCTATGGATACTCGCGTGAAGAGTTTCTGACCATGACCGTGCTCGATATCCGCCCCGAGGAGGACAGGGCCGCAGCTCTTAAATCCATCAGCCAGGACCAAAAGGGATATAGCAGCGCCGGGGTCTGGCGGTTTCGCCGCAAAGACGGCGGCATCCTGTTGATGGAGGTCATGGGATTCGTGGTTAGAAAAGGTGGCCGCGTCGAAAAGCTGGTCCTTGCGTTGGACGTAACCGAACGCTGCCGGGTTGAGCAGGCTTTGCGCGAATCGGAGGCTTCCCTGAAGGCGCTGGTGGACAACGCCCCCTTTGGCATCCAACAATCGCTGATCGAGGGGAACCGCGTCAAGAATGTTAATCCTGCGCTGCGCAAGATGCTGGGTGACTACAGCATGGAAGAAGCTCTCCAATTGAACATAAGCGAACAAGTGTATGCTGATCCGAAGGAGCGCGACCGTCTCATAGAGGTGCTGCGGAGAGGGGGGAAGATCCAGGGCTGGGAAACCACGTTCCGCAGCCGGGACGGAAGCTTGGTCCCGGTGCGCATCACCGGCTCGCTGAGCGGCGGAGAGAACGGAACAGCCGAGGTCTTCTCCGCTTACGTGGAAGACATGACCCAGCAGAGCACGCTGGAGCAGCAGGTCCGTCAAGTGCAGAAACTGGAAGCGGTGCGCCGTTTAGCCGGCGGCATGGCCCACGACTTCAACAACATTCTGGTGGTAATTAAGCTGTCCACCGAACTTATGCTGGACCAAATCACGCCGGATAGTCAGTTCAGCAAACCCCTGCTGCAGATTTCCAGCGCTGCGGACCGGGCGGCCTCCCTTACCCGGCAGATGCTGGCGTTTGCGCGCCAGCAGATGATGCAGGCGCGAATCATCAATCTGAATACCGTGGTCAGCGAGACAACCCAGATGCTGCGCCGGGTCATAGGGGAAGATATCCAGTTGGTGACCAATCTCTCCGAGACAATAGAGAACTCGCGGCTGGATCCGGACCAGGTGGGTCAAGTGATTTTGAACCTGGCGGTCAATGCGCGCGATGCCATGCCGGAAGGCGGGACCCTGCACATTGAGACTACGATGGTGGACCTGGATGAGACCTACACGAAAGAACACCCCCCGGTGCAACCAGGCCGCTATGTCTTGCTTGCGGTCAGCGACACTGGAACGGGCATCGACAAAACCATCTTGCCTCGGATTTTCGATCCCTTTTTCACCACCAAAGAACTGGGCAAAGGTACGGGCCTGGGACTCGCCATCGTGTACGGCATTGTAAAGCAGAGCGGGGGCTATATCTGGGTCTATAGCGAAGCCGGACACGGCACGACTTTCAAGCTGTACTTTCCGGCCACTACGGAGTCGGCGAAGCCTCTGTCTTTACGGGAAGTTTTTGTGCGCCCGTCGGGACAGTCGTTGCTGGTGGTGGAAGACGACGCCAACATTCGAAGCAATGTATGCCAGTGTTTGCAGCAGTTGGGATACCACACCTTGCAGGCCGAAAGCGGTCTAGCTGCGCTTCAGGTGTGCGAAGATCTTCAGGGCAAGATTGACCTTGTCCTTACCGACTTGGTAATGGCAGGAAAGAGTGGGAACGAACTGGCAAATGACCTGGCGCAACGCCATCCCGGAATTCGAGTACTCTTTATGTCCGGCTACTCCGAGGCTAGTGCAGCCCGGCAAGAAATTCTGATGCAAGGCAGCCCGTTTCTGCAAAAGCCGTTCAGCGTCGCGGACTTGGCAAAGGCAGTGCAGGATGCTCTGGCGCCAAAGCTGATTCCGATTTGAAGTTGAAGTGAAGCAAGCTCTGCTCACTTTGGCGGCGGGCAATAACAATTGCTATAGGTTTCCCGATCAAGTCCCGCGATGGCGCAGTAGAGGCCGGGCGCACTGTTTGCCGGCAGGTACGCACCAGCGCTGGAAATGTTGTAAAGCTTTAGCCATTCGTCGCGAAGACCCTGTTCGGTCTTGATGTTGTCATAGAGAGCGGCCAAAGATGCGGCGTCCAGTTGCCGCATCTTCCATTCTTGCGAAAACGTATATTCCTTCTTCCATTCTCCGCGAGTCTTGCTGCCGGCAAATTCGAGGTTCGTCAGATAATAGACAGTCTGGTCGTGAAGCGATCCATCATTCGCAAAGCTCACCACCCGAAAAGCGGGATTCTGCCTGTAGATCGGGGAGATTGGCGGATTAATCAGGACGAACGCCGGCTTCGCTCCAGAGGAGTTGATTAGCCTGAAATCGTCGGTGTGGGTATGACCTGCAAAGCCAACCATGACCGTGCCTTCGTACTTCTTCAGCAAGCTCTCAAATTGTGAGGTCCACGTGGGCGCCCACATGCGCACAACTGCCGAGGCGCACAACTTGTCCGTCATAGGCGGGGCAACGCTCTTCAATAACGTCTGATATTGCCGGATGGTAGAGTAGCCGTCGATTCCCGGCGGAATGTGGAACATCAGCCAGACCTTCTCATGGTTTTGCTGGGCCTTGCTAAGGCGCGATTCCAACCAGGTGAAGAGATCAGTCGCTGCCGTGGAGTCTATCCGGTCGCAACCTTCGCTGAATTTGGCGGCGTGATATTTGTCTGAAAAGAACACGCTGTTGAAGGAGATAATGCGAACGCCGCGGAGCGTGGGATGCGGTATGTCATAACTGCCCAGAGTTTCCCACGAGCTCGCGAATTCATCGTCCGCGTGTGCCAGCCTGCGGGCGAGATCAGCGGTATCGCGAAGAAAACTGCCACCAGCTTCAATACTGTAGTCTCCACAATCTTCGTCATTGTTGCCTGGGGTTAATAGGATCTTGGTATCCGGAAACCTTTTGTGTAATTCCAGCGCCAGAAATTCCACGGTCTTGAGCACGAACTTGCGATAGCTTTTCTGGTTCGTGTCATGGGCCGTCTTCAGATAGGTCTGCGGGAACTCATGTGCCAGGAGGTCTCCGGTCACCATAATCAACCCAGGATTTGGAAGAGTTGTCTGCATTTCGTCCAGCGAGGATCGCAAGAGCCACCAGTTCGTATCCTCTCCATACTGGCTGAAGGAGGTGTTCCTGGAGCGCGCGAGGATTGACTCCCACTGCGTGGGAGCAGCAGCGGCGAGATCGCCGACCAAGCTGGCATCCGACATCGGATTAAAGTGGATGTCTGACACAATCAGAAAGGTGTTTGCGCTAGGAGATGCTGCCGCACCCGCCGAGGAGACGTGGCAAGTGCAAAGCACAATAAGAATCGAGCAAAGGCC
>JBEKQY010000006.1:0-36732 GCA_049519235.1 Candidatus Korobacteraceae bacterium | reverse complement strand
CTGCCGCTGCCAATCCCGCGCCCGCAATGTACCAGTTCGCAAGCGTCGCCATAAGAATTTGTTGTCGTGGGAAGCGCTTCCAGCGCCAAAAACAAACTCCTGCCAGGATGATGCCGAAGAACATCATCGACTCGTAACTCAGAATGGTAGGAATTGACAGTACGATTAGCAGAAGCCTGGTGCCGCGGGTCAGCTCGTCACGGAACAGCAGTATGAAAAGAAGAGGCCAATAGAGCGAGACGATGAAGTGACTATCTGTGGCGAGATAGGCCTCCACGTTCATGGTGCCTGCGAAAAAACTCAGCAGGGGAAACAACATGTACCAGCGCCGGCTGGCGTAGCGATAGCAAATGTATAGGCTGAGCAGGGCATGCGAGTAGAGGGTAAGCCCGAAAACCAGGGATAGCGCATGCAGGGAATGCACACGGAGATGGGTGGCCAGTACCAGCGGCGTCTGTTCCGCCAGAATCGTAAAGATGCGGGCGCGGAAGAACTCCCGTTTCCAATCGCCCACCCAAAAATAGTAGGAGCGCGTGGAGGCCACGCGGATGAGAAACCAGGCTCCGTCGCCCCATAGCTGAAGATCGGCGGCCACGGCGCTCATGCGCTCCAGCAAAACCGCGACCACAGCGGCATAAACCAAAGCTGTGCCGGCGTCCACAGTCCGGCGGCGCCAGAAAGTCCTTTCCGGCCGGCTGCGGTTCGTCTCGTGCTCCCAAGCTATCAAGGGCGGTTGTGGTTCCATGCTCCTCAAGCGGGCGCTGGAGTGTGTTTCAACCAAAGCGGCAGCGACACTTCCGACACTGTAGCTTACCGCATCTCCAGCCTCGCTTTGGAGGCTACGGACGCCGCTGGTTGCAGGACGGCAACGCTCACAGATCACAGACCCTTGTGACGCATGTACTTGTTGGGTGTGCGGCCCCAGTGTTCCGCTAGACTGTATCTGGAGTAGAGCCTGGAAAGCCGAAAGTTGCCACATCTCGCGCAAGGCCTCTATTTACAGCCTTGGCGGTGATTTCGGCGGATCACCATGGTAAGTGACCGCCGGCACTCGGCAGGGTGCGCGGACAAAAACCAGCGTGACACCGGCATTCTTGGACCCTCGCAGCGGCTCGCACCCGCTTCGGCCGTGAAACACGGGGATACGATGTACAGTTCAGGGGGTCGTCGTGCTTACACCATACGGATTAGACATCATAGAAAGCTGCCTGGCGTGCAAGATGCGGGCAGAACATATCTTTTGCGATCTTCCACCGGCAGCCTTGCAGGCCTTCGAAAACATCAAATACGCCACTGCCTATCCTAAGGGCGCGGTGCTGTTTGTCGAAGGACAAACCCCGCGCGGTATCTTCGTCCTGTGCAAGGGACGCGTGAAACTTTCCATCTGCTCTACCGACGGTAAAACGCTGATCCTGAAGATTGCCGAGCCGGGTGAGGTGCTCGGCCTCAGCGCCACGGTAAGCAGCAAGCCGTACGAGTTGACCGCTGAGACCGTCGACCCGTGCCAGGTGAACTTCGTCAAACGCGAAGACTTTACGCGCTTCCTCAAGGAGCACAGTGAAGCCTGCCTGCGCGTGGCCGAACAGCTCAGCGATAAGTACAACTCCGCCTGCCGCGAGATCCGCGCGCTTGGGCTCTCCCATTCCGCGGCCGAGAAGCTGGCGAAGCTGCTGTTGGAGTGGAGCGCGCGCAACGGCGAAGCCGCCAAGGTCGAGCCGCGTGTCAAGCTGGCCCTGACCCATGAAGAGATCTCGCAGATGATTGGCACCTCGCGAGAGACGGTCACCCGCCTCTTTGCTGACCTGAAGAAGCGGCAGATTGTACAAGCCAAGGGTTCGACGCTACTGATTCGTAATAAGTCGGCGTTGAAGGCGATGGCGATCACGCAATAAAGGCCGGCGGAGACAATATTCTCAGCGCAAGACTGAAGGTGTGCCTTTTTGGGCCGCTCTCCGCTATGCCGCACATAGTTTCTTAGAAGCTGAAATTAGGCTAATAGCAGTAGGTTTAACGGGCCTGCGGTAACTATTTTCCCTCTCGATTGTGAATAAGGTCACGGAAAGCGGTGACTGCAGTCACTGCATATACCCCCCAACAGCAGTATTACCACAGTATGGAGAGCACGATTCAGTCGAGTTGCTTGACTTGCGATTTCCGTCCCGATCGCCTTTTTTGCGACATGCCAGCGGAGTCGTTGAAGGCCTTCGACCAGATTAAGTCTCTCGGCGCTTATCCCCGCGGTGCAGTTCTGTTCGCCGAAGGCCGGCCCGTACGCGGCATCTTTATCCTGTGCGATGGGCGCGCCAAGCTTTCTATTTGTTCCGACACTGGAAGGCGGCTGACCCTGCGCATCGCCGGGCCTGGGGAAGTCTTGGGTTTGGGAGCCGCCCTATCTAACACCGCCTATGAGGTCACGGCCGAGTTAATCGACAACTCGCAGGTAGTCTTCGTCCGCAAAAAAGAGCTGGTAAAGTTCTTGCGGGAACATCGCACGGTTTGCTTGGAAGTTGTGCGCATGCTCAGCCTGGACCTGCACGGAGCGTATGAGCGGGTCCGTACCATCGCCATGGTGCGCACACGCCATCCGCGCATCACCTTCCGGCCGCGCGCCCTGCTGGTGTGAGCCACAACCAACTGCATCGTCCCCCGATGCAGCCGGATGCCGCTTTATGACTTCGACAACCGGAAAAGTTCTGTTCTGGGCGCCGCGCCTGCTGTGCATCGCATACATCGTTTTCCTGGGCCTGTTTGCGCTCGACGTTTTCAGCGAGTTTCATGGCTTCTGGCGCGTGACTGCGGCGTTACTCATCCACCTCATTCCCAGCTTCATCGTTGCTCTCGTGTTGGCCCTTGCATGGAAGTGGGAGTGGATTGGAGCGGTCCTGTTTTGTGCCGCGGCAACCTACTACGCTTACATAGCGTACCGCCATCCGAACTGGGTCCTCACCATCTCCGGGCCACTGTTCGTGGTGGCCGCGTTGTTCTGCGCCAACTGGCTGAGCCGCTCAAGAACGGGAAAATGGTCCGGCTGATCATGGCAGCCCAACATACCTGTCAAACCAGCGTTCGAACCGGGGGCTGAAGGCGAAGATCCCTGGCTCCGATCGTTCCGCATCAGACCACCGTTTCCCTGCAAATCTGCGCTTCTGACCGCATAAACACAGCATCTGCGGCTCTTAGAACAACCGGCGCTCTCGCTGTGATTTGGCTCACCCCAACCTGTGAGACGCAGGCCCTATGTGACCCCAGTCACACCGCCGCGTGAGTACACTCACTGCCCTTCGGTACTGGTCTCGGCGATGGTTATTGGTTACCTCGGCGTGTGTCAGCCGCCGCAGGAAAGCGAGGGGTCTTCCGTGAAGCGCTGTGGTGTGGTTTTCCTTGCTGCCTTGTTGCTGGCGACAGCGGCTGTCGCCCAATTGTCTCAGCCGCCAGCGAAAAAACATTCGCCCGCAGCCCCGGCCAAGGCTGCCGCGAAGATGAGCAATGAGGAGTGCCTAGCTTGCCATAGCGATGCCAGTCTCACCAAGGACGAGAATGGCAAGCCAGTCAGCTTGCATGTAGACGATGCCAAATTCAAAGCGTCCGTTCACAGCGTGTTCGGTTGCACCGACTGCCACACCGACATCAAGGCTTTTCCGCATGATCCAGTTGCCGCCAAGCCGGTATGTGCCACCTGCCACGCCGACCAGCAAACGGCCTATGACCACGGCGTCCATGCCAAGGCGGCAGCGGCAGGAAACACCAATGTGGCCAAGTGCCAGGACTGCCACGGCAGCGTGCACGAGATCCTGCCGCCCAGCGATCCTAAGTCGAAGGTCGCTCGAGCCAATATTCCCCAGACCTGTGGCGCCTGTCACGGACAGAAATTTGTGATGGCGTCGAGCGGCGTGAGCTCCGCTCCCTTCACTTCCTACCAGGAAAGCGTACACGGTAAGGCTGTCGCTGCCGGTTCCGATAAAGCAGCGGTTTGCACGGATTGCCACGGCGTGCACGAGATCCTGGGTGCAGGCGATCCCAAGTCGCCGATCAACAAGTACAACGTGCCGGCCACCTGCGCCAAGTGTCACGACAACATCAGGCAGGAATACGTGCAAAGTATCCACGGGCAGGCGATTGCGCGTGGCAACTGGCAAGCGCCGGTCTGCACCGACTGCCACGGTATTCACACCATCAAGGCGCCGCAGAATCCCAGTTCATCGGTCGCCGCAGGCAACGTGCAGAACACCTGCGCCTCCTGCCATGGCAGCGTGAAACTATCGAGCGAGTTCGGCGTGCCCGGTGGCCGGGTCTCGTCCTACTTGGCCAGCTATCACGGCATGGCGGAGAAGGTGGGTTCCAAGACGGTGGCCAACTGTGCCAGTTGCCACGGCGTGCACAACATTCTGCCCTCCAGCGATCCGCACTCCACCGTCAACCACGCCAATCTGGCGAAGACCTGCGGACAGTGCCACCCCGGCGCCAACGACAAGTTCATCAGCTACAAGGTGCACCTGGGCGGCACCGCGAAGGCCGACTTCGGCAGCAAAATGATCGGCCTGATTCGCCGATTTTATATTTGGATGATCGTCGGCGTGATTGGCGGTATGGTGCTGCACAACCTGATCATCTTCCGCAAGAAGCTGATCCTGCATCGCATCGGTCAGCCGCGCATTCTGTTCCGCATGACGCTGGCGCAGCGGGTCCAGCACCTCACGCTGCTGGTGAGCTTCTTTACTCTGGTGCTGACGGGCTTTGCACTGCATTATCCGACGTCATGGCTGGCCGCCATCTTCGTCAACGAAATTGTGCGCAGCTACATCCACCGTATCGCGGGTGTGGTGCTGATTGCGGTTAGCCTGTTTCACGTGTGGTACGTCATCACCACCCAGGATGGCCGGCAGTTGCTGAAGGACATGCTGCCCGATTGGAAGGACGTTACCGACGCCCGTGATGCGTTCCGCTACTACCTGGGTTATAGCGATCAACGCCCGCTGTTTGGCCGCTTCAGCTACGCCGAGAAGATGGAGTACTGGGCGCTGGTCTGGGGCATGTTCGTAATGGCCAACACCGGGCTGATGATATGGTTCAAGGTCGGAGTCGGGGAGCGCATCCCTGGCTGGTGGATCGACGTTGCTATCACCATTCACTTTTACGAGGCGGTGCTGGCGACGCTGGCCATCGTTGTTTGGCACTGGTACGGAGTCATCTTCGATCCCGATGCCTATCCCATGAATTGGTCCTGGTTCGATGGCAAAATGTCGATCGAGCAATACCAGCACGAACATCCGCTGGACTTAGTGGCCATCGAGAAGAGTCAAGGCTCAGAAGAAGAAGCGGAACCGCTCGCGGCTGCTTCCGATGAGCACGCTGCAAAGGCCGGCAGTCACAAGTAAGCGAGAAGTGCAGGATTGAGGCAATCCTGCTCCTGCCGATTGAAGTCTGATATTTTGGATTTTGGTTGAAACACCATCTTGGTGGGCTTATTTTTGCAACGGTGATCCAGCTTTGCATTCGAGGTGAGGGGTAGAGGACAATTAAGCCATGACTCAGGACACGGAGAGGTCGGATCCTCTACGCGATCATCCGCCGGTTTCGCAAAATCTCATTAGAAATCCAATCAGCCTGATCGGTCTGGCGCTGGCCGCAGTGGCCCTTGCCAACATCGTTCTCCTGGTTCTGATTGACCTCCTCGCCAGCCAGCCATCGCCCTACATCGGCATTCTCGCCTACATGGTGGCGCCGGCAATTCTGGTTTTCGGCCTGATGCTGATACCGATCGGAATGGTGGTCGAGCGCCGACGCCGTCTTCGCAAGGTGGGTGCGCCCCCCCACTTCCCGAGATTAGACTTAAACAATCCCGCGCAACGCAACACGGTCGCGTTTGTGCTCGCCTTCGTGGTGATGTTCGCGCTGGTGAGCGCAGTCGGCAGCTACCAGGCCTACGAGTTCACCGATTCGGTGGATTTCTGCGGCGAGTTGTGCCACACCGTCATGCATCCTGAGTTTACGGCCTATGAGGCTTCGCCTCATGCGCGTGTCGCCTGTGTCGAGTGCCACGTCGGATCGGGCGCGAGCTGGTACGTGAAGTCGAAGCTGTCGGGCCTACGCCAGGTTTATTACACTGTTTTGGGCACCTATCCCCGTCCCATCCCCACGCCGGTGCAGAACCTTCGCCCCGCGCAGCAAACCTGTGAGCAGTGCCACTGGCCCAGGTTCTTCTGGGGCGCCCAGTTGAAGGTCTTCACCCACTACGGCAGCGATGAGCAGAACACGCCCCGCGTGATTCGCATGTTGATCAAGACCGGCGGCGGAGATCCCGCGCTCGGCCGGTCTAGCGGAGGTATCCACTGGCACATGAACATCGCTTACAAGTTCACCTACTTCGCTACCGATGAGCAACGGCAGGTGATCCCGTGGGTGCGCATGGAGGACCGGCAAGGACATGTCACCGAATATGTCGTGAAGGACAATCCGCCAACCCAGGGCCAGATCGACAAGGCCGATAAGCGCCGCATGGACTGCGTTGACTGCCACAACCGCCCAACCCATATCTACGTTGCGCCCGATCTCTCGGTGGACCGCAGCATGAGCGGACATGTCATTGATCCCACGCTCCCCTATATCAAGCAACAGGGCGTGCAGGTGCTGACCGCGGATTACAAAACAACCGGCCAGGCGGAGAACGCGATCGCCGACAACATCAACCAGTTCTATCAGCAGAAATATCCGCAGCTCGCTTCCAGCAAGGCCGATAGCATCAAGGGCTCGATTGCCGAGCTACAGCGCATCTATCACACCACGTTCTTTCCCTCCATGAAAGTGGATTGGAAGACCCATCCCAACAACATCGGCCACTTCTATTTTCCCGGCTGCTTCCGCTGCCACGATGGCAACCACGTCAGCAAGGACGGCAAAGTCATCAGCAAGGAATGCAACTCGTGCCACACCGTCCTCGACCAGGAAGAAGGTGGAACGCACATCGCGGCACTTCCCGTGGAGGCGTTCAAGCACCCGGTCGATATCGGGGACCTGAGCGCAGTAACTTGCTCCGACTGCCACAGTGGAGGAGTGGGGCCGTAAAGGTGGTTGATGGCGAACCGTGGCTCCTGGGTAAGGTTGTTCGCCCGATTGACGTTTCCGATGGCTATCGCGGTTTTCGTGGGCCGGACCGTAGTACGGCCATCAGCCGGCGCAGTGGCTCCGTAACCCGCCAGGAGACGGAGTTTTGCATGTGGCTGGCGACGTCTTCGGCAGCCGCCAGTAGATCGCGCGTTCTCTGCAATTCGGCTTGCGCCTGATCGCGCGCGGCGATGGCCTCAACCTGCCGGGAGACAGAGTCTGGCATGCGAGTCACAACCTCTTCGGCAGCCGTGAGTAACTCGCGCACTCTCTCCAGTTCGGCTTGCGCCTCATCGCGGGCGGCGACGATCTCTTTCAATTGTGCGGTGATATCCGCAACTTTGTCCCCGGCCGGCTCCGACGCTACAGTAGAAGTTTGCTGTCTGGCTACAGACTGCCCGGGCGCCGCTGAGAAATCGGGCCTGCCAATTTTTGGCGCCCACTTGCTGGTATGAGCTCCACGTTCAAAGACCGCCACGCTGTCATAGATGTGCATGGCTAGCGTAGTCCTGGTAAATTCGGTTGGCGCCAGCGCTCCTCGCGTGTGGTCGGCGTGCAATTCATCAATCAGGGCCTTGCATCGTTCAATGAAAGTCCCCTGCCTGTGCAGGCCACCCTGGTACTCGTCCCAATACGCGGTGTGCAGGTCCTCTACCATATAAATGCCATTCTTGGCGACTTGAGGATAGAGAAATTCAAATGTCGCCACCATGTCACTCATGACGTGACTGCCATCATCGAGAACGATATCAGGCCTGCCAAACTCCTTGATCAGCTCTGCGAGAAAGTCGGTGTCCTGCTGAGCCCCAATCCTCACTTCGATCTGATCTTCCTCGTAGTCTTTGCACTCCGGCAAAACATCGATTCCCACGATAGTGGCGTGCGGCCCAAAGTACCGCTTCCACATTTGCAGCGAACCGCCTGATCCACAACCGATTTCCACGAAGGTGAGCGGCTTGTATACAAAATCGCGGAAATGCCTTTCGTAGATGGGAAAATAGTGCTTCCACTTATGGATGACTCTGCCATCGTTGGTCAGGAAGTCTGCCCACAGGTTCATGCTTGATGACCCTCCTTTGCGCCAGCCCTCATTGGTCGTGATCGCCCGGATATCGCGGACAGCCTAACACAAGTATGCTTTGCGGTTGGCGGCCGCTGAGGGTGGTATGAGCGCCCCCAGTGACGTTCGTCACAAGCCCACGTGATGCCACTCACGGCCCTTCGGGTCGTCAAAATCCTATCTTGGAGACATAGAAACGAGCCGCAGTTGAAACAGGGGGAGGAACAACCAATGACAGCAGCTGACAGCAGCACTCATCCGGCGAGCAAGAAAGAATATACGCCGCGGCTGATCTTCTGGGAGGTCACCAAGGGCTGCAACCTGCGCTGCATCCATTGCCGCGCCACCGCGACCGAGCTGATGTCGCCCTCCGATCTGCCGACCAGTAAGGCGCTGAACATCATCTCCCAGATCGCCGACTTCGGCAGTCCCATACTCGTGCTCAGCGGCGGCGAGCCGCTCTACCGGCATGACATCTTCCAGCTTGCCGAGTACGCCACCAGCCGCGGCCTGCGCACCGCGCTGGCCACGAACGGTACGCTGGTGACCAAGGACATCGCGGAGAAAATCAAGCAGTCCGGCATCAAGCGCGTGTCGATTTCACTCGACGGATCCGACGCCATTACGCACGATACCTTCCGCGGGATTCCCGGCGCATTCGAGGCAGCCATTTATGGCATGAAGAATCTCCAGCAACTCGGCGTCTCCGTGCAGATCAATACCACCATTGCACGCCACAATGCGCATCAGTTGCCCGACGTGCTGGAGCTGGCGCGCCGCCTGGGCGCAGATGCGTTGCACACTTTCCTGTTGGTGCCGGTGGGTTGCGGCGTCGACATCGCTGCCGAGCAGATGGTCCCCCCCGAAGAGTACGAGCGGATGTTGAACTGGTTTTACGATCAATCTTTGACGGGCGACATTGAGCTGAAGGCGACTTGCGCGCCGCACTACTTCCGCGTGCTGCGCCAGCGCCGCGCCGCCGATCGCATGGCCGGGCGTGAACCGGCGCCGACGGTTGCATCGCATCCCCATGAGATTGGCCCGACTGACATGACGATGCCGGGCTCGACTGGAATCTCCCTTAAGCCCAATGGCGGACCTCCGGTGGGACACTCGGGACACCCCGGTAGCCATCCCGGCGATATGAATGCCATGACCAAAGGCTGCTTGGCCGGAACCGGCGTCTGCTTCATCTCGCATGAAGGCGAGGTCTTCCCCTGCGGATACCTGCCCGCACTGGCTGGCGATCTGCGCCAGCAGAGCTTCGCTGAGATATGGAACGACTCGGCCGTCTTCGGACAGCTTCGCGACGACGACAACCTCAAGGGTAAGTGCGGCTGCTGCGAGTTCCGTCATGTTTGCATGGGATGCCGCGCGCGCGCCTACGCCGCCACCGGAGACTTCCTGGCGGAGGAGCCGTTCTGCGTGTATGAGCCAGGGACCTCGAATCAGATGGTCCGCGAGATTGCGACTAAAAGGGTCGGCTGAGACTGAAGTCATATCCCCGGGCCGACTCCAAGCTCCCGCGCCTTGTCTGGTGAAGGTCTGGTGACGCAGCTTTTCAGAGTCGCTCTTTGCTAGTGGCCGTAGAACGTAACCTCGCCGTCGACCACGACCGCGATGAACCCGTTGCTCTCTGCGTCTTTGAACTGCACGACCTGACGACCGCTCCGTGCCAGCTGCCCCCACTGGCTCGGCTTCTCAGGGTTCTGTTCGATGGCCTGGTATTCGTGATCTCCAACCTTGAACGCCGCTGTTCTGAGGCGCTGCTGGCTGGTGCGCCGAACCGGCACAGGTTCCCCGTCAACGCTCACCGAGGTGCTCGTCATCAACTGTGCAGCGATTCGACTTTAAGAGCTCTGCGTCAAGCATTGCTGAAGGCCCGCCTAAAACCTACACCCCGAAGCTTTTTGGGGACTAAATCCTCCGACATCTTTCGGCATTGCCTGCTTCGTTATTCATCGGCACCAGTTTACAAATTGTTACACATATCGCGGAGCGAACCCACTCGCCATTCCGTATGTTCGATGAGCGCGTTTGCGCCCGACAGCGGAATGGCAGCATCGAATCCCTTACAGATGTTTACCTCGTCAACCTCTCAGACAGTGCGAACCGAAAACCTCTGCCGCTATTACACCATGGGCGGCAGCATCATTCGGGCCGTGGATGGCATTACACTCACCATCGAGCGCGGCGAGTTTGTGGCACTGCTCGGCCAGTCCGGCTCCGGAAAATCCACGCTGCTGAATCTGCTCGCGGGTCTTGATCGTCCCACCTCAGGCTCGGTCGTGGTGCAGGGCCGGGATTTGGCAAAGATGTCGTCGGAGGAGTTGGCGCGTTATCGCCGCAACGAATGTCGGCATGGTCTTCCAGGCGTTTCATCTGATCCCGACCATGACCACCGCCGAAAACGTCGAGCTGCCCATGCGCTTTGCCGAAGTCGAGCGACCGGAGCGCGCGCAGCGAGTGCGCGAATCGCTGGAGCGCGTTGGCCTCGGCCATCGCCTGCAGCATAAGCCATCCGAGCTTTCCGGCGGTGAGCAGCAGCGCGTTTCGCTGGCGCGTGCGCTGGCCAACCGGCCATCGCTGTTGCTGGCCGACGAGCCCACCGGCAATCTCGACAGCCGCACCGGAGAAGACATCCTCAACCTTTTTCGCGACGTGAGCCTCTCGCTCGGCATGACCGTGGTAATGGTTACGCACGAGCGCGCACTGGCGGAGCGCTTCGCGCAGCGGCTCATCTTTCTCGGCGATGGCAAGCTGCTGTCACAGGAGGCGCTGGCGTGAAGGGCTACGACCTGTTTGAGCTAGCGGTGTGCAATCTGCGGCAATCCAAGCTGCGCAATGTATTGACCACGGTCGGTATCTCGGTGGGCGTGGCATCGCTAGTCGCCATGCTGTCCCTCGGTGTGGGACTACAGCAGCTTGCGACCAAGCGGCTGGCCGGCTCAGGCATGTTCGACACGGTCTTCGTGACCTCCAAGCAGGATTTCCGCGGCTTCGATCGCGAAGAAGATCGGAAAGACCAGCATCCGGAAAATGCTCCCGTGCTCGACGAGCCGGCGCGCGACAAGATGGCGCGTCTGCAATACGTCACCGAAGTCGAGCCGGAAGTTCGCGTCATGGGCGAGATTGTCTACAACGGCCAGACCCACTTCGGATTTGTCACCGGCCTGCCGATGTCGGCGCGGGAGAACGAGGCTTTCGACAATCTACAGGGGAACTTCTTCTCGCGTCCTGACGCCGATGAAGTGATCCTGCTGAATGATTTCGCCAAGGAGCTCGATCCCAAGAATCCGAAGTCGCTGGTAGGACAAACAGTCACGCTTCGCTATGGCGAGCATCAGTCGCTGGCTGCCGACTCAGACAATGTCGGACATCCTACATTGTCAGGTGGACAGAACGCAGGCAGCAGCAATCCGACGTCCGATACATACGGCTTCTCGGTCGTGCGCAAGACGCGGGCGCTCAAAGTTGTCGGCATCATCGAAGAAGAGCCTTATGGCGGCATGCGCACGGTCTCGCGCGGGCGCATCTTCCTGCCGGTCGATCTCACCGAAAAGCTGAATATGGCGCAGTTCACCGACATGCGCAGCTCGTTGCGCGGAGGCGGCAAGAACTATATGACGCTGACGGTGCGCGTCAAAGATCCGGCAAAGGTCGCGCAGGTGCAGGACGCGATCAAGCAGATGGGCTTCCGCACCTTTTCGGTGCTGGATGCCACCAAAAGCCTGCGCCGCTTCTTCACCGTGCTGGACTTGTTCCTTGGCATCTTCGGGTCGCTGGCCCTGGCCGTAGCCACTCTGGCCATCATCAACACGCTGGTGATGGCCGTGCTGGAGCGGCGCCGTGAAATCGGCGTGATGAAAGCCATCGGCGCCAGCGACGACGATGTGAAGCGGCTCTTCTTCGCCGAAGCCGGAGCGATGGGCTTCTTTGGCGGCGTGCTCGGCATCGCGCTGGGATTTGCGATCGGCAAAGCCATCAATATCGGCACGGGAATTTATCTTCGCAACCAGCAATTGCCCGCCGAGGCGGTGTGGATCCTGCCGCCGTGGCTGATCGGCGCGGCCATCGCTTTTTCCATCGTGGTCAGCCTGCTGGCTGGCCTCTATCCCGCCAGCCGTGCCGCCCGGCTCGATCCGGTGCAGACCCTGAAATACGAATGAAACGTCTTCGTCGTCGGATCAGTTTCGCCTGCCTCCTTGCGACCCTCTGTCTTGCACCGCTTCTGCACGCCCAGGGCCGCGCCGAGTGTTCGGTTATCAAGTCGCAAATCCTCGCCCGCCCTGTGCGCTATTGCGCGTTCTTGCCGGCCGATTTCGATCAGGACAAGACGCGGCGCTATCCGGTGCTGTATTTCCTGCACGGGCTGGATGACAACGAGGAAGCGATGCTCAACTTCGGGGGGTGGGACGTGGTCTCTGAGTTGCGCAGCAAGGACAAGATCGGCGACTTTGTCATTCTCGCTCCCAGCGCCGGACACACCTTTTACATTAATTCCGGAGACGGCAAAGTTCGGTATGAGGATTTCCTCATGAAGGAGTTCATGCCGGAGATGGAAAAGAAATATCGCGCGGCGGGCACGCGCGCCACTCGTGGCATTACCGGCGTTTCCATGGGAGGCTACGGCGCGCTACGGCTGGCGTTCAAATATCCCGACCAATTCGCCGCCGTCAGCGCGCAAATGCCCGCGCTCATCATCGATGTGCCCAAGGACATGGGTGCGAGCGCACCGGGAAGTCCGGGAGCGTTGCTGGGCAACGTCTTTGGATCTCGCGACTATTTCAATCGCAACAATGTCTTCTACTTCGCGAGCACCGATAGCGCCGCCAGCCTCAAGCGAATGAACATTTACTTCGACGTGGGAAACAATGACGACTATGGCTTCGAGCAGGGAGCTCAGGAGCTGGACAAACTGCTGAAGTCGCGCGGCATCCCGCACGAGTTCCACATTTACCCCGGCGGACATACGGCTGAGTTTGTTGTTAGCCATTTCAGCGATGTAATTCAGTTTCAATGGAAGGCCATTGGGGCAGGGAAGTAGGGCCGATACAGTTGTTGCCGCGCTAGCAAACCATTCTCATTTCGCGGCACTATCGAACATCCACATCGAGTAGGTGAGCGATTGGGTTTGATGAACCAGAAAGATTGGAGGGCAAACAAGGCGAGAAGTGCGACTGGAATCCAGCGACGTGCGCGCCGCGTGCCTTGAAGCCACAGAGGGCTGAGCTCGTAGACGTAATGGCGGAAGTTGCTTTCGCGCCGCGCACCTATTGCACATCGATCGCGCCCGGCTCGCCTAACATGCGCTCCAGTGCGATCGCCAGCCCAAAGTAGAAGAACAGCATCATCGCCACAGATTCTAGTCCCAGGTCATAGTGCACCAGCGCGGTCGTCTGATAGGCGACGAAGCCGGCCAGCACTCCCGCAGCCACACCGGCAGCGAAACGGCTGCGCTCGCGCCAGCGGCGAATCAGCCGGAACAGAAAGATCATGTAGGCGATCACGAACCACAGCCATGCCGCCAACGCTGGCAGTCCGCGCTCCACCGCGATCTGGATCATGTCGTTGTGGAAGTGGCTCTCGTCGTGGAAAAAGGTGAATGCCCGGATGTTCCAGGTCATCCAATGATTGCGAATGGTCTCCATCCCCACGCCGAACCACGGATGCTGCCCAATCAGGCGCAAGCCATCTTCCCACATCATGGTGCGGAAATGAGTGCCCGGATCGTGAGCGCCCAGCCACAGCGGGCCACGGGTGTGACGCACCCACCCAGCTGACGCCGCAACAAAAATGAGCAACACAACCGTGGCCCAAATTCGTGAGCGTTTGCCGGTGAGCATCCAGACGGCGACGAAGCCGCCCACGGCCAGTCCCGCCAGCGCGGCGCGCGTTTCGGTGAGGAAGAGCGCCGCCGTCAATGCGGCACAGGTTACGGCTAACAGCAGCCGCAATCTTTTCTTGTGGGGCGCGGTGCTCAAGAGCATCGCCCAGCACATACAGCCAATCTGCATCAGCATTTCCGCAAAGACGACGTAGTGGCGCAGCGTCCCTTGCGCTTTCAGCGGGTGCCCGCGCGTCAGCGGCAACGCTGGCGTTCCCAATCCGCTCTTCAGCACCTGTTCGCGGACAATGTAAGTCTGCTTCTTATGAAACGGATATCCACGAACCAGATCAATGCGAAGCAACCTGCCCGGCGGGCTCTGCTCAATGATGTGCTGCACCTGCTCCGGCGTGTGTACCACGCGGCCATTGACACGCTGGATGATGTCGTTCTGATAGACATGTGCCCGGTACAGCGGCGATGTACCGGCAACATACGCGACCTGTACTCCCACGCCATAGGTGTACTGCCAGGCTGTGAAAACCGCGGCGGCGAGTCCGGATAGGATCAGCAGGAAGACCAGAGTGCGCACCTGCGTCAGCCGTCGCAGGTTCTGCCCGACCACGATACCAACCAGCAGCAAGCACGCAATTTTCATCCGGTCCCAGCTCACGTAGGGATCGGGACTGAGCGCGGTAGAAATTCCGCTGAATACGATGTAAGCACACAGCGGCGCCGACAGCGGCTGCGAAAATGGCCGCTTACGTTCGACTGCCAGCTTTCCCAGCCACAGCAGAAACGCAATTTGCCAGGAGTGTTGTGCGCCCTTGATGGAATGTGGCAACAGGATCGCAAACAGACAAAGAAAGAAAAAGATTGCGCCATCGAGAAATCTCGGCAAAAGAGTCCGAAATGTCCCGTCGGACGGAGCTCGACCCGGGTGAAAGCCGGCTAACGGCAACGTTTCCGGAGACGATTCTTGTCTGGTTGGCATCGAGAACTCATGCGTTACTCAGTAGCCTACACTACTAGCATAAGGGCGAGAAATCCTGCTAAAGTTAAGCTTCGAAGTGCGCACGTGACGTCAGCACCATCTCCGTTCCTTCTGCGCCTGCTCCACTGATGTCTCCCACGGGCACGGCCGCTGGATTGGCCGTCCTGAGGCCTTTTCGGTAAACGGCGTTATTGTGTTCGATCGACGATCCAAACTGCTCAGTACGATTACCCTGCTGCACGATCTTGGGGTGACCTGCGTCGCCTTCGTGGTGGCATACCTTCTGCGTACTTTCCTGGTGCACTTCGCATTTTTCAGCGCACACTTACCAGGAATTTATCCTTTCAGCCATTATCTTCCCCTGATGGTTGCCTTCCTTGTGGTATGGGCGATCGTCGGATATTTTTCCACCTTCTATCGCGATCTGGAACTCAGCAATCCCATCCAGCTCATCTTGAACATCGTTAGCCAGCTTGCCATTGTACTGGTAGTCATCTACGCCGGTCTGTATTTGTTCCGCCGGACTGATATCAGCCGCACCTACGTCCTGCTGGTCGGTGTGGTGGACTTCGTTCTCCTGCTGCTGGGACGCAGCATGTCGTACTGGGGCGTCTCGCTGATGCGCGAACGCCTGCACCGTTATCACTACCTGCTAATCGTCGGCTGCGGACCGCGGGCGCGCGAGATGGCGACGCTGATTGAAGAGAGCCGTGGCATGGGTCTGCGGCTAAAGGGCTTCGTCGCTACCGACTTCAGCGACGCGTCGGCTGACAGGCTCGGCGGCTACGACGTTTTTCCGCTCGATTCGGTCGGCGGCATTCTGCAAAACCATGTTGTGGACGAAGTCATCTTCGCCGTCAACCTACAGGAGCTTGCCCGGCTGGAGCCGGTGATGCAACACTGCGCCGATCTCGGCATCCGCACCCGCGTCCAGCTTGAGTTTCTGCCTCCGGCGTACTCGCGCATTTACCTGGAAAATTTTCGTGACGTCCAACTCCTCAGCCTGTCCAGCGCCCCCGACAGCGAGTTGCACCTGTTTTTCAAGCGAGTGATCGACGTCGTGCTTTCGTTTACTTCGCTGGTGATTTTCTCGCCGGTGTTGCTGACCATCGCTGCCCTGATCCGCATCACCTCGCCCGGCCCGGTGCTGTTCCGGCAGACGCGCTGCGGCCTGGGCGGACGCCGCTTCACGCTCTATAAGTTTCGCTCCATGATCAACGACGCCGAGCAGATGCGCGCCGAACTGCACCAGCTCAACGAACTCGACGGCCCGGTTTTCAAGATCAGCGACGACCCGCGCATTACGCCGGTGGGACGCGGGCTGCGCCGCTTCAGCTTGGATGAGCTGCCGCAACTTTGGAATGTGTTTCGCGGCGACATGTCATTCGTCGGCCCACGCCCGGCCGTGCCGGAAGAAGTGGAACAATACGAGGATTGGCAGCGGCGCCGCCTGCGCATGAGGCCGGGGCTGACATGTACCTGGGTGCTGGAGGGCCGCAGCCATGTGGACTTCAATCGCTGGATGCAGCTCGATTTGAAGTACATCGACAACTGGTCGCTCTGGCTCGACGCCAAGATCTTCCTGCGGACCATTCCGATCGTGCTTTCCGGACGAGGCGCATACTGAGCTTTTCGCGAAGTTGCGAAATCGGGCCGTTATCGCTAGTTGTGCAGGATCGCGCGTTTCAGCTCGCGAGGGCGGCAACTTCGCCGTTCGGGTTGGCCTCATAGATGAGTCTACCGATAGCATATCGAAGGAGAAACAATGCAAAAGCGCAAACTTGGAAAAAGTAACTTGGAGGTCTCGGCCATTGGCTTAGGCTGCATGGGGATGAGCATGTCCTACGGACCGCCTGGAGACAAACGGGAGATGATCTCTCTTCTCCGGGCGTCCGTGGAACGCGGCGTGACATTCTTCGATACCGCCGAGGTCTATGGCCCGTTCACGAACGAGGAACTCGTCGGTGAGGCGCTCTCCCCGTTGCGCGATCAGGTGGTGATTGCCACGAAGTTCGGGTTCAACTTAGATTCTAATTTCGATCCCAAAGGGGAGCGAGGTTCGCCCGGTCTCGATAGTCGGCCAGAGCACATCAAGCAGGTCGCCGAGGTCTCGCTGAAGCGGCTTCGGGTCGACACCATCGACCTGTACTACCAACACCGGGTTGACCCGAGCGTGCCGATCGAGGACGTGGCGGGAGCGGTGAAGGAACTGATTCAGCAGGGGAAGGTACGGCATTTCGGGCTTTCAGAAGCAAGCGTGCAGACGATCCGTCGCGCACACGCAGTCCAGCCGGTCACCGCAGTCCAGAGCGAATACTCACTTTGGTTCCGGGACCCTGAGAAGGAGCTGCTGCCGACGCTTGAGGAGCTCGGTATCGGTTTCGTCCCCTACAGCCCGTTAGGTCGCGGCTTCCTCACGGGAAAGATGGACGAAAACACCAAGTTCGACAAATCCGATTTCCGCAACAGCCTTCCTCGCTTTTCGCCCGAGGCGCGGAAAGCGAACCTGGCACTGGTTGAACTGATTGGCAAGGCCGCTGAACGGAAGAAGGCAACACCTGCTCAGATTGCGCTCGCTTGGCTGCTTGCCCGGGAGCCTTGGATCGTTCCGATCCCCGGCACGCGCAGACTTGAGCGCCTGGAGGAAAACATTGGGGCCGCCGCTGTCGAGCTTACGGACGACGATCTGCGTGACATCGCTAGCGCCGCCTCGAAGATCCCGGTGCAGGGCGCTCGTTACCCCGAGGCGCTGCAGCGAATGACAGGTCGCTGATCGGCCCACGACGATTGATAAATCGCCATATCGTAAGCAACTCGCCTAAACTGAAGCTTCTGCGCAATCGGGCGCACTGGCTCAATGGTCTCCGTCACAATCGTCACCTGGAATTCGGCGCAATATCTGAAAGAGTGCTTCGCTGCGCTGGCGCGCCAGGACTATCGCGATCTCGAAATCATCATCGTCGACAATGCTTCCGAAGATGGCACACACGCGCTGCTGCAACCGGTCGAGCCGAAATGGCGGGTGATCTACAACGACAAGAACGTCGGCTTCGCCGCCGGACAGAACCAGGCGATTCGCGCCTCTCGCGGCGATTGGGTGCTATGCCTCAATCCCGATGTCGTGCTCAGTCCGGATTTCGTGACGCAGCTTGTAGGTGCTGGTGAGGCTCATCCCGACGCCGGAGCGCTCTGTGGCAAGCTGCTGCGCTGGAATCCAGGCAATACCGTTTTGTATCAGGGCACGACTTCAGTCGTGCCGAACGGGCCAGCCAAGGATGAGGACTTTAGCCCCTGCACAGAGCCGGCACAGGGGCTAAAGCCCGCGTTTTCCACGGCGGATGCGGCACGGCTGAAGCCGTGCCCTGATACAAAGCTTGGGGATGACGCAGGTCGTACGTTGATTGCTGATGCAAGCCAAACTCACGCTCCGCGACAGCAAACCAATCTTCCCGATCCGCATGAGACCAACATCATCGATTCCACCGGCATATATTTCACGCCTAACATGCGCCACCTCGATCGCGGCGCGGAGGAGATCGACCGTGGGCAGTATGATCGTGTGCAGTATGTTTTCGGCGCCAGCGGCGCAGCGGCGTTCTTTCGCCGAGACTTCATCGAGGCGGTCTCAGTGGAAGGCGAGTTCTTCGACGAGGAGTTCTTCGCCTTTCGCGAAGACGGCGATCTCGCCTGGCGCGCCCAGCTCATGGGCTGGAAATGTCTGTACGTTCCGATGGCCATCGCCTGGCACGTGCGGCGGGTAACTCCAGAACGCCGCAAAGATCTTCCGCTGGTCATCAACTGGCATTCGGCCAAGAACCGCTTCCTCATGCGCGGCAAGAATGCATCAGGATGGCTCTGCTGGCGGCTATTCTTTCCAGTGTTGGCGCGCGACATCATGACGTTTGGCTACGCCATTGTTCGCGATCGCCGGTTGTGGTCGGCGGTGACGTACTGGTGGAAAGCTCGCGACAGCATCCGCCGCAAGCGGGCGATCATCCAATCGCGTCGGCGCGTCTCCGACCGCGATTTGCTATGGTGGTTCAGCAACACCCCGTGCGCAATTGACGCGGAGAAGGCAGTAGCCAGTTGGGATTCTCGCGGCGATAGGGGTCCTTCGACTCCGGCGCGCAACTGAAGCGCGTCTCCGCTCAGGATGACAGGCCGGAAGAGATGTGGCTGATGGCCGAGAGCTGACGGCTGACAGCTGACAGCTGACAGCTGACAGCTCGCGGCTAATTGCTAATTGCTAATTGCTTCTTCCATGAACATCGCCATTGTCGGAACTCGCGGCATTCCCAACCGTTACGGCGGCTTCGAGCGCTTTGCCGAGCAGATCAGCTCGCGCTTCGCCGACCGCGGCCATCAGGTCACCGTCTATTGCCGCCGCGCTTTCACCCGTCCCGGCGATGTCTACGACCGCCGCGTGCGCCGCGTCATCGTGCCCAGCCTTCACCAGAAGCATCTCGACACCTGGGTCAGCACCTTCTTCGCCGCGGTGCATGTTGCCTTCAGCGATAACGATATCGTCCTGCTCTGCAATGTCGCCAACAGTCCCTTCGCCTACATACCGCGCTTGTTCGGCAAGCCGGTGGTGCTCAACGTTGACGGCCTCGACCGCAAGCGTGAGAAGTGGAAAGGTCTGGGAGCGCAGGTGCTGCACTTCTGCGAATGGCTGTCGTCGTTCAGCGCAAATCAGCTCGTCACCGATGCCAAAGCCATTCACGATTACTATCTGGCGAAGTATGGCAGCGAGTCGGTGGTCATCGGCTACGGTTCGGAGATGCCGGCGGGCGATTACAACCTGAATGGACTGAATCTCGACGCGGGCCGCTACGTGCTTTACGTCAGCCGCCTGGAACCGGAGAACAATCCTGATCTGGTGCTGCGCAGTTGGCGCAACGTGCGCAGCGATTGGCCGCTGGTGGTGGTCGGCGACAATCCTTACGACCCGGGTTACATCGAGCGGCTGAAGGCGCTGGGCGATGAGCGCGTGCGCTTCACCGGAGCCATCTACGGCGACGGTTACTGGACGCTGCAGAAACATGCCGGAGTTTTTGTCTTCGCTTGCGAGATTGGCGGGGTGCATCCTGCTCTTATCGAAGCCATGGCGGCCAGTAATGCCGTGCTTTATCTGGACACGCCCGAGAACGCCGAGACTGCCGGCGATGCGGCGATTCGCTACGGCAAATCGGAAGCCGATCTCGCTACCAAGCTGCAATCTTTGCTGGACGACCCACGCGCCCGCCAGCAATTAGCGATTCTCGCCAAGCAGCGGGCCGATGCGCTGTATCGCTGGGACGCCATCGCGGAGAAATACGAGAGAGTGTTTGCGGAATTGGCGAGGCCGTAGGCTTCATTGCGCTCTTCTTAGCTCTGATTGACGCAAGGACCAATGCTGCACTACACTGTAGTGCATGGCAAAAACGGAAGTGTACAGCTGGCGTCTTGATCCAGATGTGAAGATGGGCCTAGAAGAAGAGGCGCGTCTGCAAGGGACTAGCCTGGCTGAGTTTCTGGATCGGACGGCACACCAGGTGATCCGGAAAGGGCGTCGTAAACGCGAGGACGATGAAGCCGAGCAAGCGCGTCTGCATGCCGCTGCGGCGAAATATGCCGGTAGCATCTCGGGTGGCGCCCCCCATGGTTCAGAAAGGGTCAGAGAGGTTGTGCGCAAGCGCATAAGAGAAAGAAATGCGCATTAGCGCGCTAGTCGACACGGGCGCAATTCTCGCGTTCCTAGATGAGGATGATCATTGGCACGCCGCTTGTGTAGACGCCTTCGCCAACGCGCGCTTCCCGCTACTGACCTCTGAGGCGGTACTGACGGAGCTCTTCCATTTCCTCGGAGGGCGAGCTCATCGGGTGGAAACCGCTTGGCACTTTGTGCGTTCCGGCGCGCTCACATTGGGCAGAATCGCCGACGCTGACCTTCCCGCGCTTGCCCAGTTGATGCATCGCTATCACGATCGGCCGATGGACTTCGCCGATGCAACGCTAGTCCACCTCGCTCGGCGTGAGTCGTTAAGCACGATTCTTACCGTCGATGTCGCTGATTTCCAAACCTATCGTATCGACGGCCAAAAACGATTTCGCATACTGCCCGGTCCCATCTCGCCGGCTTAGCCCTACTGATACTCGCTTTCCGCCGCCAGGTTCTCGAAGCGCGTGTATCGCTTCACGAACGCCATCTTGATCATGTCGGTCGGGCCGTTGCGTTGTTTGGCGACGATGATTTCGGCCATGCCTTCGAGGTCGGGATCGTCCTTCTTGTACATCTCCTCGCGGAAGATGAAGGCGACCACATCGGCATCCTGCTCGATGGAGCCCGACTCGCGCAGATCGGAAAGTTGCGGGCGATGGTCGCCGCCGCGGCTCTCGGGTGCGCGGCTGAGCTGCGAAAGCGCGACCACCGGCACTTTCAACTCTTTCGCCAGCGCCTTCAGCCCGCGCGAGATGGCCGAAACCTCCTGAGTGCGATTCTCAAATCGCTTGCCGCCGATGGGTACTGCCGACATGAGCTGCAGATAGTCGATAATGACCAGGTCGAGCCCTTCCCGCCGCCGCAGTTGGCGCGCCTTGGCCCGCATCTCGCTGACCGAAATTCCCGGGGTGTCGTCGATGTACAGCTTCGATCGGGAGAGCTCTTCGGTGGCCCGCGTCAGCTTGCGCATGTCGTCCTTGGTCAGAAATCCCTGGCGCAGGTTCTTGGAATCGACTTGCGCATGCGACGCCAGCATACGCATGAGCAGCGCTTCGCGCGACATCTCCAGCGAGAAGACACCCACCACTTTGCCATCCTGTACGGCGGCGTTCTCGGCAATGTTCATGGCAAATGCCGTCTTGCCGACCGAGGGCCGCGCCGCAATCACGATCAGATCGGACGGCTGTAAGCCGCTGGTCAGCTTATCGAGCAGCGTGTAGTGCGTGGCCAGCCCGGTAATCTCCTGGCCGCGCGCGTAGAGCTCTTCCAGCGAGCCGAACGAGTTCTTGATGATTGCAGGGATGTCCATGAATCCCTGCTCCATGCGGTTCTCAGAGAGCTGGAATATCGCCTGCTCGGCGCGCCCCAGGACTTCTTCAGCTTCGTCGGCGTGCTCGATGGCTTCGGCGATAGCGTTTTGCGCGACGTTGATCAGCCCGCGCAGGAGCGCCTTGTTCTTGACAATCCGGACGTAATGCTCGATGGAGGGCCGCTCGGGAACGCCGTCGATCAGCGACGACAGATACGCGACGCCGCCGATCGCTTCCACTTCCTTGCGCCGGTCGAGCTCTTCGACCAGCGTGATCATATCCACCGGCCGGCCCGTCTCCTGCAAATCGTGCATGCGCGAGTAGATCCGGCGGTGCGCGTCGAGCGAGAAATGGTCGGCGTTGATGTGTTCGGCAGCCTGGTCGTAAAGGGAATTGTCCAGCAGGATCGCGCCGAGGATCGAGCGCTCAGCTTCGATGCTGACAGGGAGACCGCGCTCCAGACTGTAATCGGTGGTGGCCATCGCGATTCATTTACTTTAGACAGCGACTGAGGACAGCCGCAATACCGAATGAGATTCAGCGGCGAGCCAGGAAGAGATTTCGTTCGAAAAGCTGTGAGTGGCTGTGCAAGACGGGACTAAAGTCCGAAAAGCAGATCCTTCGGCGGCTGAAGCCGCCTCGTGATGACAAAAACAGAAGGCTCGTAACGGCGCGGCTAAAGCCGCGCCCCTTCAAAACACGCCAGACAGGGGCTAAAGCCCGAACTCCTTTGGCGAGCGGGGCGGCACGGCTGAAAGCCGTGCCCTGATACAAACCGATTCTTGAAATAGGTTCTCGCTAGATCGCGACGCAGACCGCTTTCACTTCGGTATACAGCTCGAGGACTTCGTGGCCCATCTCGCGGCCCCAGCCAGACTGCTTGTATCCGCCGAAAGGCAGCGCGGCGTCGAAGACGTTATAGCAGTTGATCCAGACCGTGCCGGCGCGGAGCTTCTCGGCGATGCGATGTGCCTTGCTTACGTCGCGCGTCCAGACCGCAGCAGCCAACCCGTACTCGCCCTGGTTGGCCTCGGCCACCAGCTTGTCGACATCGCGGAACGGCATGGCGCATACCACCGGCCCGAAGATCTCTTCGCGAACGACCTTCATTTCAGGCTTGGTTTTCACCATGACTGTCGGTTCGACGAAGTATCCCTTGCCTGGGCCACGCTTGCCGCCGACGACGGTTTCCGCGCCTTCGCGCAATCCCGCTTCCAGAAAGCTGCAAACGCGGTTCAACTGCTCCTGCGATACCAGCGGCCCCATCTCGGTATCGGGGTCGAAGCCATGCCCCAGCTTGATGTGCTTCGCACGTTCGGCTACGCCCTCAACCACTTCATCGAAGATCGGCTGTTCGACGTAGAGCCGGGAGCCCGCGCAGCAGCACTGGCCGTGGTTGAAGAAGATGGCGTTGGCCGCGCCGGGAATGCTCGCTTTCATGTCCGCGTCGTCGAAGACGATGTTCGGCGACTTGCCTCCCAGCTCCAGCGAAACCTTCTTCAAATTACCGGCAGCGGCTTGCAGTATCAGCTTGCCAACTTCGGTGGAACCAGTGAACGCTACCTTGTCCACATCGGGATGCGCCGCTAACGCAGCTCCCGCGGTTTCGCCGTAGCCGGGGACAACATTGACCACGCCGTTGGGAAATCCTGCTTCGGCGATCAGTTCAGCCAGCAGCAACGCGCTCAGCGGAGTCTGCTCGGCGGGCTTCAGCACAACTGTGCAGCCGGTCGCCAGCGCGGGCCCAAGCTTCCACGCGGCCATTAGCAAAGGGAAATTCCAGGGGATGATCTGTCCGACCACGCCCACGGGCTCGCGCCGGGTATAGGCGAGAAACTTGGAGGAAAACGGAATGGTGTTGCCCTCGATCTTGGTGGCCCAACCAGCCATGTAGCGGAACAGATCGACGGCCAAAGGTACATCGGCAACACGGGCCACGGAGAGCGGCTTGCCATTGTCAAGACTTTCGAGCTGCGCGAATTGCTCCAGGTGCTGCTCGATCAGGTCGCCCAGCTTCCAGATCAGACGGCCACGTTCGGAGGCGGTCATCTGCGGACATGGGCCGACGTCGAATGCCTTGCGCGCCGCCTTCACGGCGCGATTGATATCTTCGCGATCGCCTTCGGCGACCTGGGCCATTACCTCGCCGGTTGCAGGATTGTAGGTTGGAAAAGTCTTGCCGGAAGCCGCTTCCACCCACTTGCCATCGATGAACATCTTGCGCGGCTTGCCGATGAACTCTTGCACGTGACTGTGAAGCTGCGAAGCGCTAGCTGTAGCGGACATAAGAACCTCCTGAAGAGAGCAGGCACGGAGTCAAGGAAAATTCTGAAGCGGCGTCAGGAACAGCCCAAGGCCGCGCGCCGCCCACTCGCGTCCAGACGGAAGAGAGTCTATCAGAGAACGAAGGCGTATGGGACGACGCTGATTGCTGCCAGCCTAGGCGCTTTTTGCCTGCGCCAGCGCCTGCTCCACCGTAGGCGCCAGGGTGAACAACTGATTGACCTTGGTGACCTTCAACGAGGTTAGCAGGCGGTCGTTGGCCCCGACCAGCACCAGCTTGCGTCCCGAGTTCTCGCGCGAAACGTGCGCCCCCACCAGGCAGCCGATCCCCGCCGAATCGATGTAGGGCATGTCCGTGACGTCAATAATCAGCAGTCCAGCGTTGTCGGAGCGGACCATGGTCTGGAGCGGAAAGAAATTGCCCAATAGCAGCGGCCCATGCAGGCGAAGCACCGTGGCCCCGGGCCTGTCCTCGATTTTCTCTATTTCCAATGGCTTATCTTGCATAAACTTTAATTTTATAACGCCCCACTTGACATGCGATGTTAATTTCCGGTGACGAAGGACCGCCTAAACAGCCTGACCCTTTGGCGCGACAGCCGCGCAGATTTTCTTACTAGTAAGACGATCTTACTGGTAAGAAACTTTGCAGTAATCTTACTAATTAAGACCGTCTTTACCGGCAAGAAAATCCTGGACTACATCACCGGGGGGACCGAAATCCCCATTACCGACAGCACTCGCATCAGCTCGCGACGGACCACCGCTGCCGTGGCCAGCAGAAATCTCTTCCGGTCTTCGTCGGCCTCGGTCAGGATGTGATGGCGGTGATAGAAGTTATTGAACTGCTGTGCGAGCTGGAAAGCATGTTTGGCGGCAAACGCCGGCTCCGTCGCCGCAATGCATTGTTCGACCACGAACGAAGTCTTGCCCGCTAGCAACCATAACTCCCAGATTTCGGTACCGCTGGCGTGGACAAAGTGGCGGGCATAATCGATATCGGCAGCCAATGCCTGCTCGGGATCGACTCCCGCCTTGCGAAAGATGTTGGTCGCGCGCACTACGGCGTATTGCGCGTAGGGGCCGGTCTCGCCTTCAAACGCCAGCGCTTCTTTGAAGTCGAAGGCAATCACCGACTGCTTGGTGAACTTCAACATGAAATAGCGCAGTGCGCCGATGGCAATCTGGGTTGCGATGTGGGCGCGCTCAGCTTCGTCAAGCTCCGCGTGCCGGCTGTCCACTTCGCTCTTCGCTGCGACGATCAGCACGTCGAGCAGATCGTCGGCCTTGACGCCGAAGCCGCGACGCCCCGATACCTCGATGTAAGATTTGGCGCGATCTTGCTCGCTTACCTCGTAGCCCAGCTCCAGCGCGCAGCGCGGCGTGAGCGCGACCATCTCGTAGGAAAAATGGGTATAGTGCGCGGCCTGCTCGGTGTAGCCAAGCAACCTGATGGCCTCAATCACCGTGTTCTGCGGATCGGACTGGCGCGAGTCGATGACGTTGTAGATGGCCGCCACGCCGCCGAAGTGCGGATGATTTGCCTCGCCTTGCTCAGCCGAAATCCAGACCTCATGCCGGTTGGGATACTCGTAGAATCGGCGATATCCGAAGTCGCGCCCCAGCAAGCCGAACTTCCACAGGTGATACGCAATGTCCTTGCCGACGTAGCCGACCGTGCCATTGGAGCGCACAATGACCTTGGCGTCCTCGTCGGGGCCGGCATTTTCGCCATCACCGCTGTTCTGGTTAAACTCGGGGTGCCCCACCCAAGCTTCTTTTGCTTGGGTGGGGGTTTTCGGTCGCGTCATCACCCAGCAGCCCTTGTTCTTACCCTCGGTCTCGTAGTACAGCACGCCCTTCTGCTTCAGCAGCTCGAAGGCCGAGTCCCAGAAGTGCAGGTGCAGAATCTCGCTCTCGCGGGGCAAGAAATCGTATTCGATGTCAAGGCGGTCCATCGTCTCGAGGTGTCGGCGCAAGACAGCGGTAGAGATAAGTTCAGCGATCTCCGCCATTTCGTTGCCGCCGCGCTCGATCGCGTGCAGCGCGTCCTGGCGCGCCTTTAGATGCTCCTTGTCCTGCTCGTACCATTGCGAGACGCGGGCGTACAGGTCCCAGCAGTAGTAATCAAAGCGTGGAGTCGAGGCGATCAGCGCGGCAATGTCCTGCTTCGATTTTTTCTCCAGCTCGACGAAGCCGACGACGACGTCCGCAACTTGCACGCCGGTATTGTCGATGTAATTCTGCACATCGACGGCATGGCCGGCGGCGCGCAGCAGGCGCACGAAGGTATCACCGAGAATCGCATTGCGTAGGTGACCGATGTGTGCGGCCTTGTTGGGATTGATGCTGGTGTGCTCCACCAGAATCTTGCCGCTGACGTTGGCCGCGCCTTCACCGGCGTGACCGGTCGCGGCGAGCGCCTCGTCACCGGTCAGCGCTCTTGCCGCAACATCGCGCTTCAGGCGAGCATTGATGTAGCCTGCGCCGGCGACCTCTAGCTTCTCGAAACCATCTGGCAGGGGAAACTCGGCAACAATTTCCTCTGCAATCTTGCGCGGAGCTTTGCGCAGGCGCTTCGCCAATTCAAACGAAAGCGGCAGCGCGAACTCGCCCATCTCCACATTGGGCGGCTGATCGATGACCACATTGGCAAGATCGAGGCTGTAGCGGTCGCGCAGGAATGCACGTACGTGAGTGGCGAGTTGGCGTTGGTGTTCGAGGTACATGATAGCCGCTGTTCGCGGTTCGCTCTTCCCGCACTCTGGATAAGTGCCGACCACCGAATTCGCGAAAAAAAGCAGTCCCGCCAAGCGGGACGACATAAGAGAGCCCACCGTTTCAACGGTGGGTAGGCATCGAAATTAAGTGCAAGTGCCTCGGGCACGGCACAGCGAGGTTGTGCCGTCCCCGAGGGACTCCGGTTTTCATGTTCGCCTACCCCGCCCTGAAGGGCGGGGCTATCTTCTTTCGCGCCCGAGGCGCTGGATCATAGCCGACGCGGAATCGCACGCTACTAAAAGCGCTTCCGTGATGACAGTACTGCCCGCCCCACTTCCCAGCTGCCTCTGTGCTTTTGTGTCTCTATGGTAAGTGGCATCAACAGAATAGCAAACCGGGTTGATTACGCGGCAGGGTTGGTGATCGCTAATGACTGACGCGAAAGCGAGAAGCGAAATCCGACAAGCTACGCCGTAAGCGCTGCGGGTTTGACGCTCCATCGGCGCCTTACCTATGATGAGATTTCTACTCGGTTGAGTGCTCCCCATGCGCATAGCCTACCTCGATTGCTTCTCCGGTATCAGCGGCGACATGTTCCTGGCCGCGTTGCTCGACGCCGGAGCTCCGTTCGAGCTTTTCGAGAAGACCGTCGCCGAACTCAAGGTTGGTGCGAAGCTGGAGCGCTCGCGAGTAAACCGCGGCGGCATCTCAGCCGCCAAGCTTGACGTCATCGTGAACGGCGAAAAGGACATGCCGCGCGAGGAGTTCTGGGCGCAATCAGTGGCCAGTGGCCAGTGGTCAGTGGCTGGTGGCCAGAGGGGCGAGCACGACTTGCATCATCGTGATAAGCAAAAGCGCGGTCATGCTCACAGTCAGGGTGTTGGGCACGCGCAACCACAGCCGGCAGTACATGAGCACCGACGGTCGGCGTTGGATCACGAGAACGGGACTCACAACCGTGGCCGCCACCTCTCCGAGATCCTGAAGATCATCTCCGCCGCTACCATCAGCGAACGCGCGAAGCGGACGGCCAGCGAAATCTTTCTGGCGCTGGGCACGGCCGAGGCCAAGGTCCACAACTCCGGGACCGACGCCATTCACTTTCATGAAGTCGGTGCGGCAGACGCCATCGTCGATATTGTCTGTGCAGCGGCAGGTGCGGAGGCGCTCGCCGTCGATCAGTTCATCTGTTCGCCGCTGAACGTAGGCGGAGGCACTGTGGCTTGCTCGCACGGCGTAATGCCGGTGCCGGCGCCGGCGACACTAGAACTGCTGAAGGATGTGCCCATTTATTCGGGCGACATCGAGAAGGAATTGGTTACGCCGACCGGCGCAGCCATCGTAAAAGTGCTCGCTACCGGCTTTGGACCGCGTCCTCTGATGACAACGGAGAAGATCGGCTACGGCGCGGGCGCGCGCGATTTCGCTGGGCATGCCAATGTTCTGCGGATCAGCATTGGCGAAACGCAATTCTTCGAGGCCCCTGTTGCGGGAGATTCGGGCGCGGCGGAAACGATCGCGATCCTGGAAGCGAATCTCGACGATCTGAATCCGCAGCTCATCGGCTACATTGTGGATCTCGCGCTCGCCGAAGGCGCCCTCGACGTATTCACCACCCCGGTGCAGATGAAGAAGAACCGGCCGGGCACGCTGCTGACGGTGCTGGCCCGTCCCGAGAATGAAGAGCATTTGCGGGCGCTGCTCTTCCGTGAGAGCTCGACGCTGGGCGTGAGGACGCGTCACGAAAAGCGCGATGTCCTGCCGCGACGGCACGAAGCAGTGGCTACGCCGTGGGGCGAGGTGCGCATGAAGGTCGCGAGCCTGAACGGCACGATTTCGCAGTACGCGCCCGAATACGAGGATTGCCGGCGCATCGCCGCCGAGCACCACGTCCCGTTGAAGCACGTCATACAGGAGGCCATCCGGCTCTATCTGGACCGAAGGAATGGATAACCCGAACAAGTTCTACATCACCACGCCCATCTACTACGTCAATGCGCGGCCCCACATCGGGCACACGTACACCACCGTGGTGTGCGATGCCATCGCCCGGCGGCAGCGCATGATGGGCGTGGACACGTGGTTCCTCACCGGCACCGACGAGCACGGGCAGAAGATCGAGCGCTCGGCTGCGGCTGCCGGTTGCTCGCCGAAGGAGTTCGTGGACAAGATCTCCGGGGAATTTCGCGGGCTATGGGACCGGATGAACATCACCTACGACGACTTCATCCGCACCACCGAGCCCCGGCACGTGCGCGGCGTGCAGGCCATGTTCACCCGGTTACAGGAGCGGGGATACATCTACAAAGGCTCGTATAGCGGACAGTACTGCGTTTTCGACGAACTTTATGTCGATGCGGTTGGTCCGGGTGCGCCCTGTCCCGAGTGCGGCCGCCCGACGGAAACGGTTCATGAAGAGAATTATTTCTTCAAGCTCTCCGCGATGGGCGAGCGGTTGCTGAAGTATTACGCCGAGCATCCTGACTTCATTCGCCCAGAGACGCGGCGCAACGAAGTGATCGCGTTTGTGCGCAGCGGCCTGCGCGATCTCTCAGTCAGCCGCACTTCGTTCAAATGGGGCATTCCGGTGCCGGCCGATCCCCAGCACGTGATTTACGTCTGGCTGGACGCGCTGGCCAATTACATGACGGCGATTGGCTTCGGCTCCGACGATCCTGCCGATCGGCAGAAGCTGGAGCGCTATTGGCCGGCTGACTTGCACATGATCGGCAAGGAGATTGTGCGCTTCCACTGCGTCTACTGGCCGGCGTTTCTGCTGGCCGCCGATCTGCCGCTGCCGCGCTCCATCATCGCGCACGGCTGGTTGCTGTTCGAAGAGAGCAAGATGTCGAAGTCGCGGGGCAACATCGTGCGCAGCGAGACCATTCTGGACACGCTCGGCCAGGACGCGCTGCGCTATTTCCTGCTGCGCGAGATTGTTTTCGGGCATGACGGCTCGTTCAGCTTCGATGCGCTGGTGCAGCGCTTCAATGCTGACCTGGCCAACGACCTCGGGAATCTTTCCAGCCGCACGCTGAGCATGATCGCGCGCTACTTCGAGGGCGAGATTCCGTATCCCTCCGCAAGCGCGCGCACGGATGCGGATGAGGCGATCAAAACATTGGCGCAGCAGACAATCGTGGATTTCCATGCGCAGTTCCAACAGTTCCAATTCTCGCGCGCGCTGGAGACTGCGTGGGCGCTGGTCGCCGCAGTAAACAAGTACATTGTGGAGAATGAGCCTTGGGCGGTCGCCGAACGCGACGACAAGGACTCGCGCGCTCGCCTGGCGACCATCCTGCACACCTCGGTCGAAGCGCTGCGCACCGTGACCGCGCTGGTGCACCCAATCATTCCGGAGGCCACGGCCCGCATCTGGGCACAGCTTGGGCTGGGCGAGATCCAGCAACTGGATTTGCGGCAGCTCGCGTGGGGACAAATTCAGGCCGGAACGAAGCTGGGCAAGGTTGAGCCGGTTTTTCCGCGCGCCGACAAGAGCATGATCGAAAGGATGCAGCAGATGGAACAGCAACGCTCGGCAGAGAGTGATATGAAAACACCGCTGGCTGAATCGCAGCCGGCCGCTGGCGGAACTGAGTCGGGCCAGCCGACGACATCCGCTCCCGCTGGGCCTTTGCCCGCTACGCTGACCGCGTCCGCCGTGGACGGAAATAAGATCAGCATCGATGACTTTCTCAAAGTTGAGTTGCGCGTAGGCGAGGTGAAAGTCGCGGAAAAGGTAAAAGGCGCGGACAAGCTGCTGCGGATGGAAGTCGACATCGGCACCGAGGTACGGCAGATCGTGGCGGGAATCGCAAAGGCCTATGAACCGGAGAAACTCATCGGTCGCAAGGTAGTCATCGTCGCTAATTTACAGCCGCGCAAGCTGCGCGGACTGGAATCGAACGGCATGATCGTCGCCGCCTCGCTGGGCGACGAAGGCCAACCGGTGCTGGCAGGATTCCTGGAGGACGTGCCGGTAGGGGCGAAGCTGAAGTGAAGCAGTAGCCAGTTGCCAGTTGCCAGTTGCCAGTAGTCGGTTGTCAGTTGTCAGCAGCTTGGTAATAACCTCTATGAAGGTGCGCGATGTTATCAAGCTCGTGGAACGGGATGGGTGGCAGCTTGTGCGAACAAAGGGAAGCCACCGGCAGTATCATCATCCTGTAAAGCCAGGAACGGTGACAATTGCCGGCAATCCCGCAAGAGATATGGCACCGGGAACGTACAATAATATTTTGAAGCAGGCAGGACTGAAGTAATGCGATTTGCAGTGGTGTTTGAGAAGACAGCTACGGGATGGAGCGCCTACGCGCCCGATCTTCCAGGATTGGGTGTGGCCGGCCATACGCTTGACGAAACAAGGCAACTGCTACGCGAGGCCATCGAGATGCACATTGATGATTTGCGCTCGACGGGCCAGCCCATACCTCCCGCTGCATCCCAAGCAGATTATGTTGAGGTAGCGCTGCCTGCCTAGAATAAGGCCGATCTTGTCCTCACGCGGGAAGCGGGGGATCGGATTTTTTGGTGGTGCGTGCAGAACAGCAGTCCCTCGCTCCGCGCGTGATGACACTTTCCTAATTTGTGACTCGGCCAGTAAACAACGAAAGTATGGGAGCCAAACTCGCTCTGGCTAGCGTCTACTGACAACCGACAACCGACAACTGACAACTGCTCTTCACTGCCGGAACATGTTCCTGGCGATGAACAGGACATTTGCCGGGCGCTCGGCCAGGCGGCGCATGAAGTACGGATACCACTCCGAGCCGAACGGGATGTAGACCCGCAGGCCATATCCCTCGCGCACCAGTTGCTGCTGGAGATCGCGGCGCACACCGTAGAGCATCTGGAACTCATAGGCCGACGCGGGAATATTCTCGGCGCGGGCGAACTGCTTGAGCTCGGCGATGATCTTTTCGTCGTGCGTAGCCAGACCGTGAAACACGCCGCTCTTCATCAGAGTGCGCGCCAGCTTCAAATAATTCCTGTCCACATCGGCTTTCTTGGGAAAGGCGATATCGGGCGGCTCGTCGTAAGCGCCTTTGCACAGCCGGATGCGAATGCGCTCTGACAGCAAATCATCTACATCCTTCTCGCTGCGGTAGAGATACGACTGGATAACGGTGCCCACGCGACCGGCATGTCCGGGCTCGCGATGCAGGCCGCGCACGAAGTCGAGGGTGCGCTGGGTGTAGGGCGAGCCTTCCATGTCCACGCGAACGAAGTTGTTAATGCGCACGGCGTGGTCCACCAGCTCGGTGACCTGACGGAACGCCAGCTCCTCGCTCACGTCCAGTCCCATGTGAGTGAGCTTGAGGCTGACATTGGCGTTCAGCTTGCGCTGGTGGATCTCTTCGAGCATTTGGTGGTAACGCTCGGCGCTGCACTTCGCTTCATCAGCGTTGGTGACGTTCTCGCCCAGGTTGTCGATACTGACGCCGGCACCCCACTCGTTGACCACTTGGGTGGCCCGAACCACGTCATCCAGGTGGGTACCGGCGACGAAGCGCTGGGAAAAACGAAGTCCCAGGGACGACTTTTCCGCGAAGTTGCGTAAGGATTTGCTTTCCGACAGCCCGATGAAGAGCGACCTCAGCACGCCGCCTCCCTCATCTCCTGTGTGAATTCTTGGAGAAAATTCCGCCGCTGGAATTTCCCGTATGAGGAAGCGGAGCCGACGCCCCGCGGAACGGAATGGTTCATAGTTGGCTCGTGCCGGCTCTTCGGCCAGCTTGGCTTACATACCTTATGTATCACAGACCCAGGGGTTCAGGTATGAGGCGCATCACAGCGGTTAAGTGCAATCGGAATTTGGATTGGCGGGTCATGATGGGCCGGTCTCCAACTGGCGCAGCAACCCAACAAGCCCAGGCTGGCCAAAGGAGGTGGTGCCACCCGATATAACACCAAGGAGATATTTTCGAGCCAAGCTGTTAGTGCCAGACTGACACTAAGATTCCCTCCCTTTAGTTCTTAGTGCGCAAAGCAATAATTTAGCCTATTAGTTGCTGGTCACGAGCCAAACTGTAGTGGCTGCGACTGCACCACTTTCGAATCTTTCTACTTTATCTGAATCAGAGTAGAAGATAGGCAGCGCCCGGAGGCAGCAAGAATAGCTTTGTTGCCGGCAGTGAAAATAAGTTTACGCGATTCCCTGTCTCCTGCGACTCCACTTCGAAGGAAAAAGGAAAATAAGATGAAGGCAAAGAGCATTGCAACATTTGTTGCAGCTATCGCCGTTCTGCTTCTCGGGATGACTATGACAGCCCTCGCCGCTGACCAGATTAACCTTGGCGATGGTCTAACCAACGCGCATTTCAATGGTAACGCAACGGCAGTGGTCACTTACCTGATCCCGTCTACTAATCTTACTGGGGGCTACTACTATATGGCCAATGGTTCGGCGAGTGGCACGGGACATCTGCAGTCGAGCGGAACCTATCAGATATACTCCGCATCGAGCGGTCCCTTTTACATCACGTATCAATCCAACGGCACCTTCAAGGTCACGCAGAGCGCGACGATTTATTTCAACTACAGCGCCCAGCAAGGCAACCTGACCGGACAGCTTTCGCTCTCGACTATCACTCCCACAAGCAACCAGCTTATCTATACGGTCACGGGTACCCTGACTTCCCCCGGTGGTTCTTACGCCCGCTATTTCCCGGACGGCGGAAATGTAACCATCTCTATGGAGGTGACGTTCCCATTAACGACCTTGACCACAGTCACTGGATTCGCCGCCGCAGAGTTCCAGACTGGTACGGTCGTGCCCGCAAACCATTGTGGAAACTATACTCACAACCACTGGCAGCAAAATCAAAACCAGTGGCAGCACGGACAAGGACTATGGATTGGATGCAATTGGTACAGCGACAACCAGGTCGAGAATCTGCTGCAGACTTCCGAATGGAATGACGCCAGCATGTACCTGGCCCATCGCCTTATAGGCGCATTGCTGAATATCGCGAACGGCAGCAAGCAGGATCCAGTCCAGAGCTTTATCGATGATGCCAACCTTCTGCTGGGGAATGCCCAACTGCCGCAGCAGATCAATCCCAATTCGGCGGTCGGCCAGCAGATGCTGGGTGACGCCTACGTTCTGGATAACTACAACAACAACAACATCACCACGGCTGCTTCCCACTAGCCACTGACTCGATGCGGTCGCCTGCTGACAAAGCAGGCGACCGCGTGTCATCCTTTCGCCTTCTGCGGGTAACGATAGGACTGTTGATCCCCTCGCCGGATGATCTCTCCAGAATGTGCCCGGCCCTGGCACCACTCGGCATCAACCAAGGCTTCGATTCTGGTGCGCAA
Source organism: Candidatus Korobacteraceae bacterium (assembly GCA_049519235.1). Lineage (GTDB taxonomy): Bacteria > Acidobacteriota > Terriglobia > Terriglobales > Acidobacteriaceae > Bog-257. Next base: position 2,415 of record JBEKQY010000006.1, on the reverse strand, counting down.
CCGTTCACCACCTGTGCTTCAGCGATCGCGCCATGCCCTACGTGCCGGCGATCAGGACGGCGGGCGACCGGGACGGGCATCACAGCCGACAGTCAAGTAAATTGATAGTAACAATGATCATGTCATCGGCGGCTTTGCGGCACCTAGAAACACAGCCCGCGTGACGGGTTTAGGTTACTTTGAACTGAGGGCCTTAGTGACCACGCCAACGTGGCGCATGCAAGTTGCTGGGCTGCAATAGCTTACAGACCCAAAAATTGTTCCACGTGGAACATTTTCGAACTCGGCTCCTAGTCGCCAGTCGCTCGCTTACTCCCATTCAATCGTCCCTGGCGGCTTGGATGTCACGTCGTATACCACTCGGTTAATGCCCTTGACCTCGTTCACAATGCGGCTGGAGATGGTCTTCAGAACCTCGTGCGGCAGCGGGACCCAGTCGGCGGTCATGCCATCTTCCGAGTGCACGGCGCGGATGGCGCAGGTGTAGGCATAGGTTCGCATGTCGCCCATCACGCCCACCGACATCACCGGCAGCAGCACGGCGAACGATTGCCAGACTTTGTTATAGAGCCCGGCGCGCTTAATTTCGGTCACCACGATGTCGTCCGCTTCTTGCAGCAATGCGATGCGCTCAGGAGTAACGTCGCCCAAAATTCGCACTGCCAGGCCCGGCCCAGGGAACGGCTGGCGTTGGAGGATCTCTTCCGGCATGCCGAGGTCGCGGCCAATCTTGCGCACCTCGTCCTTGAACAAATCTTTCAGCGGCTCGATCAGCTTGAGCTTCATCTTCTCCGGCAGGCCGCCGACGTTGTGATGGCTCTTGATGGTCTGCGACGGCCCGCGCACCGAGCGCGATTCGATCACGTCGGGATAGAGCGTGCCCTGTACCAGCCACTCGACTTTGCCGTGCATCTGCTCGATGCGGTGCGCCTCTTCTTCGAAGACGGCGATGAACTCGTTGCCGATAATCTTGCGCTTCTTCTCCGGATCGGTGACGCCGGCAAGTTTGGTGAGGAAGCGCTCGCTGGCGTCGACCGCGTCGATGTTGAGGCCGAGCTTGTCGCGCAGGTTCCGCTGCACGTTGATGAATTCATTCTTGCGCAGCACACCGTTGTTGACGAAGATGCAGGTGAGCTGATCGCCGGCCGCGCGATGCACCAGCTCAGCGGCGACGGAAGAATCCACGCCGCCGGAAAGCCCGCAGATGACGCGGCCTTTTCCGACGGTTTGGCGAACGCCGGCGATGGTCTCGTCGATGAAGCTTTGCGGCGTCCAGTTGGGCTTCGCGCCGCAGATGTCGAAGACGAAGTTGCGCAGGATCTCCGTGCCCTGCGGCGTGTGATGCACTTCGGGATGGAACTGCACCGCGTAATACTTCTGCGTGGGATTCTGAATTGCAGCGACCGCATTCGAGGTCTTGCCGATCAGCTCGAAGCCGGGCGGCAGCTCCATCGCTTCGTCGCCGTGCGACATCCACACCGCCAGCGGCCCGCGCAGCCCTTTGAACAGCGGCGATGCGGGATTGAGCAGCTCAACCTGCGCGTGGCCGTACTCGCGCTTGTCGGCGGCGCGCACTTTGCCGCCCAGCTTGTACACCATGAATTGCAGCCCATAGCAGATGCCGAGCACCGGCAATCCCAGATGCAGCACACGATCGTCGGCGGGAGGCGCGTCGGCGTCATAGACCGAGCACGGCCCGCCCGACAAGACAATGCCCGCCGGCGAGTAGCTCTTGATCTCTTCGAGAGAAGACGTGCAGGGAAGCACGACGGAGAACACGTTCTGTTCGCGGATGCGGCGCGCGATGAGCTGCGAATATTGCGCGCCGAAGTCGAGGACGACGATCGCTTGCGTTTCCACTATTTACTCTGCCAGAGGACGCGAGCAGTGTAAAGCGGCATGTGAGGTTCTGGCTAGCTTGGCGGATGCCTAGCTTATTTCTCCTGTATGCTTAAAGCATCTTCATGCCAGCTCGCCGTTTAGCACGCTTCACAATCAGACGCTGTCTGACCACCACTTTTGCCGCAGTTCTGCTGCTCCTGCTGCTGACTGGCACCCTGTGGAGCCGAACCGGGGCGACGCCATCTACTCAGCAGTCGAGTCCATCGTCTTCAGCGCCGAACCAGCCGGCAACCTCGCAGAAACCGAATGGCTCCGGCACAACCCAGGTTCCCGGTGCGGGCGTCACCGTCCAGAATCAGCAACCGCAAACTGGCTCTGACCAGACTTCCGAGCAGCCCGAGCCGCAGACACGCATCACCAAGAATCAGGCCAAAGAACTCTTTCGCTCGGTCGACGAGATCTTGGACTTCGTCAGCCAGGACACCGGGCTGCCCATCGAGCATCAGGTCAAGCATCACCTCCTGACGCGCGAAGAGGTGGAAAAGTACGTCGACAAGCGCATGAAGGACGACA
>JBEKQY010000005.1:0-37092 GCA_049519235.1 Candidatus Korobacteraceae bacterium | reverse complement strand
CTCCAGTTGCCCGCCGGCCGATGCGGTGCTAGTGGAGCTGAGCCATCGCTCTCCGCAGGCTAACCCTGAGCTGATTCTGCTGGGCGAACACGTCGATTACTGGAATTACATCGGCTGGACCGACCGCTTCTCCTCGGCGCAATTCAGCCAGCGGCAGAGCAACTACGAGAAGGCATTTCGTCTGAGCTCCGTTTATACGCCGCAGATGGTAATCGACGGACACCTGCAATTCGTGGGCGGCGATCTCGCGGACGTGGAGCGCAAAATCGAAGAAGCGGCGAAAGAAGCAAAGCCGGCGCAGGTCGCGTTGCAGTGGCAAGGCAACGATCGGCTGCACATCAGCGTACAGGCGCCTGCCGCGGTGCACGGGAAGGTTTTGCTGGCCATCACAGAGGATGGGCTGTCCACCGCAGTGGGCGGCGGCGAGAACGGCGGACGGACGCTGCATCACGCGGCCGTGGTGCGGCAGTTGCAGGAGCTCAGCAAGATCGACAAAGGCGGGTTTGACAAAACCGTGGATGTGGTTCCGAATGCCGGGTGGAACGCCAGCCAGCTAAGGATTGCGGTCCTGGTGCAGGACCCGGACACGAAGAAAATCCTCGGCGCGGGGTCGATCGCCTACGCGCACTGAGGGAAAGATGTCTGTAACTTTTTTGACGGCCGCGGTTCCCATACCCGGCGGCGAAAATCGCCGTAAATTTTGGAGCAAAGAGGAGATTGCAGTGAAGAAGAGAATTCTGAGCGTGCTGGCCATGTGCATGCTGGCCGGTTCCTTGAGCGGGTTCGCGCAGGACACGATGAAGCAGGACACCACGAAGCAGGACAGCACTCAAACGCAGTCCGGCGACACCATGAAGAACGACAACATGAAGAACGACAACATGTCCGGCGACAGCATGAAGAATGACAAAGCGGCCAGCAAGAACAAGAAGTCCTCGAGCAAGAAAAAGAAGTCCAGCCAGCAGAGCAACACGTCCAATGACAACATGAAGAACGACACGATGAAGAACGACCAGCCAGACCAGATGAAGCACTAATTCTGGGGTGGGTCAACGGCGAAGATCGGGCAGCGCGGACAGGGAGACCTGGCGGCTGCCCTTTGTCATGCGAGCGAAAATTTCACCACGCAGCACATGGAGAGCACGGAGTGCTTTTGGAATCAGGCTTAGATGACGAGGCAAGGCGTGGAGTACATCGCATATCTACACAAGGACGGCAAGTCGGACTTCGGGGTGAGCTTTCCCGATTTTCCCGGCTGTGTTACGGCCGGCAAGACGCTGGACGAAGCGCGGCGTCTCGCTCCCGAAGCCCTGGCGTTGCATATTCAGGGCATGATAGAGGATGGCGAGACGGTCCCGGAGCCGTCGACGTTAGACGAACTGGAAAGCGATCCCGCACGACGAGGGGCGGTTTGCTTTCTGGTCAGTGCGAATCGGGCTGTAGATAATTCTGTACGCGTGAACATCACGGCGCGCGCCAGCCAGATCCGCAAAATCGACGACTTGGCGGATCGTGCCGGCCTCACGCGCTCGGCTTTCCTGGTGCAGTCAGCGTTAGGGAATGCGGGTCGGCGAGGAAAATCCCATAGACGTCCAGTCGCGTCGCGCAGGGCCGGTTAGTCAGTCAGATCAGTGGCGTAAAGCTGCGTGTCTCGACAGCTTGCTCGGAGCCAGCGACTTTAATCGAGATACTCTGGATCGCGCTTCCAGCCGGTGATCATGGAATAGAAGTTGTTCCAGCCGTGGAGCAGCACCATGATGAGATGGCCGGGAATGAAGGCGACGAATCCGCACATGGCGACAAAATGCCAGATGCGCGCGAAATGATAGCCGCCCATCGGCCAGGCCAGCCACCAGAACTGCGCCGGCTTATACATCACGAGCCCGGTGAGGAAGGACATCGCGCCGAAGAAAATGGTCGAAGTGTAGGCGAGTTTCTGGAGCGGATTGTAGGCGGCCTCAACCGCAGGTTTCTTGCCGAAGAGGAAGTAATACCGCGCCATCGGCCACACGCCTTTGACATCGCGCGGCCGAAATAATACCTGCCGCCAATGGCCGGTCACCACCTGATAAATCAGGTACAACAGCCCGCTGCCAACAAAGATCCACATGAAGGTGAAGTGCCACTGCAATGCGCCGGCGAGCCAGCCGCCCAGCGTAATCCCGGGCGGAGGGACCCAGAAATTCTGCTGCGGAAGCTTCGGGCCGAAGCTGGGAAAGGCGCGGAAGATGCGCAGCCCGCTGGTAATAAGCACGAACACGGCAACCGCGTTCAGCCAATGGGCGACGCGAACGACCAACGGGTGCTCATAGGCAAGGGTGATGGTTTCCGGCTTCTTGCTCTCGACTGTGGTCACGCTCGTCGCCATGGTTCACAGTCCTCCGAACCAGCTATAACCCTGGTCTTCCCAGTAGCCGCGCTTGCCGCCCATGAGCACGTTGGTCACGCGAATGGTGTCCAGATACTTGGCCTGCTTGTAGCCCAGCTTGGTGGGCATTTGCAGGCGCAAGGGCGCGCCGTGCCCGCGGTCCAGCGGCTTGCCGTACATCTCGTAGCAGAAGAGAGTTTGTGGATGCAGCACCGTCTCCATGTCGATGGATTCGTAGTACTCGTCGGCGCACTCGACCTCCAGATAGCGGGCCGTCAAGTCAGCGCCGATCCCCAGCAGAAAGTCGGAGGCGCGTGTGCCGCCAAAGTTGCCGATGACGTCCCAACCCTCGACGCACACATGCCGCGTGTTCTGCACCACTTTGGGGAACGCCTGAATCTGCTCCAGCTTGTAATCGCCAGGACGCTTAACCAGCCCTTCGACCGTCAATGTCCAGCTATCGAGATCGACATCGGGATCGACTACGTCGTAATAGTTGTAGGGAAAGCGCGCGAACGGGACCACGTCGTTATTGCTGAAGGTTTGCGCCAGCCGATGACGCCCAAACAGCTTGCCGGAAGCCCAATCGCTGAAGTGAAGGCCATCCATTAACAACGGCTCGCGCAACCGGGGAATGGCAAACGCGCCGATGGCGACGACCGGAACCAGCTTCAAAAGTTCGCGGCGATTGATGCGTCCACGCTCGCGGGAAGTCACGTCGCGGATTTCTTCGCCTGCCGGACCAGAGCGGGCCGAGGCGTAAAGCTTCTCCGGCGGGGCTTGTTCTTCGCGCGGACTCTGCTCAGCGCCTTGCTGGGATTCGGGCGCGTGTTCGCTCGAAATGTCGGCCGCGCCTTCTGCCGGCTGTGCCTGTTCTTCGCGCGGATTCTGGTCAGCGCTTTGCTGAGATCCGGGCGCGTGTTCGCTCGAAATGTCGGCCGCGCCTTCCGCCGGCTGCGCCTGCTGGGGACGGTCCTCTGCGGGAGGCTGTGGTTCGTCGGGCATCTTCTACCTCATCAGCTCCTATAAGGATGAGATCACAAAACCGGGCGGAAAGTTACAAGAGAGTTTGAATTTGCCAAATGAGCCTCGCAGGGGCTATCGACACCTGCAAAAGAAATGTCCGCGAGACGCAGTGGAAGGGCACGGCTTTTAGCCGTGCCGTAAGGCGCATCAAGGAACGGGCTTTAGCCCTGGTTCGCCGTGGCTAAAGCCATCGATTTACGTAGCTCGATTTCGCCGGCTGAAGCCCGGCGCTTCCACCGCCGATAGGACATTTCATCTGCAGCCGTCAATAAAGCCCAAATTGTTATTGGCGCACTGCGGCAAGACTGAACAGGCCGCTGCAAAAGTCGAAACAGCAGATCCCTCGCGGCCTGAAGGCTGCTCGGGATGAGAAAAATAAGGGACTGTTCAGCACGACTGAAGTCGTGCCCTGACACAAAGCTCGCGAAAATCGGGATTTTTCGGCGGCCTCTGAAGTCGCGCCCCGATACAAGGCGAGTTATGAGATGAGCTTGCTGGGTCTTGCAGAGTATAGTGACGAAACTTCGAATTGTCGTCACGAGCAAAGCGAAACATCTGCTTTTTGACCGCTCGCCGGAAAACAGATTCGCCTTTGGTCGGCTCTCCTACTGCGATGATTTCTGCTTAGAGATGAGTGCGCCTTTCCCCTGCTGGCTCTGTATCGTTTCGCCAGGACGCAGAAGCGAGGGCGGCGCTGTCGCGGTTGCGTCTGTCGTCTGCGGTTGATCAGGACTGGCAGCGGAGCCAGGCGTGGCGCTGGAAGCCGTCGGCGTATTGCCGGTGCCGGCAGCAGAGGACGCTTGTAGCGTGGCAGCCGTGCTGGAAGAGTCTTCCGACTGAGTCGTTGGCGCCGGAGTCGTTGGCGCCGGCAAAGCCTCACCCGCGACTCCGCCTGCGGGTTGCGAAGCATTAGCCACTTTGACCGGCGGAGCAGAATCGAAGCTCACCCGTTCGTTGGTCAACGCTTGCAACTCCTCATTGTGCGGCGCGGCGAAAAACCAGGTCAGCAAATATCCGCGCCGCTGCGTGATCGCCAAGGCAACCGACAATCGCCGCGAAAGATCGTCGTTCGGCACTTGAAATCCGACCGTGCCATGCAGGTACAAAAATACGCTGCCCTCCGCGCTGAAGGCTTTGCCATCGCGCATATCGTCGATGATGGGATGAGTCAGACCGAACTGGAGGAGGAAATCCTTCGCCGCCTGCTGATCGGTGGGCTGGTCGGGAAACTTCATGCGCGGAAAACATGCGAGCGATATCGCGGAAACCGTGACCTCGCCGAATTCGTCGTAGGGGATCTGGCCGTCCGCCGCTGGCCGCTTGGCCCAGGCGGAGAAAAGGGTGCGGCTGCAAGCCTCCATGAGGCGATGCTCCATGCGACCGATACGCGGCCTGCCGAAATTTTCCTGGGCGCGGTAGCGCTCGATAGCGGGCTGCACCGCGCCTTCTGCCTCCAGCGTCCAGCCTTGCGGGATGCGATAGCTGAAGCCGATGGCGGGATTCTCGTAGAAATCGCCGTTGATTTTGCCGGGATCAATGTGGTTCGCGGGAGGATCGTTTTCCAACGCTTGCAGTTGGTGGGAGGAGATTGCAGGCCCATCGTACGACCGCGCGCCAGCCGTAAGATACTGCCGCAAATCGGCGGGCGCGAAGAATACTAGGTGCTCGAATGACCACTCTAAGCGCTTCACCGTCTTGTCGTCGTGCGCCGCGAGGAGCACACGCAAGATGTAATCGCCCGAGGTGGTTGCCAGCAGAACGTGTTGTTCGATGCCGCGCCGCGTCTCAAACAAGTAAAACTGATGGCCAGCAAAGCTGGCCTTGGACAAGCCGCGCAGCTCTTCCACGCCGCGGTACAACTCCTGACCGAGGGCGTAACGCAAGAACGTCCTGGCGTCCTGGTTCTTGCCGCTGGCGGTTGGAATTGCGGAGACGGAAATCTCGGCGTCTATCGGAGGCGGGCCGGCAAGCTGCAAGAGTGGAATGCTTCCGTCACGCGCCGCCGGCTGCGCGATCGGCTGCAAGTGCGCTTCGGAAGGAAAATCAAAGCTGAAGTTGAAGTACTGGCTGACGTAACGCGACGCCGACAGGTAAGCCTGCTCAGGATAGCTGGAATCGGAAGATGGGCTTATTCGGGCCGCAGCCGCGGCAGACGATGTGCGCGCGGAAGACGCAGAAGACGCGGTCTGCGCAGTCAGCCAAGCCGTGCCGCTGAGCACAGAACACAGTAATGCGCAAAATAGTTTGGTTGGGACACGCATCGCCGTCGCTACTACCATTTGCTATTGTTAGCCCTGAGGAAGTGGGAGTCAACGTTGGCAGTCGCAGTTGGTTGTCCACCCAACCTTCGCTTCTCGTTCCACTCTCAGCTACCGCGTCAGATACAATTAACGTATTGCAGAGCTTTTCCGGCGTCCGGCTGGAGCTACGCTCTCAGCCGCTCTGCGATGCTGCTCAAGGAGTACGCTTCTGAACCCTGTCTTCAGCCTGCTGGCTTGCGCGCTGGCGGAACCTCATGGGATTCGTCATTATCTGAAATCCCATTTTCTCGATCCGACCTTCAAGGGCCTGTATCACGCCAACGCCTTCGACATGGCGTTGCTGATTCCCTATTTCATTGTCCTGATTCTGCTGGCAATTTACGGAATGCATCGCTACCAGCTTGTCTATCTCTACTACAAGCACCGCAAGAACAAGATCACGGAACCTGAATCGCGATTTGCGGAGCTGCCGCTCGTCACCATACAGTTGCCGATCTTCAACGAGGAGTATGTCATCGACCGCCTGGTTGATTGCGTCTGCAAGATCGAATATCCCCGCGACAAGCTTCAGATCCAGGTGCTCGACGACTCTACCGACGAGACTGTCGAAGTGGCCCGCGGCGTGGCCGAGCGGCACGCCGCGCTCGGGCACAACATCGTCTATCACCATCGCACCAATCGGCATGGCTTCAAGGCGGGCGCGCTCGACGCCGGCCTGAAGACTGCGACGGGCGAGTTCGTGGCCATCTTTGACGCCGACTTCACGCCTCAGCCCGAATGGCTGATGAAGGTGATCCACCACTTCGCCAATCCTGCGATCGGCATGGTGCAAACGCGCTGGGCACATCTGAACCGCGGCTACTCGTTTCTCACTGAAGTTGAAGCCATTCTTCTCGACGGTCACTTCGTGCTGGAACACGGCGGCCGTTCGCGCGCCGGTGTCTTCTTCAACTTCAACGGCACCGCGGGAATGTGGCGCCGCAAGGCCATCGACGACGCTGGAGGCTGGGAGCATGACACCCTCACCGAAGACACCGACCTCAGCTACCGTTCGCAATTAGCGGGCTGGAAATTCCGCTACCTGCAAGACGTCGAATGTCCGGCTGAGCTGCCCATCGAAATGACCGCCTTCAAGACGCAGCAAGCGCGCTGGGCGAAAGGCCTGATCCAATGCGCCAGGAAAGATCTGCCGAAGCTGTTGCGGGCGAAGGTTTCCCTGCGCGAGAAGACAGAAGCCTGGTATCACCTGACCGCCAACATCAGTTATCCGCTGATGATCGTGCTCTCGACGCTCTTGCTGCCCGCGATGGTCATCCGCTTCTATCAGGGATGGTTTCAGATGCTCTACATCGACATCCCACTGTTCCTGGCCTCTACGTTTTCCATCTCCAGCTTCTACCTTGTCTCGCAGAAGGAACTTTTCCCCAAGACGTGGTATCGCACATTTCTCTTCTTGCCTGCGCTGATGGCGCTCGGCATCGGCCTGACGCTGACCAACAGCAAAGCCGTGCTAGAAGCGCTCATCGGCCATCAGAGCGCCTTCGCGCGCACGCCCAAATACCGCGTAGTCAGCAAGCAAGACAAAGCCATCGCCGCGAAGAAGTATCGCAAGCGTCTCGGCCTGGTTCCTTATCTGGAATTGTTGGTCGGCGGCTATTTCGCCTTGACCGTCTGGTACGCAATCGCCAATGAGAACTTCATCACCGTGCCATTTTTGGTGCTGTTCGTCTTCGGATATTGGTACACCGGATTGATGTCGCTGCTGCAAGGACGTTTCGACAGCCTGGTGCGCGAGCGCGGCGAAGAACGCAGCCCCAAACCATTTCCCGTCGGCGTGTAGAACCAGTTGCCAGTTCCCAGTTGCCAGTAAGAGCAATCGAAGGTCGATTGTCTTTCTACGGCTGTCATCCTGACGCGCAGTCGAACAGCTTGTCCCGAGCGCAGCCGGGGGAATCCGCGTTTCACTGACAACTGACAGCTGCACACTGACAACTGCTTTGCCGACCTCGATCCCCACCTGACGCGGTATTCCTGCGTTCTTATTCGGATGGCCAGCAGCTCATGTCGCCCTTCTGTCGCAGAAAATCTTACTTGTAAGACGGTCTTACCAGTAAGATTTTCTTGAAGGGCGAACCGCGCGCGAGACATTCCCTCCCCGCCTCGACGATTTTGCCATCGCCCCAGTTTTGCCAAATCCTGCGGTGAAATTTGCGGTAGTAGCCATCCGAACAGTTGAGCCGCCGCCGCTTGCGGTATACGATAACTGGAACCGTTGTTCTCGCCCTTGGAGGAGTCACGCGATACCGGCACTTAAGCTAATTCTGTTGTAACTCCCCCGGTTTGGTTAGACTTTAAGTCGAACTTGCACGTTGCGGATTTTGTTCCATGAGATACGATTTGCCTCGCGTTCATTCCCCGCTGACGGAGGGACCGTCAATGAAGACTTTATACATCGTGCTGATAATGTTGGGCGCTTGCCTTGCGCCCTTGCTGCTGCACGCCTCCAATAAGCCGAAAACTCCCGACTCGCCAATTTACGTCTTCACCAACGACGACGCAGTGCGGCATAGCTATACGAGCATCTATCTCGCGGGAGGTTCGCAAGGCGCCCCGACCTTGACCTACCAGCACAGCGTCAACACGGGTGGTAAAGGCATCGGAGGCGGTTTTTTTGGTACTCCCCGAGTGACGTTACTGCCTGACAGTTCCGCCCAATGTCTGTACGCCTCCGACGCCGCCACAGGTGACATAGCCGCCATTAGTATCCCGACGCAGCAACTGGTGGGAAACTTCTCCGGTTCGACGAATGACTCAGGAACCAGCAACGGCATTGGCATGGTGATGAATCAGAGCTACCTGTATGCCGGCTACACCCTTTCCAACACGATTGCGACCTTCGCCATCGGCGCGGGATGCCAGCTATCGTTCCTGGGGGACATCGCCGTCACTCCGCTGAACGGCGGGTGGATCGCCGGCATGGCGCTGAATGGGAACATGCTGGTGGTCACCTACATCGATGGTTCCATCCAGTCCTTCAACACGGCGAACGGAGTTCCGATATCGAATAACGATGAGCAGAACGCGGCCGGCTTCGCGGCCGCTTACTTCCCTGACGGGGTGGACATTACGCAGGACGGCCATTTTGCGATTTTTGGCGACGCTGGCATACCCACCACGGTGGAGGTTTCCGACTTGTCCTCAGGCAAACTCGCTCCTACCGTCATGTACATCCTGGGTACGGCAAGCAACGCCATCGGACCCGGTGTCAATTCTGCCAGCGTCCGGCTCAGCCCGGATGAGAGCCTGCTCTACATTGGCAACAGCCAGACCGGCTACGTTAGCGCCGCCTTCTTCAATAAGAACACCGGCAGCGTATCCGCGGGCTGCATCTCGCCACAGTTGAAGAACTTTTTTAACCCGTGGACCTATGTCGGATCGCTGGTGACCCGCGACACCACGGGCACGGGCACTGTGCTTTACGCGGCGGAGTTTGGTTCCTCCATCGGCATTATCAACGTGACTTCCACCGGCACGGCGTGCACGCTGACCGAGGCTGCCGCGTCTCCGGTGACCGACGACTTGAGCCCGGGACTGCTGTCGATCCAGGTGTTCCCTCCACGGCCGTTCTAGCAGGAGGACGCCATGGCCAAAGCGCCGGCGCAGGAAATCTAATGGAGTTAGACATGCCCGCAATTATGAAATCGCTTTTGTTGTTCTTGATATGTGCAGTAGCTTTCGCCGGTGCATCGGCACAGGTAATCTGCCCGGCCCGGCCGGCGCCTGGCAGTCTGGTCGTCAACCCTTTGGATTTGTTCAGTCAGAACGGAGTTTTGACCGTCAACCTGACCCTACAGAACCACATGGAAAGCGATGGATTCATGCACTACTGCTACAACTACATGTATCAGGGCCAACTGGTTGAATCTCCCACCCTGCGCCTCAATCCCGGCGACCAGTTGGTGCTCAATCTCACCGACAACATTCAGGCGCCGTACGACAAGTACCCCAGGAAGATGCAGCAGATGAGCATGCAGGTTCCGCCGCCTGCAATCAAGCAGTCCGATCCGGATTGCAACGGCGGGACCGTATTGCCAGGCTCTACCAACATACACTTCCACGGGATGAATATTCCGCCGCTCTGTCATCAGGATGACGTGGTCTACACCCTCATCCAGTCCGGCGATCCGCCATTCCAATACAGCTTTCAAGTGCCGCCCAACGACAATCCCGGAATGTATTGGTACCATCCGCACGCGCACGGCAACGCCACCACACAGGTGGACGGCGGAGCGGCCGGCGCGCTCTTCATCGAAGGGACCATACCGGGAACACAGGGGTTGCCGGAACGCGTATTCGTCATCCGTCAGCAATTCAACAATCCCAATTCCTGGCTGCCCGGCCCCAATCAGTTGACCATCAACTTTCAGCCGGCGCTCTTTCCCAATGAGCTTTCGCCGTACATCAATGTGCAATATGGCCAGCCCGAATTCTGGCGCGTCGCCAACGCCACAACCCAGGCGTTTCTCACTCTTCAACTTCTGTTCGGGACCACCCCCCAGCAACTGGAAGTAGTCGCGCTGGACGGGGTTCCGCTACAGTCGCCAATCTATGAGACCCAGATCCTTCTGGCGCCCGCGGGGCGCGTTGAATTCATCACGCCCGGTCTTCCATCCGGTCAGCAAGCGGTATTCATGACGAATGGCTATGCCACGGGGCCGGTAGGAAACCCAAATCCTCCGCAGCAACTGTTGCAGATTAATGGTACGGACAACCCGAAGGTCGAACCGCGTCCCGTCCCGGTTCCGGCGCCAGTCAAACCTCCTGCCGATCGGCAGCGCTTTGCCGGCCTGCTGGCGCAGCAGCCTACGACTACCAGAAACCTCTTCTTTTCCGAACAGACGGTGGGCAGCAACGGCCCTACGCAATACTTCATCACCGTCTCCGGCCAGAAGCCGAGAGTGTTTCACATGGACGATCCGCCCGCCATCGTGACCAACATAGGCGCAATTGAGGACTGGACCATCGAGAACCATGCCGGCGAAGCGCATGATTTCCACATTCATCAGCTCCACTTCCTGCTGATGGCGATCAACGGCGTGCCCGTCCCGAATCCAGAGCTTTACGATAGCTTCACCATTCCCAACTGGTCCGGCAGCGGCCCATACCCGAGTATCACAGCGCGCATGGACTTCCGCGATCCCAACATTGCCGGAACCTTCGTCTACCACTGCCACATTCTTGACCATGAGGACGGTGGCATGATGGCAAAGATCCAGGTCAATCCGGCAAACTAAGACCTAACAGTTTGCTGATTCATGGTTCGGCGTCATTCTTCCTCTCTCGCGCTGACTTGTGCTCTTAGGAAGATCTCGATGCGGTTCGTAGTCCAGACAGCGACGCCCGTTCCAAAAAAGTCCGCATCCTCAGTCCAAATGCCGCATGCTAATGCCAGAGCTGAGGCCAGCACTGGCCAGTCGTCCTCATCGCGGCCACGCAATCGCTGTCTTGCCTCGTTTTCAAAGACACCGTACAGTTCACGATCCAGAGGCTCAATAACCCGCCGCAAGTATTCCAGCGCTGCCGAAGTATCGGCGGAAGGCTTTCGGCGTTGTTCTAGGAGAGCTGGAAGGTACTTCTGAGCGTCATCGAAGGCAAGGTCGGGCGCGAAGAAGCGAACTTGTTGAGCTGCATAAGTGTCAAGCAGATGTCGAACACGGCGCCCCAGGATCGCACGAATGAGGATGTTCGCGTCGAGAACGATCATTTCAACGGGAGGCACGCCTTCCGCGTCGACGCAACTCTTTGAATTCGCTGACGAGGCCCTCTTCGTCAACATCTGTCAAGGCTTGCGCCAGGCGATCTGCCGCAGCCTTCAATTCGGAAACATCGGCCGTCTTTGGGCGTTTGCCGCGGGTAGGGACATATATGCCGAGAGTCTCGCCACGCCGTGTGACCGCAACAGGACTATCCGATTCCAAAAAACTGGCGATCCGTTCGCGAAACTCTCTGATACCAACCTTGATTGCAGCCACCGTTGCACACCTCTACCTGCGACAGTGTACACCTAGGTGTACACTTCCAGCAACATGAATTCAGATTCTCAAAAGAAATAGAACCTCAGGCGGGGAAGCGCAGAGATTTCAAACGATCGCGGGCGAGATTATGCGAAACACCGCCAAATCATCTCCTGATTGGCGCATTTCCGTACCTGCGTTTATTCTGGGTGGTCTTTACCATCTCACCGTAAAGTCCTCGATCGCATGCCCGAATCCCGGCGCCTCAGAATTTGGAAAATTCGTCTGCTGATGTTCCTGGCCGTCATCGGCCCCGGTTTCATCACGGCGAACGTCGACAACGACGCGGGCGGCATCTACACCTATTCCGCCGCGGGAGCGCAGTTCGGCTATCTGCTGCTCTGGGTAATGATTCCCATGACCATCGCGCTGGTGGTGGTGCAGGAGATGTCGGCGCGCATGGGCGCGGTCACCGGCAAGGGCCTCAGCGACCTGATCCGCGAAGAGTACGGGCTGCGGATCACGTTCCTCATGATGATTGGCCTGGTGATCACCAACTTTGGCAACGTAGTGGCGGAGTTCGCCGGCATCGCCAGCAGCCTGGAGCTATTTCACATTTCGCGCTACGTCAGCGTGCCGGTCTCGGCGTTAGTGGTGTGGCTGCTGGTGGTCAAGGGCACGTACAAGAGCGTGGAAAAGGTTTTCCTGGCAGCGTCGTTTTTTTATTTTGCCTACATCATCGCCGGAGTGCTTGCGGGTCCAAGTTGGAAGCAGGCTTACATCGCCACTTTCAAGCCGCCGCTGGCGAGCGCTTTCCACAGCTCCCCCTACATCTACATGGTCATTGCCGTGGTGGGAACCACCATCGCTCCCTGGATGCAGTTCTATCTCCAGTCCTCCATCGTGGAGAAGGGTATTACTCCGCGCGAATATGGGGCGTCGCGTTGGGACGTCATCATAGGCTGCCTCTTCACCGACATCGTGGCCTGGTTCATCGTGGTGGCCTGCGCGGCGACCCTCTACGTCCACGGCATCCGCCAGATTCGCGATGCCGCCGACGCCGCCCAGGCCTTGCGTCCCCTGGCCGGAGAGTATGCCTACATTCTGTTCGCCGCCGGTCTGTTTAACGCTTCTTTGTTTGCGGCTTCCATCTTGCCCATCTCGACCGCTTACACCGTCTGTGAAGGCCTTGGCTTCGAGTCCGGCGTAGGACACAAGTTCAAAGATGCCAAAGTGTTTTATTGGCTGTATACGTTGCTTCTTATCGCCGGCGGCGCTGTCATTCTTCTGCCCAACGTCCCATTGATAAGGATCAGCATTCTCTCGCAGGTGGTGAACGGCATCGTTCTTCCCTTTGTGCTGATCTTCATGCTGTTGCTGATCAACAAGAGCGAGCTGATGGGCAAGTATGTGAACGGCACATGGTTCAACCTCGTCGCCTGGGCCACCACCATCATCATGATCGGGCTGACGATTGCCTGGTTTGCCACCGGTGGCGGCGGCAGCTAGTATGGCGCCCCGTAAGTGGATAAACTCGACGCTGTTTTGAAAGGGCACGGCTTCAGCCGTGCCGCAAGAAGGCATGGATAAAGGCGGCTTTAGCCACTGAGGTGTAGACGTTCACCGCCAGACCTTACCTTAGGAGTTGTGGCGCGAAATTGCGGGACAGCGCAGTTGCGCATCTAAACATTCTTTGCAATGCCCACTCGCCGCAGAACACGGATCCTGCTTTGGACGGCGCTGGCGCTCGTCGTCGCGATCGCGATTGGGTTGGTCGCGCTGATCAACGTCCCCGCTCCGGTCGAGCGCTGGCTGCAAAGCCGCATCCAGCTCGCCCTGCGCGAACATTATCAAGCCGACGTCCAACTACAGAACCTGCGCGTCACCTTGATTCCCAGCTTCTACGCCACCGCCGACAACTTTGTGCTGCCCAACCGCAGCGCTCCCGGCCTTCCGCCGCTCATCACGGTGAAACATGTTACCGTGCGCGCCGCTTTATTCGAACTGCTGCGCAGTCCTGTTCATCTCAGTTGGCTGAAACTGGATGGCCTGGTGATTCAAGTTCCGTCCAAACGCGCGCCGCCGCCGGGAGCGCCCGTCCAGCAGCCGAAGCATCGCATGCATCTGGCCGACTTCGTAATCGACCAAGTAGATGCGGACGGCGCCGAGCTCTACGTCCTGCGTAAAGACCCAAGCCGCGAGCCGATGCAGTTCGAGCTTCGCAAGCTTACCCTGCGCAGTGCCGGTATCGGCCAGCCCATGCGATTCACGGCGGAGCTGACCAATCCGACCCCACCCGGCTTGATTGAAACCACAGGCCGCTACGGACCGTGGAATTTCGACGATCCTTCAGCGACCAAAGCTACGGGCCACTACAATTTTCAACATGCCGACTTGTCGGTGTTCAACGGCATCTCCGGCATGTTGTCCTCGGTTGGAGACTATCAGGGCGTACTGCGCAACCTCATCGTGGATGGCACAACCGATACTCCCGATTTCAAGCTCGACCGCGGCGGCCAGGCGGTTCACTTGACCACGCAATTCCATGCCATCGTGGACGGCACCAACGGTAACACCTATCTCCAGCCGGTGAAGGCCCACTTCCTGAACTCGGACGTAATAACCAACGGCGAGGTCGCCCGCAAAGCCGGACAGAAGGGCAAGACGATCACGCTCGACGTCGACATTCAACAGGCGCGGGTGCAGGACGTGCTGGCGCTTGCCGCCAAGTCCGACCCGCCGATGCTGACGGGGCGGCTCGGGCTGAAGGCTAATTTCGATTTACCGCCAGGGCCCGAGCGCGTGCTGCAAAGGATGCGACTGAGCGGCAAGTTCAACGTTGCCGACGGCAGATTTACCAGCGACAAAGTGAAGAATGCGATTGCCGCCCTGAGCCGGCGCGGTCAAGGCAAGCCCGTCGACACCAGCATCACCGACGTGCCTGCCGATTTCATCGGGGACTTTTCATTGGGGACGGAGAACTTGAGCTTCACGAGGCTACAGTTTGCGGTGCCCGGCGCGGTCGCCCAGGTCAAGGGTTCCTATGGATTGCGCAGCAGCAGAATCGATTTTGTGGGAGATGTGCGGCTGAACGCAACCGTTTCGCAAACCATGAAAGGCGCCATGCGCTGGGTACTGGCGCCTTTCGATCCCATTTTCATGAAGCACGGAGCAGGAACCTATTTGCCGGTTGCGGTCGCGGGCACCCGCGAACACCCGGAAATCACATTGCAGTGGAAGAAGCTCTTCTAGCACGTTGCGAAAAAATTGCCGCGAGGAGCTGGTTCGGGTAGTGCGGCGCTTCAGCGCCGCGTTGGCTGCAGATAAAGTTAAGACGCTGGAGCTGCGGTGGTCATCAGAATGACCACCGCAGCTCCACTCGCTTGATCCGATCTTGGACTGCCGGCCTGAAGGCCGGCTCTACCCGGACCACACTTTGATCGGCGCGAACCACCCGCCGCTACGGTTGTTGTTGCGGTGGTGCGGACCGCGCCGGCTGCGGAGGCGCAGAGCTCTTCTCTGGCTTGGGGCCTGCCGGCTTCGCAACCGTCTGCACCTTCGGCGGCGCCAGGATCAAGTGCAATGTGTTGCCTTCCTGGCGCGGACGAAACTCCACTACGGCCTTGTCGCCCAGGTCCTTGATCAGGCGTTCCAGGATCTCGCGTCCCAAACCCTGCCGCGTCATCTCGCGTCCGCGGAAGAAGATAGTCGCCTTCACCTTATCGCCTTCGCCGAGGAAGCGCAGCACGTGGTTTTTCTTAGTCTCGTAGTCGTGATCGTCCACATTGATGCGGAACTTCACTTCCTTCACCGTGATCTGGTGCTGGTGCTTCTTGGCTTCGCGCTCGCGCTTTTCCTGTTGGTACAGGTATTTCCCGTAATCCATGATGCGGCAAACAGGAGGCTGAGCGGTGGGCGAGACTTCTACCAGATCAAGAGTTTTTTCGCGCGCAATCTTGAGCGCATCGTAGGGAGTCATGATGCCAAGCTGATTGCCTTCATCGTCGATGACGCGAACTTCACGTACACGAATGCGCTCATTCGTGCGGATAAAACGTTTCTCGATACAGTCCTCCGCAGTAACTACAGTATTTGAAAAAGTATAGCATGGGGCTACTCGGAAAATTGTTGTTGAAATCGCTGGTAGTGTCCTAATTTGGATTTTGGCACTCTTTTTCGGCTGCTATTTTTGTCCAACGACGATTATGAAATGGTCGTCGGGCATCGCGAGGTCGGCTGATGTACTAAAGCCGGAGTTCACGTCAAGCGCTGACCTGACAGCGTCCCAAATCGCACCCGCTGCCGTATTCTCCCCAAAGCCGGTAGGATATCTCTTTGCGATGAGACATATCGGACCGCTGGTTCCATGTCTTAATTGTGCAGGAGCGTCAGGTAATGACTCAGACCCGACCTCGGCTGGTATCGGCTTGGGATGCGAGGCAACCCAGCGAGCATCCTTAAGGGCGCGCCAGACCTGGATGGAAAACGTATATGCCTCCATGTCCTCTGCCTTGTACAGAATCTCTACGGTTCCCGTGGGCCTGTTTTTCAGCGCTTCCGCAAATCGTGGGCTAAGGTATCGCCAGCCAGCTTCCTTGCGGACATATTCTACGTGTTTTTGGAGCTGCAATTGCGCTTCAGCAGCCTCTTTCTGGGCTTGCGCCGTTTTCTGCTTCTCTTCTAACGATTCCCTTGCTTCAAGCTTCCTCAGGGGTCGGCTTGCAGCAACGTATATAACTCCGCAAAATGCCCCGAGCATGGTCAGAACTACGGTAAGAACCTCTGCCCATGTCGAGATGGTCTCCAGAGCCGCTCGCGAAAGCAGTGGTGATGACATCGTTGTCCTCTGTTACATTCCTATTAACGTGATGCTGGCGCTCTTTATCGTTATGGGACGACGCATAAAATTTTAGCTGCGGGAGCGTGAGATGGGTAAATTAGGACACTACCAAATCGCTATGCAGGCCCAGCCCGGCTGGCGATAAGGGCGTCTCTTCTAATCTCACGGACAGCGCTCTGGATCCATTGGTTTGAGGCATGCTGGCCAGGGAAGTGTAATTTCATATAGTTATCCGTCAGCGCCTCGGTGAACTCGCCATCGTAGTGGGTGAGCGTAATCGCTTCCACTTCCCGCCCAACGAACGATTCCATAAACGCTCGCTTCTTCTGCGCGCCTAGTTCTCGCAATACGAGATTGCGTTCGCGCGCAACTTGAATTGGCACTTGCTCCGGCATCTCTGCGGACGGCGTACCCGGCCGCGACGAATAGGTGAACACGTGCAGATAAGTGAACGGCAGGCGCTCGATCAACGCACGCGTCTGCTCGAAGTCGTCGTCGCTCTCGCCCGGAAATCCGACCATGACGTCGGCGCCGATTGCTGCATCCGGCATCGCGCGCCGGACTCGCTCGATGCGATCGGCGTAATGCCACGGGCGATACTTGCGATGCATCTTCCGGAGAATCTTGTCGCTGCCCGACTGCATCGGCACATGCGCGTGCTTGCAGATCCGCGGCGACGATGCGACCAGCTCGATGACTTCGTTGGTCCAGTCCATCGGCTCGACCGAGCTGATGCGAATCTTTTCGATCGCCGTCCGCTCCAGGATCGCCCGCAGCATCGCAGCGAAATTCATACGCGGGGACAATTCCCTTCCCCAGCGGCCAAGGTTGATGCCCGACAACACAACCTCGCGGTAGCCGTTAGCGACCAGAGCATCGACTTCGCGCAGCACCTGCTCCAGCTTCAGCGAGCGGCTCTTACCGCGCACGTACGGAATGATGCAAAACGAGCAGCGATTATTGCAGCCGTCCTGGACTTTAAGATTCGGCCGCGTTTTCTCGAACGAGTCACCGTCGAAGACCGGAGCGGCCATTAATTCGGTGTGCGCGAAAATGTCACCGACGATGGCATTCGACTGGTGTGTGCCGCCGATCTCCGCGAGCCGGATAAATCCTGAATCACGCGGCGCGACGTACTTTGCCAGCTCATGCTTATGGGAATTACCAACAACCAGGCTGACCCCGGGCAGGGCGGACAATTCCTGCGGTGCGCGTTGCGCGTAGCAGCCCGTCACCAGAATCTGGGCTCCGGGATTCTCGCGCTGAATGCGGCGAATGGCGGCGCGGGCGTCTTGATCGGCAGCGGCGGTGACGGTGCAGGTATTCAGCACCACGACTTCGGCTTGGTTCGCACCACCGGCGCGCAGGAAGCCGCGATCGAGCAGTTGACGCTCAATCGCCGCCCCGTCCGCCTGGGTGGCGCGGCACCCGAAGTTCTCCACATGATACGTCGCCACAAATTGATTATACTGAGAACAATTTTTGGCCCGTTTTGCACGCGGTGTCGCATCGGGTGTAGGATCAAAACCAACGTGGATGGTATTTGGCAATAGTTTCATTCCGGCAGCAACCTGATGCAGGCAATTAGCATTGCAACAGCCGCCGGCGACGGTGGCGTATTTCTGGAGTTCCCCATGAAACGTCGCATTCTATTGGTGGATGATGAGTTGGCGATTCTTCTCACCCTGCGCGCGATTCTGGAAATGAATGGCTTCGAAGTGGACACCGCCGCTTCCGCCAGGGAAGCGCAGAACAAGTTGAAAAGCGGCGTCTATGAGATGGTGATCACCGACATACGGATGGAAACCGAAAACTCCGGCTATGACGTAATCCATGCCGCGCACCAGCAGCCGTACGATCCGGCAACGGCCCTGCTGACCGCCTATCCCTTGCTTGGGAACGAGTGGAAGACCAAGGGAGCGCAGTCTCTGCTGGTGAAACCGCTCAATACAGATGAGCTGCTGCGTCAGTTGGAAGCGCTGCTGATTACGCACCAGGACCAGAAGATGCTGGCGCAGAAATCCGCGGCCAGGAAGAACCCGCTTTCCGACAGCTCGATGGTGCAACGCGAGGCCGCGGCGAAGAGAGCGGAATAAATTCTTACGACCGGCTACTCCTCACGGTGCAGTTGGCAGAGGCAATGTCCACAGCCGGGCAGGATCGAGATAGGCCCCCTGCCAACGCACTGCGACGTGAAGGTGCGGCCCGGTGACCCGGCCGGTCGCTCCTGACAAGCCAATCTGCTGTCCCTTCTTTGCCTTTTCGCCTGCGCTCACATCCATACGCGACAGATGCATATAGAGCGTCATGAACTGCTGTCCGTGGTCGATGATGACGCAGTTGCCTTCATAAAACAGCTCTTGCGCCAGCACCACTTCGCCGGAATTGGCAGCAACTACGGGCGAGCCGGACTTGGCGTGGTAGTCGAGGCCGCGATGAATGCTGGCCAGTTTTCCGTTGAAGGTGCGGCGCGTCCCAAATCCTTCCGAGACGGTCGAGTCGATTGGGGCAACAAATTTGCCTGACCATTCCGGCGCAGCCGTCTGGTGGGAAAATGCGGCGTCCTTGATTTTTCGCTCGGACTCGATGCGGCGAAGAGTTTCGGCGTCGGGTTGCACGAAGCGGTCCGGCACGGTGAGGGCCTCGGTCTTGTACTTGGCGCTTCGCACCCGCACCGTGCGCTCGTCGCGAATGAGCTTGCCATCCGCCAGCGTAGCCTCGAGATCCAGCTTGTAGCTGCCAGGTTTGGCCTCGACGTCAACTCCGGCCAGGCCGTACCAGACGTGCGGGTCAGCGGCAGGAAAGAAGGTAATCTGATGCCCTAGCCATGTGCCGCGGAGGCTGGAAAGCGGACCGGCGACCTCGGCCCGGAACAGGCAAGGCGAGCCGGCGGCGATGGAACGGGGGACCCATGACATCTGAATTGGTTTCGCCGTTGCGGCCACCGGCGGCAGGGTTGCGAAGGTAAAGACCAGGGCGAAGAATTTGCGGCGACGGAGCATGGTCATTAGTTTAAAGAGAGTCGGCCAACATTGCTCCGATGCCTCGGAAAGACACGACATTTCTCTGCGTCCGGAAATGGGAGCGTGGGGCGCTATCGGATGACTAAGATGCGGCGGATCAGGCAGTGGCAGCGCTGGTTCGTCGCTGCTGGAAACACTCCCGACAGAAGACTGGCCGGCCTTGCGTGGGTTTGAAGGGGACGGTGGTCTCCTTGCCGCACCCGGAGCAATTGGCCCGCGTTTCCACCTTGTGGTAATGGTTTGGCGCCGCCGCCGTGGTTCCCAATGTGGAGACCCGCTTGGCCTTGCAGGCCTTGCAACGTTTGGGCTCGTTCTTGAATTGCTTATCGTGGAAGAACAACTGTTCTCCCGCGGTAAACACAAAGTCCGCTCCGCAGTCGATACACTTCAGTAGCTTATCCCGGAATTCCATGGAGAGTTGCTCCCTTCAGCCCGCGACTCCCAAGCACACGGAAGGGGTCAACTTGCGACTGACAGGAGAACCGGACTGAGCATTCCCGGCTGGCAGTCACAAACTCCAGTGCTCGGGTACAACTCCCTGGGTTCGGCCCGCCATGCATAAGCGCATGGTCCTGCAAATAAAACTGCGGTTCGACTTGCTGCCACCCCACATAGGAAGGGAACAAAGCAAGGGCCGCCCTGCGAGCGGCGGCCCAACCTTAAATTAGTCCTGCTCTTTACGCGCTTTCTTGCGGCTGCGCTTGCGCGCCAGCGCTTCCTTCACGCGCTTTTTTTCGCCCGGCTTGAGGTAGAAGGAGTGACGCTTCACTTCCTTGATGATGTCCTCTTGCTGGACTTTGCGCTTGAAACGTCGCAGGGCGTTCTCTAACGACTCGCCCTCTTGAATGCGAACTTCGGCCAAACAGGAAACACCCCCAAACTCGTCCTAAATGGACACTAGTAGTTATCCCTTTGTTTCACCGGGAAGTCAAGCAAAGACTTGCAGCACTAACGCGATGCAGGCGCGGCACCAAAGTAGAATTGCGTAGCTATCCTGCTTAGAAAGTAAGCCTTAGCGAGAACTGCACTTGCCGCGGTGCATAGGCGTTGGTGGGCGTCAGGAACTGCGAGTTGACTAAGAATTCGCCAGGATAGACGGTTCCCTTCACGGTCGAGGTGTAGCCGACAAATTCGCCGGCAGAGTTATAGAAGCCATCATCGCTGATCTGCACCCGGCTGTTGTTGCGGTTGAATACATTGAACGACTCGGCGACCAAATTCCACACCACGTGTTCGCCGCATCGTATGGTGCGGGTAAGGCGCAGGTCAGTGCTGAAATAATCCGGACCAATGAAGGCATTCCGCTCGTAACCCGGGAGACGATCATTGTAGATATTGCCGTCGCCGTTGGGGTCGCCTGCTAACGTGGCATTGACTGGCCGTCCCGAGCCGGCGGTGATGACACTGGACACCTTCCAATGGTTGGCCAAGGCATTCAGCCTCCCATTATCGAAGTGAAACTTGGGCTCGCTGACCCACGCCGCTATGAAACGGTTTCGCTGGTCGTTGACGCTGGGCCCCCATTCCAGGGAAGTGGCATAAGCATTTTGAACATTTCCTGGCCGTCCCACGACCAATGCATCGGGCCCATCATCCGTGGCCTTGGCCAGCGTGTAGCCGACCTGAAAATACATGCCATGACTCAGCGTGCGTTTTAACGACACGGTCACTCCGTTGTAGAGACTGCTGGCCGCGCTTTGATAGGAATTGATCGCACCCAGTTGCGGGTCGGGCCGCTGCACAGGATTGATGCAGGGAGGGTAGGGACAACTGGGCGATGCCGTGGTCTGCCAGGTCGAGAATGAATCGACACTGTACATGCCGAGGTAGGTCGTTCCGGTTTCGTTGTAGACGGGATAATCGACCACAGTCGGTGCGGGAAGGTTGACATCCAGCGAACGGATCTCGTGGACGCCGCGGACGTAGGCATAGCTCACCGTGCCCACGATGCTGCGGCCGAACTCGTGCTGCACGGTCAGATTGGCCTGCTCGGTGTAAGGCGTCTGGAAATTCGGCGCAAAGGCGGAAATGTCCGTCGTCACCAATCCGGCTAAGGATTTCGGCAGATTGCAAACCAACGTTCCCGGCGGGCAATTCACCAGAGGTGTTGGGTAGGTCGGAAACAAGGCGGCCTGCGCTGGGTTCATCAGGTTGAGGAAGAGCGAGCTTTGCTGAATGCCATTGTCGGTGGCCACCTGCGCCGCATACATGGCAGGGATCAGCATATAGAATATGCCGCCGCCGCCGCGAATGACCGTTGTGTGCTTGTCTCCGATCGAGTAAGCGAAACCGATCCGCGGCGAGAAGTTCTTCATGTCGGTAGGAATCTTGCCCGATGCCGGGTACAAAGGGTTGCTCACCAGAGGACCAGGCTGAAAGGTTTGCAGGTCGTAGCGAATTCCCGCGTTCAGCGTGAAATTTCGGGTCACGCGGATCGTGTCCTGCATGAAAGCCGCATAGTTGCGCGAATCGGGGTGCGAGACCGAGTTGCCGAAGTCCTGCATGTAATAGCGTGCCACGCCGTGGGCAAAGGCGCGCAGCGGCGACAGCGGCTCGCCATACTCCATCGGTGCGTAGGTCCAGGGGTTCACCTTCACGTCGTCGAAGTAATACTCACCGTCGAAAAGATAGGGATAGTAGTTGTAGATCCAGGCCTGCATGAAGTCGCCGCCGAACTTCCAATGAATCCGGCCGGTGTCGTAGCTGAGGGTTTCGGCAACGTGCAACTTGTTTTCGCGGGTGTCACGAGGAAGCGTGCTGGGATTGCCGAAGCCGTCCATGATGTCGTAAATCTTGGTCCACGGTTGATCAGTGTTGGCCGTGGAATCCTGCGCGTCGTGGGAGAACTGGAAGCGCAGATTGGTGGCAAACCGGTTAGTCCAGGAGCTGATCAGGGATGCAGCCACACTTTCGGTCTGGACATTCTCGGTTCCATTGGCAGTCGCGGCGTAGTTGGTTATTGGGCTGGAAGGATCGAAGAAGACATTATTGGTACCGGTAAGCCGGGATGTACTGACGCGGATGAAAGTGAGTTGCTTGGGCGAGAGATTGAAGTCTACTTTGGCAAATCCGGCGTTGCCCTGCATGGTGGTGGGATAGCTTCCGCCCATGTTGTTCAACTTCTGCGCGGCGGCATAGACCAGGGCCTGATCGGTGTAGTCGTAATCTGTGGGCAGCGGAACGATGCTGCTGGCGCCGTTGGCGAACTGCACCACCGAGGGCATGGTCAGCAGGTGCTGATCAAATCCCGCATAAAAAAAGATCCGGTCTTTGCGTATCGGCCCGCCCACGGTGCCGCCAAACTGCTGCTGGCGGTCATTCGGCTGGCTGGAAGCATAGGGTTGTTGGGCGTCGAAGGAGCGGTCGCGCAGATAGTAGAAGCCGGTGCCATGCCAGTCGTTGGTGCCTGACTTGGTGACTACGTTGAAGACTGCTCCGCCGGAGCGTCCCAGCTCCGCGCTATAAGAGTTCTTCGAGACGCGGAATTCCTGGATGACCTCGTTGCTGAATTGATAGGGCGCGCGATAGCCGCCGCGCGCCTGGGCGAAGAAGGAATTGTTGTCGTCGGCGCCATCGACCAGGAAACTGTTCTCAAAGCCGCGAATTCCTCCCACCGACAGGTCGCCGTTGGAGTCCGAGGTGAGGCCGCGCGGGTCCTGGATCACGTCGGGTGAGAGCAAAGCAAGATCGGTGAAGCGGCGTCCGTTCAGCGGCAGGCCCGCGATAGCCGACTGGGTCACCACGTTGGAAATCTCGCCGCTTTGGGTATCGACCGCAATCGGGGTTGCGCTGACGGTAATGGTTTGCGTGAGCGCAGCCGGCGATAGCCGCAGATGGACCACGGAGACGCCGCCCACCAGCAGCTCC
Source organism: Candidatus Korobacteraceae bacterium (assembly GCA_049519235.1). GTDB lineage: Bacteria > Acidobacteriota > Terriglobia > Terriglobales > Acidobacteriaceae > Bog-257. The sequence continues at coordinate 13,693 of JBEKQY010000005.1, read as the reverse complement.
ACGCCGCGGCTGGTTTTCGTAGCCATTCCGGGAGCGGAAGCGGTGACGTCATAGCGGCCGGGAGGCAGCATGCCGAAATTGAAGGTCCCTTGCGCATCGGTCACCGCTTGCAGCCGGAAACCGCGCGAGGGATCGGCGACCGTGATCGCTGCCGAGACGATGCGCGCACCGCTGGCGTCCTCGATGATGCCTTGCAGCGAGGTTGAACCGTCCTGCGCGCGTAACCCGGGTGCCAGCATAAGAATCAGCGCGGCCAGGAAAGCAAGGTAGAGCAAGCGCCGGGCGAAATTGGAACAAGCAACGAGCACCAAACCGGGAAGCGTCCGCATTCGGCACGTCCTGCTAGCAGTAGTCTGCTTTCTATCTTGAAAAAAATGGTGGGATGTGGTCTGTGATTAGCGCCGTCAGGAACTACACGAAAGGCCAATGCCAGAGTGGGAAAGGATTGTACTTTCGTAACTGTCTAGAACCTGGACAGTGGGTGCTGGCGGGCAATGAAATTGCTTGCCGCAGTTGCCTCCGCGGAGCGTAGTAGATTGCGCGCTCCGCCGGAAGCCGAATCCGCTGCCAAGCCAATTGACAAAGGGCTTATCCTGAAAGCACTCGGCGACAAGGTTGGTTGAGGCTGTCGAAAATGAGAGAGAAAGGGCTAGTATTCTTAGTCGGATTGGTTGCTATTTCTTCGTTGTCCGCTGAAAACAGAAAGATCACGATTAAGAGCAGCTCATCCCAGGGTACCTTTGCGCTGAGCATCGAGGCCGAAATCGCAGGCAGGCCAGCGGAGTTACTGTGCTTTCGATCCCAAAAGTCCTGCGTTGACTTGGCTCCCGGCGATTATCTCCTGGTAAGACCATCTCGCACATTGAGGTATTCAGACTGCATAAACGTGGACGTCTACAAAAAGACCTCCAACCCAGCAAGGGAAAAACCTATAGGAGGCTACTGCCTGACGTTCCCTCCATAGGCGGTGGAAATCAGACAGACCCACTACCGGGATTTTCCCTACGTTGACCGCGAAAATCGCGCGTGTTACCGTACTCAGTTACACCAACCTCGACCGCGCTTGTCTGTGCGCTGAAGGATCCCCACTTGTCCTCCGAGACTCAGGTTGCCGCACCGGTTCGCAAAACTGCTTTGAATGCCGTCCATCGCCGGATGGGCGGGAAAATGGTCGACTTCAATGGCTGGGACATGCCGGTAGAATATCCCCCGACAGGCGGACTGATGAAGGAACACCTGGCGGTCCGCACCGGCGTGGGCGTCTTCGACGTCAGCCACATGGGCGATATCCGCATCTCCGGGCCGCAGGCGCTGGAGGCCGTGCAGCACATCACCATGAATGATGCTGCGGGCATGGCAATCGGCCAGTGCCGCTACTCGGCCATGCTGTATCCCGAGGGAACCTTTGTCGACGACGTGATCGTGCATCGGCTTGGCGAAGAAGATTACATGCTGGTGATCAATGCCGGCACGCGCGAGAAGGACGTTGACTGGGTCACAGGCAGCACATGCGAGTTCGATTGCAAAGTCGAAAACCTGAGCGACGACTACACCCAGATCGCGATCCAGGGTCCGAAGGGCGTCGATACGCTTCAGAAGCTCACCGACGCGGATCTGTCGCAGGTAAAGTTCTACTGGTTTACGCACGGCACCGTCTGCGGCCTGAATAATATCCTGATCGCGCGCACCGGATATACAGCCGAGGATGGCTTCGAGATTTACGTGCCGACGGACGAGGAAACGAGCGCCCGGGTTTGGCATGAAGTGCTGGAAGCGGGCAAAGAATTCGGCATCGTGCCATGCGGCCTGGGCGCACGCAATACACTGCGTCTGGAAGGCAGGCTGCCGCTCTACGGCCATGAGATTTCGCAGTCGATCAACGTTTGGGAAGCTGGGCTGGAGCGCTTCCTCAAGATGGACAAAGGCGAGTTCACTGGCCGGGCTGCGCTGGAGCGCGCCAAGGCTGAAGGCATCAAGCGCACGCTGGTAGGACTGGAGTCGGTCGATCGCGGCATTCCGCGCGACGGCTACAAGGTGCTCAATCTTAGCGGCAAAGAAATCGGATACGTGACCAGCGGTTCCTACGCCCCGTTCCTCAAGAAGAACATTGCGCTGGCCTATGTACCAGTCGAGCAGTCAGCGATTGGCAATGAAGTGGCCGTGGAGATCAGGAACCAGCCGGTAAAGTGCAAGATCGTGCCAACACCGTTTTACAAGCGCCCCAAGAAGCAGTCGTAGTTAAATTGCGGCGGAAGGGGACGGCTTTAGCCGTGCCGATTTCTGCAATAAATAAACGGGCTTTAGCCCTGGTCAGCCGTGGCTGAAGCCATCCTTAGTATTGTCTACATTTCGCCGGGCTGAAGCCCGGCGCTTCCACCGTCGGTCCTGAGGAGGACAGCGAATGGCTTATCCCGCGGATTACAAATACACCAAGGAACACGAGTGGCTGAAAATTGACGGCAACACCGGCATCGTCGGCATTACGGATTACGCGCAGAACTCGCTGGGCGACATCGTCTTTGTCGAGCTGCCCAAAGTTGGCGCTGAGATCGCCGCCGGCAAAACCTTCGGCTCGGTCGAGTCGGTGAAGGCGGTGTCGGATTTGTTCGCGCCCGTCTCGGGCACGGTAACGGAAATCAACGAGGCGCTGAACACCGCGCCCGAGCAGGTCAACAAAGACGCCAATGCGACCTGGATGATCAAGGTCACTCTAAAGGACCCGAGTGAGGCCGACCAGTTGCTGTCGCCCCCCGACTACGAGAAGTTCATCGCCGAAGAGGGCGGGCACTGAGCTACGAACCGCGATTTTGCTTTGTGTCAGGGCACGACCTTGGTCGTGCCAAACAGGGGCTTGATAAGATCAGGGCTTTAGCCCCTGCAACAGCGCTAGGCAGGGGCTAAAGCCCAATTTGTTGCCGCCCTGATTGCGGCACGTCTGAAGACGTGCCCTGACACAAACCATTCTTACAACGTCGCCCAGGAAAGCAACAGGTACCCATGCGCTATCTTCCTAAATCGCAGTCCGATCGCGAAATCATGTTGCACGAAATCGGCGCGAAATCGATCGACGATCTATTTGCCGCCATTCCGGCGGAGTATCGCCTGAAAGGCGACCTCAAGATCCCACGCCAGTACGCTGAAAGCGAGATCGTGGAGTTCTTCCGCCAGCGTGCCGCCAACAGCGCGCAGGGCTACGCTACCTTCCTCGGAGCCGGCGCATATTCGCACTACCGCCCGGTGGTGATCGACGCGCTCATCTCGCGCGGCGAATTCTTTACCGCCTACACGCCCTATCAGCCCGAGATCGCCCAGGGCACGCTGCAATCGATCTTCGAATTCCAGTCCATGATCTGCGAGCTGACCGGCATGGACGTGGCGAACGCTTCCATGTACGACGGCTCGACGGGCGCGGCCGAAGCGTTGATGATGGCAGGGCGCATCACGGGCCGATCCAAGGGCGCAGTAGCAGCCACGGTCCATCCTGAGTATCGGGAAGTGATCACCACCTACACGCGCTATCAAGGCATGCCGATTGCAACTTTTGGTTATGCGAAGAATGGCCGTGTCGATCTCGACACGCTCGATATGGCGATCGACGACGATACCGCCGGGGTGCTCATCCAATCGCCGAATTTCTTCGGCACCCTCGAAGATATCGCGGCCATCGCCGACATCGTGCACCGCAAGGGAGCGCTCCTCATCGTCTCCATCGCGGAAGCGGTCTCGCTGGGCATTGTGAAGCCGCCGGATCAGGCCGACATCGTCAGCATGGAAGCGCAGTCGTTCGGCGTGCCGCTGGGATTCGGCGGTCCGTACTGCGGAGTGATTGCCACTCGCGACAAATTCGTGCGGCAAATGCCTGGCCGTCTGGTCGGCGAAGCCCGCGACCGCAATGGCAAACGAGGATTTGTCCTGACGCTCTCCACCCGCGAGCAGCACATCCGTCGCGAGAAAGCGACATCAAACATCTGCACCAACCAGGCGCTGGTGGCGCTGATGTGCAGCATCTTTATGACGGTCTACGGTCGCGAGGGATTGAAGGAGCTGGCGACGCATAACCTGGCGAAAGCTCACTACGCCGCTGAGCAGTTCAAGAAGAGCGGCGCGACGGTGTTGTTCGAGGGCGCGCCGCGCTTCAACGAGTTCGTCGTGCAGACCAAAACCGATCCTTACGCCATCAACGACAAGCTGCTGGGGCAGCGAATCATCGGAGGCTTCCCGCTGAAGAAGTTTTATCCCGAATTGCCAAACGCCTCGCTGTGGTGCTGCACCGAGACCACGGCGAAGGCCTCGATTGACGCGGCTGCGAAGGAGGTGGCGCTGTGAACCTGAACGAGAAGATCCGCAAAGCGACCACCCACATCAGCCAGAACGAAGGATTGATCTTCGAGAAGTCGTCGCCCGGCAAGAAGGGCTACAAGCTGCCGCCGCTGGACGTGCCGAGCGTAGATCCGTCCCAACTGCTGGGCGGGCAGGCACGCGAGGACCTGGGCGAGATGCCGGAGGTAAGTGAGATCGAGATCATCCGCCATTACACGCGGCTGTCGACGTGGAATTACGCCGTGGACCACGGCATGTATCCGCTGGGATCGTGCACCATGAAGTACAACCCGCGGGTGAACGAGTACGTGGCGCGGCTGATGGGACTGGCCGAGGCGCACCCGTATCAGCCCGAGCGCGTCAGCCAGGGCGCGCTGCGCATTCTGAAGATGCTGAGCGAGCAGCTCACCGAGATCACCGGCATGGACGCGATCACCTTGCAGCCCGCCGCCGGCGCGCATGGCGAGCTCACCGGCATCCTGATGGTGCGGGCTTATTTGGAGTCGCGCGGCAATCCACGCAAGAAGATTCTGATCCCCGACTCGGCGCATGGCACCAATCCGGCAACTGCGGCCATGTCGGGTTACACGGTGGAGAACCTGAAGTCGAACGCAGCCGGCATGTTGGACGTTGCGTCGCTGGTAGCGCAGGTGAACGAGGATGTCGCCGCTCTGATGCTCACCAATCCCAACACGCTAGGCGTCTTCGAGCAGGAGATTCACAAGATCGCCGAGGTGCTGCACGCCAAGGGCGCGCTGCTTTATATGGACGGCGCCAACATGAACGCGCTGGTGGGCAAGGTGCGCCCAGGCGACTTTGGCGCCGACGTGCTGCACCTGAACCTACACAAGACTTTTTCCACGCCCCACGGCGGAGGCGGTCCAGGCTCAGGGCCGGTCGCGTGCAAGAAGAATCTGGAGCCGTTTTTGCCGGCTCCGGTTGTAGTCACGAAGAAGGATGGCACGCTGGGCTTCGATTACAACCGGCCCAAGTCGATTGGGCGTGTGCGCATGTTCTACGGCAACTTCGGAATGCACGTGCGCGCGCTGGCCTACATCATGGCCAACGGGCCTGACGGTTTGCGCCAGACGACGGAAGACGCGGTGCTGAACGCGAACTACATCCGCAAGAAGCTGGAAGGCGTTTACGACCTGCCGTACAGCACGCCCACGATGCACGAGGTCGTCTTCAGCGATCGCATTCAGAGTTCCAAGGGCTTGAAGACCGGCGACATCGCCAAGCGGCTCATCGACTACGGCTTCCATCCTTACACCGTCAGCTTCCCACTGGTAGTGCATGGCGCGATGATGATCGAGCCCACGGAGAGCGAGTCGAAGGAGGAGCTTGACCTGTTCATCGATGCGATGAAGGCGATTGCCGAGGAGGCCGCGCAGCATCCCGAGATCATCGCCGAAGCGCCGCACAACACCCGCATCTCGCGGCTGGACGAGACGACGGCGGCGCGAAAGCCGGTGCTGCGCTGGAAGCCGCAGAGCGAGGCGGCAGGGAAGTAAGTTTTCACCACAGAGACACAAGAGGCACAGAGGGTTCTCTTGCTCTTCGCGCGGCGCACTTCGTGGGACCTGAGGACCAATCGCTACACGGACGCGCTCGACGCGCATCGCCGCGCGGGTAGGAAACTGCTCGACCTGACTTCTTCGAATCCCACAACAATTGGCTTGCAATATCGCGGAGAAGAATTGCTACGAGCGCTGGCCCATCCCGCAGCGCTGCGCTATGAGCCGCAGCCGAAGGGCTTGCTTGTGGCGCGAGCGGCGGTTGCTGCTTATTATGCTGAGCACGGCGCCCAGATTTCGCCTGACGATCTAATCCTGACGACCAGCACCAGCGAAGCCTACTCGTTCGTCGTCCGCCTGCTGTGCGATCCGGGAGACGCGCTGCTGGTCCCTACTCCGAGCTATCCGCTCTTTGATTCTCTTGCCGACATCCAGGACGTGAAGCTGGTTCCGTATGAGCTGGTTTACGATCACGGCTGGCAAATTGATTTCCCATCGCTGCGGGGCGCGCTTGAGCGCGGGGAGTCTGCCGGCGGGCGATGCCGCGCCGTGTCGGTGGTGCATCCCAACAATCCCACGGGATCGTATGTGAAGCCGCCTGAGGCGGAGGAGTTGAATCGCATCTGCGTGGAAAGCAGCCTGGCATTCATCGCCGATGAAGTTTTTCTCGATTACTCTCTGTCGCACGAAACACGGCTGACGTTTGCGGCGAACCGCAACGTGACGACCTTCACGTTGAGCGGTCTGTCGAAGATCTCTGCCTTGCCGCAGATGAAGGTGGCGTGGATTGCGGTCAGCGGCCCACAGGCGCTGAAGCGAGATGCGCTGGCGAGGCTGGAGGTGATCGCGGACACCTATCTCTCGATGAATGCTCCCGTTCAACTCGCGATTCCCACGATGCTGGAACAGCGGCAGAGCATCCAGGGCCAACTGATGCGGCGCATCCGGACAAACCTGCAAGAGCTCGATGCGCAGCTTGCAGCGCAAAAGCTATGTCATCGCCTCGATGTCGAGGGCGGCTGGTACGTGGTGTTGCGAGTGCCGGTGACCGCTTCGGATGAAGATTTCGCCATTGCCTTGCTGCAACAACGCGATGTTCTGGTGCAGCCGGGACATTTCTATGATTTCGCTGCCGGCGGATATCTGATCGTCAGCCTCATCACACAGACCGACGTGTTTCAGACAGGAATTACGCGGCTTCTCGAATATGTTGCAACCATCGGACGCTAACGGGCGTCCACTTTAGAGCAGGCGCTGCAAAGGGCAAGTGTTTGCATTTTGCGGTCTCCCGGCAGGTCGATATTGCTGTGCCAAATCCAAGCGGCTGGACGGTATAATTAAGGACCTGTGCTCAAGTATTCCATCGTCGTTCCGTTTCACAACGAAGAAGAGAACGTCACCGAACTGTACGACCGGCTGAAGGTCGTGATGGAAGCGGCGGGCGAGCCGTTCGAGTTGGTCTTCGTCGATGACGGCAGCCGTGACAACACCTTCTGGTTGTTGCAGCAGATTGCCGCGGTTGACCGTCGCGTGGTGGTCGTGAAGCTGCGCCGCAATTTCGGACAGACGTCGGCGCTGGCAGCGGGCTTCGACCATGCCGAAGGCGAGTACGTCATCGCCATGGACGGCGACCTGCAACACGATCCCCACGACATTCCGCTGTTCCTGCAAAAGCTGCGTGAGGGTTACGACATTGTCAGCGGCTGGCGCAAGCAGCGTACCGACAACTACGTCATGCGGCGCGTTCCGTCGAGGGTCGCCAACTGGCTGATGGCCAAGCTCAGCGGCGTCGATCTGCACGACTTCGGCACGACCTTCAAGGCGTACCGCCGCGAGGTGGTGCTGGAGGTGCCGCTCTACGGCGAACTGCACCGCTTCATTCCGGCGCTGGCGTCGGCGTATGGAGCGACGATCTGCGAGATCCCCATCCGCAACGTGAACCGCGAGCGCGGCGAATCGCATTACGGCATTTCGCGCACCGTCCGCGTCTTCTTCGACCTGATTACCATCCGCTTCCTGCTGAAATACATGTCGCGACCGCTGCACTTTTTCGGCACCTGTGGCGCGTTAAGCTCGCTGACGGGAACGGTGATCGCCCTGTGGCTGGTGGCGGAGAAGTTTCTGCGCGGCAAGAATGTGATGGACGAGCACGGACCGCTATTGGTATTTGCCGCGGTGCTGATTGTGGCGGGTGTGCAGTTGATCGCGCTCGGGCTGCTGGGCGAATTGCAGGTGCGACACTTCCACGAGCCCACCAAGCGCGCTCCGTATACCGTCGATCGCGTACTGCGCTCTTCGCACAGCCAGGGCGCACTCGCCGATTAAGTGGTGTGGCTGGTTCGTAAGCTGCGAATCATCAGAATGAGGTGAGCTATGGAAGGGAAACACGAACACAAGCATAAGCACGAGCACCCGCACGAGCACACTCACACCCACGAACACTCGCACGGTGATATCACGCATACGCACGAGCACACCCACCAGCACAGTCATGAGCACGAGCACAGCCACACGCACGAGCATACCCACGATTCCGATGCTGGTCATGACCACGAGCATGGCGATGAGCACGGCCCGCACGATCATCAGCACGATGCCGGCGAACTGAAACCGCACGACCACAAGCGCTAGGACTGATCGCCTTGGGCCGCGGGTCACCACGTGCACCGCGAGCAGTGTCCTGACGGTGAAGAAGTTCTCATCGGCTTCGATCCTGAACGCCTCGACCAGCTCCTTGAACCGTAAGGCTCATCCCGTTCGCGGCTACTTCTACATTGCCGCTGCCACGTTTTGCTGGGGGCTATCGGCGGCCATGGGGCGCGCGATATTCACCGGCAGATTTTGGGGCCGGGGGCATGTCTCGGGCTCGATTGATCCGCTCATCCTGGCACAGAGCCGCAGTACTATCGCGCTTCTACTCCTGGCGCCGATTCTGCTGCTCAGGAACCCCTCGGCGCTGCGGGTGCGCGGTAGTCATGTGGTGCAATTCTTTCTGCTGGGAATTCTGGGAATCGCCGGCTCAAACTACTTCTACTATTTCGCCATCGAGAAGACGACGGTGGCGACGGCCATCGTGCTGCAATATGTCGCGCCGGTCTGGGTGCTGCTGTACATGCTGGCCCGGCGGCGGCAACGCCCCACCCCGCTTCGCGTCAGCGGCGTGCTGCTCGCGGTGGTTGGGTGCGGGTTTGCGGTTGGTGAAATCGGCGCTCGCAGCCGGTTCCCGTGGCTTGCGATTTCCGGAATGCACTTCAACACGATAGGAATCGTCGCGGCGGAGATGGCGGCTATCACCTTCGCCTTCTATAACGTCTATGGACAGCATTTGCTCCAGATCTATCGGCGCTGGACCGTGGCTAGAATAGATCATGGGCTGTTCCGGTCGCTTACGGCGACCGGGGTTTGCGTCCTTCTAGTCTGTTTAGGCCTCGCCCCTCCGTTGACGGCGAACCGGGGAAGCTGGTTTGCCCTGCGATGGAGTCTTGGTGGAGGCGTCGCTTCAACACGAAGCGAAGGCGACTGCGAACTGCGTACGGACTTTCGTCGTACTGCTCAAGCAACGCCGTAGAGAATGCCGCCTGCATCCGAAGGTTCTCCGCAGGCGGCAAATACTTTCGATGATCCATTCCGCATCAGCTCGTCAAACTATTTCCGACAGAGAATTCCTCCGCAAGGCCTGGAGAGAGATTTCCAAGCGCAACATGTTATCTAGGGGAGTGGACAACGTAACAATAAAGGCCTTCAAGAGCCGGTTGGATGAAAACCTCGCCGAAATTAGCGTGGACCTACGAGCCGGTAAGTACGTGTTCAATAAGCTTCGCGCTCACGCAAACAAGAAGCCAGGATCGAAGAAGGAGCGGCCGCTACAAATCGCAACCGTTCGGGACAGGGTGGTGATGAAGGCGATCGCTCTGTTTATTGAGCCAGCCTTTCAAGAATTCAATTTGGAGTGTAGTTTCGCTTTCATCAAGGGCCGTGGAGTCACGCCGGCCATCAATCGTATTCGCGAACTCCTAGCGCAGGGGAACAAATTCTATTTTGAGGCGGATATCATCAATTTTTTTGGAGAGGTGGACAAGCAAGTGCTGTGGGAGATGTTTTCCAAGCGCGTTCGCCAGAGAAGTCTCTTGCCCTTGCTTCGGCAATGCTTCAATTTGGAATTGGAGAATCTGCAAAGCTACGAAACTGAGTTTCAGGAACTGTTCTTGGGTGCTGATTCGGGCATTCCGCAGGGCGGAGTGCTGTCTCCGATGCTGGCGAACTTCTATCTGTACGAATTCGACCGGCGGATGCTGCGGTATGGATTCAATCTCGTTCGATATGCCGATGACTTCGTAGTCATGTGCGAGAGCGCAGACCGGGCTGGGCAGGCCCACAGTCTCAGCAGGGATACATTGGGAACGTTGAACCTGAGGATCCACGAGCTTAACACACCGGATTCTAAGAGCAGGATTGGCAATTTCTCCAAAGACGGCCTGATGTTTCTTGGAGTGCGTTTCGAGGGACAGGAGATATTTCCAGCTAGCAAGGCCGTAAAGAGGCTTAAGGCTAAGGTCGAAGAGGTCGTGAAGCCGAACAGCGGCATTAGCCTTTTCAAGACACTCCAGAAACTGACTAACCTGATCAACGGCTGGGGTAAACACTACAAGAGCATGCGAGTTTTGGATATGTATCGCGAGCTTGACGAATTCATCAAGGTTGCTGTTGAATCCTATCTGGAAAGCTTAGGCGTTCGTCTGGTTGGAAGGAATAAACGAAAGCATATGAGGCTACTTGGGATTCCTTCGCTCAGGGCGATGATTGAATTCAAGAAACGGTCATCGCCGGCAGTCACCTCTGTACCGGAAGCGCCTTCCCAACAGAAGACCATGTCGGCGGGACGCCTAGGCGCTCCTAGCTAGGAGTGGCTGGTTTCGGAAGTTGGCCGATACTGATCGCTTCGCCATCACTGCAGAAACGAAAAGCCCGCTTCTTGCGAAGCGGGCGCTATGCAATTCAACAATAGACTGCGGTCTACCAACTACTTTCCCGCGAACCCTTTATCCACTCCGACTCCGGTGCAGAAATCCCAACCGGTGGTGGCGCTGTGGGTGCCGCAACTGCCGGAAGTGATATCGGTGAAGTCCGAGGTATTTCCCAGGTTGCTGTAGATCAGCGTGTTCTCCGCATTGCTGCTGGTCTCGAAGTGTCCCGCGTTGTTGACAATTCCCGCCAGCGAAGGCGAGGCCACGCTGGTTCCGTAGACCTCAAGCCAAGCGCCGTAGCAGTTGGAGTTGTAAACCGCCACGGGTGAGCCGCCGCTGGAGTCGAAGGAAAGATCGGGCGTGCCGCGATGGCTGCCCACAATGCTCTCGACGGAACTCTGGAACGAGGGCCGCGACTCGTAGCGGCTGTCTCCACCGCCGCCATCGCTCCACGCCGTCTGGTTGGTGTAATCGCCGCTGCCGTTGCGATTCACCTGCGTGCCGCCGGCAGAAACCACGTTCACCGACGAGCTGGGATAGATCACGCCCGGAGAATCGCCGGCAGAGGCGAAATACACTACGCCCGACTGGGTGAAGTAGTGGTCGGAACCGGTCTCGCTTGAGGTCTCGCTGCCGCCCCAGCTCATGGAGACTTCGCCCTTGCCGCCATTCGCCGCGATGTAGGAGTTGGCCGCCGTCACGGCTTGGTAAAGTGCGCTGTTGCTGGCCGAAGAAGCTTCCATCAGGACGATCTGCGCATTGGGCGCCATGGCGTGGGCCCACTCGATGTCCAGCGATTCCTCAAGTTGCCAGCCGGGCCCGCAACCGTTCGACGGCTTCCTGCCGCTGGCATACTCCACCGCGAAGTTGGCTTGCGGCAGACCGAAGGTCGTGGAGAAGGTCGAGAGGTCCGCGGCTGCCGAAGGATAGTCGTAGGCGTCCACAATGACGATTACGCCGCTGCCGCCGGTGGGAACCTGGGTCGTGCCATTAATCGGGCAGCCCGACACCGGATTGGACACGACGTCATAAACGCAACCCAGCGAAGCCGGCGTTTCTCCTGCCGGTTGAGCAAGGGGGATGATCGAGCCTGTCGGCGCGTAGATAATGTAATTCGTGTGCATGTTCACGCCGATGTCCCACGGTTGCTCAATGCTGGAGGGAGGATAGATTCCTACTCCGCTCCGTACTTGTGCGCTGAGCAGCGCGGCGCAAGCGAGCAATGCCATCACCGCAGAAATACGAACTGTCATGTGTGCTGCGTGCCGTACCGATTCAATCTTCATAAATATGCTCCTCTTGATGTTCGACGAAGGGCTTCGGGTATGCTCTGGACCCAGCGACCATCGTTGGCGTCCAGAATGAGCGGAAGTATACCCCAATCTGGGGAAGCTAGGCTACGCCGGAAAGTGCTATTGAGAGTGATTTATCGTTTGGCCGAAGCCGCCGTGCGGGGATGCGGTTCCACCTCGGCGTAGAGCGCATCGATCTCCTTCTTGTAGCGCTCGGTCAGATGGCGGCGGCGCAACTTCCATGCTTCGAGGTAGGGTTTGCGCTTGCCTCTTCGGACGACAAACGTCTGCCAATCCGCTAGCCCTGTTATTATCGACCTGGCCCCGAGTGAGCTATCTCCCATGGCAGGCGAATGTGCGAATACGCTCGAAGGGCATTTGGGGCCAATCTGGGCGCATGTGAAACCCGGAATCCCGGTCCAGGTGGTGTTTTGAAGTCAGCATTTGTCTCGTATTCCTGGGGTGACGAAACCCATCGTGAGTGGGTCCGCAAATTGGCGGAGCGTCTCCGTGCAGATGGAGTGGACGTTTGCATCGATAGATGGGCAGCGATTCCGGGAGATCAGTTACCCGCTTTTATGGAGCGCGCCATCCGCGAGAACCAGTTTGTCGTCATTATCTGCACGCCTCGTTACAAGCACCGTTCGGACGCACGCGAAGGTGGTGTTGGTTACGAGGGAGACATCATGACATCCGAAGTGATGACCTCTCAGAACAATCGCAAATTCATTCCTGTCTTACGAAGCGGCACTTGGTCCCAGGCCGCGCCATCTTGGCTGCTCGGCAAGTATTACATCAATCTCACGGGGGACCCTTATTCTGAGAGAGACTATGAGGATCTTGTTCGTACGTTGCTAGGAATTCGCGAAACTGCACCTCCCATTGGGAGGCCGATGGCAACGATCGCTGCAACAGCGAATCGCGAGTCAGAATCATTGGCCGTAAGCACCAGCTCGGAATTTGATGACATCAAGATTACACGCGTGATAGTCGAGGACGTCACGGAACCACGGAACGACGGAACTCCGGGGTGCGCTCTGTATTCGATTCCGTTCGCGCTTTCTCGCAGACCAACTTCCGAGTGGGTGGAGCTATTTACGGAAAACTGGAACCATCCTCCTCGCTGGACCTCGATGCACAGGCCTGGCATCGCACACGTCTCCGGCGCAACGGTAACGCTAGATGGGACGACAATCGAGGAAGTTGAACGTTACCATCGCGATACGCTGCAGTTAGCGATCTCCGAAACCAACGGAGAATACCGCGAGTGGCAACGAAAGCGAGCTCAGCGGCGTGTGCAAGAAGAGGCGGTTCGCGAAGAACACCGCAAGCGCATCGAGGAGGCTTCGAAACGCATTAAGTTCGACTGAACATGCTCAGGGCGCATACCTTAGCTGCGTCCGACGAGACGGATAAGCCCTTGCTCACAAACCGGCCAATCACTTATCGCTTGGCCGAAGCCGCCGTCCGGGGATGCGATTCCGACTCGGCGTAGAGCGCATCGATCTCCTTCTTGTATCGCTCGGTCAGATGGCGGCGGCGCAACTTCATGCTCGGGGTCAGGGTGCCGTTAGCGATGCTGAGTTCGTCGGGGACAACC
>JBEKQY010000004.1:0-56606 GCA_049519235.1 Candidatus Korobacteraceae bacterium | reverse complement strand
AATTATTTGCGGCACAGATGAACAAAGGGATAAGTGCACTAATTCCTGGGGCATCAGTCAAGGCAGAAGGTACAGTGCTGGTTTACCATCTGCCAGTTCCGGCTCCGCAAGTTGAGGACTTTTACAGCACCGTCACTGGGCACGCGATGTTCGCGGAGAATCTCCACCGGATAGGGTTCACACAATTTGTTTGCGCGAACGACCGCGGTACAAAGCTTGCTCTCGACCTTACGCGTGGGCAGGCTCCTTCGAATGCCGTACCGACCCAGAGCACCGTTGCACAATCTGCCCCCGACGTTAAAACTAACACCAAAGTCTTCGGACTAGAAATAGGCGCGGACCTGAGTTTGCCGGAGTGCCAGCGCACGAAACTCTCAAGAAACAGATTTATTTACAGTGGCAATGACCGGCTTTGGTGCTACGAGCGACTCGACAAAGGTAAGGACGGCACCCCGGTAGTGAACGAGACCATTGAGATCAAGTTTCCATTCGGCGACAGGCCAGAGATCGTCAGTGGTCTATCGCTAATCGGGCAAATACTGGACGGCAGGCTTGAAGGCATCGGGTTCAACACGCTTGGAGTCGAAAATGCTGGCGAAGTCTTGAAGAAGCTGACGGAGAAGTACGGGAAGCCCACTGTTTCGCAGCCAGTCGAGGTTCAGAACAAGATGGGCGCGAGGTTCACAACCGTTCAGGCGGATTGGAACTTCTCCAATCTCATAGTAGTTTTCCAGGGCGTGGCAAGCAGTTTGGACAGTGGGTTGGTCACCATAGACACGCCCAGGTGCAATGCGTGGCGTCAGGAGAGGCTAAAACAGCTCACAGATGGTCGGCCACTGTAGTTTGCGGCGAATCCCGCCGGGACGCGGCGGGAACTCGCGGGACGGGTTTAAACCAACTTCTGCGCGATTGACTCATCAAGAATCTCCCGCACCGTCAGCGGCACAATGACGCGGTGCTCTCGCCGGAAGAACGCGCCCACCTCGCGGAGAGCATCGGAGGAAAACTCGAACGAAACGAAGAAACCTTTCGGGCGTCCCTCGCGGATCATCGCTGCCTCGAACATATCAATGTCGGGCCTGCCCGCTTTGTCTTTCTGCTTCACTTGGACGGGATACCAAGTATCCATGAAGTCGAGTTCCCCGGCTGCTTTCCCGCTCTGGCGTGGCATCGCTGAGACGGGATAGATACGGCCATCCACGCCCATATCGCCAACCTGAGCTTTGTTCGGGATTCCGCCAAGCGCGATAACAGCCCAGTTCTCAAACTCGAACGGCGGAATCCTGCGGAGCTTTTCTTCCGTCCAAGGCAGATCGCGCACCACGAAGCCACGCCCTACTCGCCAGAGCTTTTCATCCTCCGGCAGTCGGCACACGTCGCGGAGACGCTTTGCCATCACCCGGCAAGCGGTCGGGGAGATGTCTATGCCTATCCATTGACGGCCTAGCTGCTGCGCAGCAACGAGCGCTGTCCCACAGCCGCAGAATGCGTCCAGCACGATGTCGTTCTCGTTGCTGGATGTCTTGATTATCCGTTCAAGCAATGGCAGCGGCTTCTGAGTGGGATAGCCGAGAGATTCTATCGCTTGTGAGTTCACGGGATTGATGTCGTCCCACACGCTGCCGACTGGAAGACCTTTAGACTCGTCGAGAAATCTCTTGTATCTGGGGACGTTGCCGTTTGGCGGAATGGCTACTCGCCCCTCTCGAATAAACTGCTCCATCTTCTCCTGCGTATACCGCCAATAGCCGTCAACGCCAAGCACTCTGTAGCGGGGATTCCCTTTCGATGGGGCTGCTCCGCCGGGAGCACGAAGATCAGTCCATTGAAACGCCCTTCCCGCGTCGTCTCGTTGCGAGTAGTGCGATTCGATGTAGCTCTTATCGAGCGGGACATATTGCTGATTCCATGTGTAGCTGTCACTGCCTCCGCAATAGAACAGCAGCACATCGTGGGTTCGTCCGTAATGCTTGCTGCCTTGTTTGGCGTCATTGTGGGAACCAGAGCGTTTCCAAACAACTTCGTTGATGAACTTGCTCTCTGCGAAAATCTGGTCGAGCATCACCTTGACGTAGTGGCTGGCGTGCCAATCGCAGTGATAGTAGAAGCTGCCCGTTTTCTTTAGCACGCGCGCCAGTTCGACGCAGCGCGGGCGCATGAAGTCGATATAGGCTTGCGTCGATTCGTGGCGATCTTCGAACGAGCGCCGCTCTTGCGTCTCTCCCCAAAACACTTCGTAATTGCGATTCGAGTTGAACGGCGGGTCAATGTATATCAGATCGATGCAGGCATCAGGCAGTTTCTTTAGCTGGTCGAGATTGTCCCCGCAGTAGATAACGCGAGTGTCGAGCAGGACCGAAGGCTTACGCGTGGGAGACGCTGACGGGTTATTCATTCGTTAGCACCGGGTTTTTCGTTTTCGGGAGTATCTTACTTGACGGGCAAATGGTCGGGCAGTAGATGAAGAGATTCGCCATCGAAGGCAGCGATTTGCCAGCTTACCGTTGCCCCGGCAGAGGCTTTCTTGAGCCGTGCAATCTCGGCTCCGCTCACGCCCGCTTTCCCGCCCTTTAACTGAATCAGGCGCACGTCCAGCAGATCGGCATTCTCGCGGCCAAGGCGGAACGCAATCGCATCGATGATGCCCGTGCGCGGTGAACCTGTAGCGCCCTCGAAGAACGCCAGCTTCCAACCATGCTCTTGGCAGTAGACGCGGAGCGCTTCTTTGCTGGCCGCTTCCGCAGCGCGGGCCTTGGCGAAGGCGCTCATTCTGCGCCGGGTGCGCCATGATTTCAGCGCGGCTGCGTGCATGTCGGGCTTCTTAGGCATCGGCTATTCCTCAGCGGCTACCGCGCGGTGTTCGCTGCATGGAGTATAGCTGTTCCAATCCACCACATCGAGCTAATCTGCTACTGCCCCGCGTGCCGTGGCTCCGTCACATCGAAAGCGAAAGCCACAGCATCACGAGCTAACGGCAAGTTGGGCGGAAGGCCGAAGGGCCGCAAGAAAAAATCGAAACGCAAGACCGCTGCAAAGTGAGGCGCGCTTATGCTGTACAAACGAGGAAAAACCTACTGGTACAACTTCCGCTGGAGTGTCAGGAACACCGATGGCACAGCGGAGAACTTCCGCATCGTGAAGTCTGCCCGGACACAAAACAAGCAAGACGCGAAGGACGCTGAGGACGAACACCGGCGGGCGTTGCGACTCGGGGAGATTCACCCGCGCGATCCGTGGCCGAAACTTAGTGCCGTTTCCCCGCCGATCTTCCGCGCGTTCGCAAGAGAATTCTTGCAGTACGCCAAGACGCACACGAAGCCGGGAACGCACACGTTTTACGATGGCTGCCTGGAGAGGCTTCTGGCATTCGCTGCTATCGCAGATGCCCCGCTAAACGTCATTACAGGCGATCTGGCGAGCAAATACGCCCGCCATAGGCAAGAGGTAGCGGAAAATTCCGTTGTGACTGTCAACGGCGATCTGCGCACGTTGCGGCGCATTCTGAAAGTCGCGGCTGAATGGGGCAAACTTACTCTCGCGCCCGCCGTCCATGAACTGCCACAGCCGAAGGGCCGTGACCGCGTGCTCAGTTTCAAGGAAGAGGCGCTGTACTTGGCGAAGGCTTCCGAGAATCTGCGGGACGCAACCATCCTCGCGGTAGATACCGGGATGCGGCCCAACAGCGAATTGTTCCCGCTGCTGTGGGCCGATGTGGACTTGATCGCACGCCCCGAGTGTCCGCATGGCGTCATTCACGTTCGCCAGGGCAAGACGGTGAGCGCACAGCGAAGCCTTCCGCTGACTCCGCGTGCTGCTGAGGTGCTACAGCGGCGCAAGAGAGTGGCGGAATCGAAGTCGAACCAACCCGAGTTCGTGTTTCCCGGCACTAGCAATGCGGGACACGTTATCTCGTTTCAGCATCCGCACGAAAAGGCCGTGAAGGATGCCAAGCTGGAGCCGTTTGAGTTCTACTGCTGGCGTCACACGTTCGGCACGCGGGCCGCACAGTCGGGGATGGACAGATTCTCGCTCGCCCGCTTAATGGGCCATAGCTCACCCGCCGTTGCTGCTCGCTACTACGTCCACGTTACAGAGACGCATGTTGCTGCCGGGTTCGGGAAGTTTGTCGAGTATCAGACCCGCAACGTGGCGGAAGGAATTGCAGCCGCCTTCCCCGAGGCAAGCGATGCCGTTCAATAGGGCAGTTTTTGAATTTGTGGTACACAAGGCGGTACACAGAGTGGTCACAATCACCCGTAAGTCATTGATGGCACTAGCTAGGTAATAAGATTCTCAATCTTCAAACTCGGGTTCGATTCCCGATAGCGCTACCGAACCTTAATGCCTCTGCAATCAATTGCTTACCGCTTCTCTTCCGACGACCACAATTTATGCCGCCATTTCGGTTGGCAGAAAATCTTAAGCAGTTCATTTCAGAAGAGTTAATGGAGTCGACGACACCGCGCGCGATGTCAACACCATGATGACATCATGATGACATTTCAAGGACCATTTATGCGCCCACGAACCCTGCGCCGTCTGCTCGCGACACGCCCCTCGGTGATAACGCTCACTGACAGGCGGTGTGGCCGGACATAGCCTGTAACTTCTGGTTGGAGCCCTCGAGCTCGGCGAGGTGGCTTCCGACAACTCACACTCGATTTCCCGATGCACGACGAGGTCTCCTCATGACACTGGAGCAGCGAGCGCAGCAGTTTTGGCCAGTACTGGCATTTGCAGCCAGAGAACAGAAAGTTGTCAGCTATTCACTTTTGTCGGAGATAACGGAATTTCCTGAAACGACCGGCAGCGTCTTGCACTACATCTACTGTTACTGCAAGCAACACCATCTACCGCCCCTGAACGCGATCGTGATTGACCCAGTTACCGGCCGGCCCGGCAATGAGTGTCTCCGCGAAGTCCGCGATTTGTCGGCGCAACAGTCACGCGTCTTCCTCTATGACTGGCTCAACCATCCTGTGCCATCGGATGAGATGTTCAAACAGGCAATGGTGAAGGAAGAGGAACTGGAGAGAGCCGATGCTGAATGCTTTGAGGTTTCCTGTCGCTGCTGAGGCGCCCCAGCATCAAGCGTGCCCCTGACCACCGTGTAGCTGTCAGGATTGCAATCTGCATAAGGAGGGTAGGTAAGCGTCATGAGTCTTAGTCAGCTCGCTCGTGATATCCGTGAGTCGGCGACTCTCAAACTGAACGAAACAGCCGCTCTGCTCCGCGAAAAGGGGGAGCCGGTCATTCATTTGGGAGGTGGTGAACCCAAAAGCAAAGCCCCCCTTGATGCGGTGATTAACTGTGCGTCATTGCTGAACACGGGAGAAATCCGGTACACCCCGCCCGACGGGATCCCCGCGCTGAAGAAAGCCATCATTCGCTACACGGAAGAGCATTACCGCAAGTTTGTGTCGGCGGCCAATGTAATCGCTTCCGGAGGCGCCAAGCAAGCGCTCATGGTACTGCTTCACGCCATCCTCGATCCCAAGGAAGAAGTGATCTTTCCGGCGCCGTACTGGGTGAGTTATCCGGAAATGGTGAAGCTCGCCGGTGGTGTTCCTGTTCCCGTCACCGCTGAGGATGGAAGCTTCACGCCAACCGTAGATGAGATCATCAGCGTGGTTAGCTCATACACCAAGGCAATCATTCTGAATAGTCCCAATAATCCTTGCGGCGTGATGTATTCCAAGGATTTCGTCCAGGAGATGGTCGAGTTTTGCGAGAGCAAAGGTCTCTATCTCATCATGGACGATATCTACAACCGGCTGGTGTTCGACGGCAAAAGCGCGCCCATTGGTTATGACTTCATGCACGAGCCGATCGAGGAATCGAAGCTGGTGGTGATCAATGGCGTTTCGAAGATGTATGCCATGACGGGTTTCCGCATCGGCTGGGCAATCGCCAACAAGCGGTTGATCGAGGCCATGGCAACCATTCAGTCGCAACAGACTTCGGGGCCGTCTTCGCCCGGACAGTGGGCGGCAGTGGGCGCGCTCAACGGCGTGCAGTCGTCCATTGAGAGCCTGCGGGTGACGCTGCAGAACAATCGCAACGTGATGGTTGATCGCCTGCGCGCTTTCGAGGGCGTGAACCTGCACGTGCCTGACGGAACGTTCTACTGCTTCCCCGACTTCAGCGCGTATATGAAAGACTCCCAGAAGCTGAGCAATTTCCTGCTGGATCAGGTACGGGTGGTCACCGTGCCCGGCAAGGAATTCGGCTTCGACGGGCATCTGCGCCTTAGCTACTGTGGAACTATGAAGGACATTACCGAGGGCCTGGACCGCATCAAGTGGGCACTTGATCCGAACTCGCCGAATGAACTCTATTTAGGCGACCACAAGCTCGTGAGGGAGTGGGTATGAACATCTATCTCGATGTCCAATCTCCCGCAGTCAATCAGGCCGGAAAGCTGGCCAGCAGCTACGGCTTGCAGAACCATGGGCTGTTGAACCTCCGGCGTGTCTACTGGAATCTGCCAACTCCGGCGCTGTATGAGGAAAGCATTTTCCGCTCCGAAGGAAGCCTGTCGCACCTTGGGCCTCTGGTGGTCGACACCGGCAAGCACACTGCACGAGCGGCAGCGGACAAATTCGTCGTGCGCGAGCAATTCACCGAAGACAAAATCTGGTGGGGCACCTACAACCGGCCGTTCACCAGCGAGAGCTTCAGTTCGCTGCTGGCACGCCTGCAAGGTTACCTCCAGGGTCGCGATGTATTTGTTCAGGACTGCTACGCCGGTGCAGACGAGGAGTACAGGCTCCCGATCCGCATCATTACGCAAAAGGCATGGCACAGCCTGTTTGCGCGGACGATGTTTTCCAAGGTCCGTAGCCACGACGCATTGCAACGGCACGTGCCGGAGTTCACGGTGATCGCAGTTCCGTCGTTCCAGGCGTCACCGATGGTGGATAGCACGCGGAGCGAGACGTTCATCATCATCAATTTCCGCGAGCGACTGGCTATCATCGGGGGCACCAGCTACGCCGGCGAGATCAAGAAAACCATTTTCACGGTGCTGAACTTCCTCTTGCCGCTGCAGGGTGTGCTCTCCATGCACTGCTCGGCCAATGTGGGCGATGACGGTGACGTTGCGATCTTCTTCGGGCTCTCGGGGACGGGCAAGACCACCCTTTCCGCCGATCCCAAGCGTCGGCTGATAGGGGATGACGAACACGGCTGGAGCGATAACGGAGTATTCAACTTCGAAGACGGTTGTTACGCGAAGGTCATTCGCCTTTCTCCGGAGGCCGAGCCCCAAATCTATGCGTGCACGCGGATGTTCGGTACAGTGCTGGAAAACGTTACCTTCGACCTACTGTCGCGTCATCTGGACTTGAACGACTACAGCGTAACGGAGAACACGCGGGCCGCTTATCCGCTTTCTTATATCGCAAACTGCCTGCCTGAAAAACGGGCGGGACATCCCAAGAACGTCATATTCCTTACCTGTGACGCCTCGGGGGTGATGCCTCCGATTTCGAAGCTGAGTCCCGATCAGGCCATCTATCACTTCATTTCTGGCTACACCAGCAAGATCGCAGGAACAGAAATCGGCTTGGGCACGGAGCCGGAGATTACTTTCAGCACTTGTTTTGGTGGGCCCTTCATGGTGCATCATCCGGTTGCTTATGCGGAGTTGTTGAAGGACAAGATCAAGAAGCATGGAGCAAACGTGTGGCTGGTAAACACCGGCTGGACTGGCGGGCCATTTGGAATAGGCAAGCGCATCAGCATTCATCACACGCGCGCTTTATTGAACGCCGCACTGAGCGGATCTCTGCTCGACGTCGAGTACAGGCAAGACCCGGTGTTCGGCTTCGAAGTGCCTATCGAATGCGAAGGCGTGCCGTCGCAGATTCTCGATCCGGCCAATACCTGGCCAAGCCGGGAGGAGTACTTCAGCAAGTACGACGCTCTCGCCGCCCGCTTCATCGAGAACTTCAAGCTGATGGTTGCCGAGTGCCCCGAGCACATCCGCGAGGCCGGGCCGAAGCGCCTCGCAACAAGCTGCGTTCGATAAAGAGCCACGGCTACGGCGCGTTTAGGCCGGAGCGGAAAACGCTCTCCTCTCCGAGGCGCGTTCGCCGCAGTGGGTGCGGCGGGAGCTGAGGTGCCAGTTGGCGGGTCAGGAGTTGCTGCATTGTAAAGTCTGGCAACTGCTATCACCGTCCGGTGAGCAGTTGCCAGAGCATGACGACGGTTCCCATCGGTTCCGGGCTACTCAACCGGCGACCAGTCGTCGTTGGGATCGTATGCCCGGATGGAGCCGGCGATCTTTGCCGTATCCGGCCCGAAGTCCTGCTGGTAGATAGTCCCATCCGGTCCAACCATGAAGGTCATGATTCCCGTCTCCGCGTACTTCACCGGCGTGGCCAGCACGGCGAAGCCTTCGGTCAGCTTGCCGTTAGTCACGTAGTTCCGTGCTCCGCCAGGAGCGTTGTCACCCTGCGACGTCAGGACGCGGAAGCGGTAGCCGTCAATCACGAACGGCGGATCAGGAGAGGCGGAAGCCCGGAACGATTGGGCGAAATCGTCCAGCGCCGCCAGCGGACTGGGCGACTGCGATGCCCACGCCGGCCAGTACAGCCCATCGCGCTTGCCCTTCGTGCTGATGATGCGCTGCGCGTATGCCGGCGCGTTGCTGTTCATCGCGAAGTACACCTGTTCCGCATTGGCGAGCGCCTCGCAGGCATCGATGGCCAGCAGCTCGTTGCGCCCGATGTCCCGCGCCCGAATCTCCTGCGCGCCGGCGATACTGTCGAAGTACCACCGGCCCGAGGAGTCCTGCGCGAGGGGAACCGGGAAGGCGAAATTGTCGGCCCCGATGTAGAGCAGGCGCGTGCCGTCGCTCATCTCGACCCACCGGTTCATCTTTTCGTACTTGGCGGCGAACGCCTGAAGGTCAGCCTTGTCCTGTTTCTTGTCTCCACTGGAGAGCAGCGTCCTGGTATCGACGCCCAAGATTCCTGAGAGGGCCAGTTCGTCGTCATCCTTTGCTGCCTGAACCAGCGCAGCGCCTCCCGCGGCCGGGGTGTCAAACGTAATCTGGGTTGTCTTTTCGGCTGCGAGGGCCTCGGTCGCTGCCTCCATCACTGCCATTCCGAAGCCGAGCACAACCAGTAGAGCGATTGCGGCGAAGCGCTTCCATACATGAGTCCTGTTCATACGAGCTTGCATCTTTAATCTCCTTTCGATGTTGTGATCCTGGATGAATGCATTTGCTTAGGCGTTAGCGGCGGTGTCCGCCACCACCGCCATGGTGCTCAGCGGGCGCGTGCTCGCGGGACATGTGCTGCTGCGGACGGCGCCCAGCCATGCTGTTGCGGCCACGATTGCTCTCGGCGCGATTGGCGGCGCCGTCTCCGCTCCAGCGAGAACGATTCTGGTCGGTGCTGGCGTAGTGATTGCCATTGCTGCGCTGCGGACCGAGCTCGCCGCTGCTGGTTCGGGTCGTCTGGGGAGCAGCGGCGCGGGAAGCGCCCAACATTCCGCTGTTCGTGCCGGCCGGTCTTGCTTCGGCGACGTTCTGTCCCGCATTCGGGTTCTGCACGCCGCCGTTGCCGCCAATCAGCCCGTGGTTGCCGTTGTTTCCGCCGTTTGGCTGGTCCGCGGGATTAGTGCCGGGTTTGTCCTGGTGCCAACCGCCGTCAGGGCCGTAGTAGCCGTTCGGGTGATAGGCGCCGTTCGGTCCATCGTGGGTGTCTTCGCCCGGCTTATAGCCAGCGTCGGGATGATACGTGCCGTTGGCGCCGTAGTACCCAGTGTTTTCCGATCCGGTCGCACCGCCCGCATGGTTGACGGAGCCAGGGTGCCAGCCGCCGTCGGGGCCGTAGTAGCCATTGGGATGGTAGGCGCCGTTCGGGCCGTAGTGCGTGTCGGTACCCGGACGGTAGTTCGCGTCAGGATGAAACGTGCCGTTGTTGGCGTAGTACGCATGGTTCTGCGAACCGGCCGCTCCGTTGGCCCACGGGCGATAGCCGTTGTAGTTGTTTGTATTCCAGACGTGGTTATTAATATAGGTGTTGTTGTTGTAAATGATGGTCGAGCCGCCGCCGCCGCCCCAGTTCACGTTCCAGGCGTGCCAGCTCCAGCCGAAGCCGCCGCCCCATCCGCCGCCGGCGAACACCGCGCCCACCGTGATGCCGTTTCCGAAAAAGAGACCAACCGAAGCGACAGGCACTGGTGGAGCGACATACCACGGCACCACTACGGGCGCGCCGTAAACGATCGCGGGGTTGTACTGCGGAAGGTAGACGACTTGTGGATTCGCCGGTTGAATCACGATCGTGTTCGGCGCCGGTTGCGCGACCGTGATCTGGGCGCTGGACTGGAGCGTCCCGGCTGCTTGCGCGCGAGCGCGCATCGTCTGCACCGCGGCCATCACATCGGCCTGCTGATTCGCGAATGCCTGGCCGAGACTCGAGGTCCACGAGAGGTTATGCGCCAGGTTGTCCAGCACCGAAGGGAACTGGGTCAGGGCCTTCACGCTCGGGTCCCAGGTCTGCTGGTCGACCGCCTGCGTGAGCGCTGTGCCCGTCAGGCTCTCGTTCTGCGCGAGCCAGTCGTCCGCGTACGTGATCTGCTGCGGATTCGTCGCCGCTGCCAGCACCTGCGCTACGAGCGCATCGGGATACAGCGCGATGGGCGCAACCAGCGAGTCGAGCTGACTAGCCGAGAGCGTCGCGGGCGCCGGGCCTGAGCTGACCTGCGTCGTGGAATACGAGGCAGGTTGAGCTACGGGGGCCAGCGCGGGCGTCGGGGGCGTAGGGGGAGTCAGTTCGGGCTGCGAAGCATAGACGACTCCAGTTGCCGGTGCGACGGGCGCGACGGGCGCCGCGGCCGTCGCGGGACGCACCGCTTGCCACGCGGCATGTTTGCCGTGGATGCCATACTCACCCGTCATGTTGTCGCCAAAGATCTGGCCGTGGAAGTTAAGAACGTTCCTGGTAACGGTGCTGAAGCGGACGTGATGTCCGTTCACTTCGCCTTCAATCGGGCCCGACTGGTCGGGACCTTCGAAATATCCCGAGAGCTGGTTTCCGTACTGCGCAATCTGTACGTGCTTCACGACCGTTTCGCCGGTCTGGATGCTGGTGGAGTAAATCGTCCAGTCGCCCTGAATGTTGTCCGGCGCCTGCTGGGCCAGCATGGGCACACCAAGCACAAGTGCCAGGAGAGCGATGCCGGCCAGGTTTGCAATAACTTTCATTCCTTTCATGACCATCCTCCATGAGTTCTGTGGGCACGCGTTGATGTCGCCCTTACCGGTCCTGCAATTCCGATCTTGGCTCCTCCATCGGCTGCGTGCTTATCGTTTGCATACCGGTACTATGCGGCTTTGGCGTCCCAACGCACATCACGGGATAAGTGGTTTTTTGGCTAACGCTGCGGGGGATGGCCGGAGATACCACTATCGGGTAGATCAGACGCAACCCTGCACCCGCTAGGGAGATCGGTGATGGCAGACGAATCCGTGCGCCAGGCCTGTGGGGCTTTGAAAGGTGAGCTTGTGGCAACTCGGCCAGGATTCTCTGCACGAACCCAGTCCGCCCACCTATACTTAGCCTACAAATCCAGAACGCTTGTATCGAGCGACGGGCCCTGATTCAAGACGCGGCTGAAAGTGGCTGTGGAATGGCGTGTGGGGAAGGATTAATGCCTGGGTTGAGTTGGAGAAGAGGCAAACTGCATCTGCACACACCAGTGCTTGAGCTCTGGCTGGCGCTCGTTCTGCTATGTGCCTCAGGAATGGCCCTCGATCCGAGCCGTCAGATTTCGCAGTATGCACACACCGCTTGGCGGACTCAGGACGGAGACTTCAGCGGAACTCCTCACGCCATCACGCAGACCACGGATGGATACCTCTGGATCGGCACCGAGGCTGGTCTGGTCCGCTTCGATGGAGTTCGCGTCGTTCCGTGGATACCGCCCGTAGGCAAACGCCTTCCGAGTCGCAGGATTTCCTCACTCTTGGGTGCCAGCGATGGCAGCCTCTGGATAGGAACCGTTCGCGGCCTGGCACACTGGAAGGATGGGACCCTTGTCGATTACCCCGCTGCATCAGGCTACGTTGAATCCATTTTGCAGGATCCCCAAGGCACGGTCTGGATCGTTCGTTCCGGAGTGCGAGACCAGCAAGGCGGCCTTTGCAAGATCACTGGTTCCGGCCCAGTGCGTTGCTACGGACCGTCGGATGGAATTCCCTTCCTCTATGTACAGGCGATAGCACGAGACCCTTCTGGCAATGTGTGGGTGGGCAGCTCGACTGGAATCTGCTCGTGGAATGCTGGCTCGGAGAAAGCCTACGCCTACCTTCCCAAACAATTGGAACGAGCCAAAGGCCTGCAAGGAGTGAGTGCGATAGCCGCTGAACCGGACGGCGCGCTTTGGGTGGGCACTGCGTGGACGGGAAAGGGACTGGGGTTGCAACGCTTCGAACGAGGAGCATGGAAGGACTCTGTTGTACCTGGATTCAATGGCGACAGCGTGAAAGTCAGTGCCTTATTACTCGACCACGATGGTGGACTCTGGGTTGGAACCGATAATAACCAACTCTTCCGGATCTATAAGGACAAGGTAGATCGCTTTGGCAGCTCCGATGGCCTCTCCAGCGACAATGTCAGCGGCTTCTATGAAGATCGGGAAGGCGACCTGTGGGTTGTTACGACGAAGGGCATCGACCGCTTTCGCGATATCCCGGTAGCAACGGTTTCGAAGCGGGAAGGCCTGACGACCGAAAGCGTGCAGTCTGTGCTCGCCGCCAACGACGGGACGGTATGGATCGCAAATGTGGGGGCCCTCGATTTCTGGCGTCAAGGCAAGCTGTCCGCCATAACCAAGGCCAACGGATTACCGGGCCGCCTGGTGACGTCGCTGTTCGAGGATCATTCCGGCCGGCTGTGGGTGGGAATTGATGGCGGCTTGACGGTCTACGAGCAAGGCCGATTTCGATTGGTCAAAGAGCCGAACGGAAAACCCTTGGGAGTTGTGGTAGCAATCACCGAAGATCAGGATCATGATATTTGGGCAGCGGTAACGACTCCGGCTCTTCTTCGCATCCACAATTTCGCTGTCCAGGAGGAAATCTCTCCGCCGAGAGTTCCACGGGCAGAGTCCTTGGCCGCTGACTCAGCCGGCGGCATCTGGCTGGGACTTCTCAACGGCGACCTCGCCCGATACCGGCAAGGGCGGATCGAAACGGTCGTGACCGCTCCATCTCCAAGCTCTGGTGCGATCAATAACCTGCTTGTCGATTCCGATGGCTCACTATGGGCTGCAACGGGCAACGGTTTGCTTCGTTGGAAGGCGAGCCGGACCCAGAGGCTCGACTCCCGCAACGGTCTACCCTGCGACTCTATCAATACAGTCGTGGCTGACGACCGCGGTTCTTTGTGGCTGGACGCTGCGTGCGGTTATGTCGCCATCGCTCGCTCCGAACTCGAAACCTGGTGGCAGCAACCTGCACACCCAGTTAAGACACTACTGCTCGACGCATTCGACGGCGCTCAGACGGGCATAACCCATTTCCGCCCGACTGCCTCCCGCTCGATTGACGGCAAGCTCTGGTTTGCGAACCAGACGATTCTGCAGGAAATTGATCCGAGTCGTCTGCACCACAACGATGTGGCGCCGCCCGTGCATATTGAGCAAGTCATTGCCGACCATAAAGCCTATGGGATGACAGGAGATTTGCAACTCCCCGCCTTAGCGCGAGATCTTGAAATTGACTACACCGCCCTCAGCCTTACAGTCCCGCAGAAGGTACGCTTCCACTACCAGTTGGAGGGTCGCGATCGCGATTGGCAGGATCCTCATGATCGCCGGCAAGCTTTCTACACTGATCTTGCGCCTGGTTCCTATCGATTCCATGTCATCGCCAGCAACAATGACGGAGTGTGGAATGAGACGGGCGCGACGATGAGCTTCACGATCTTGCCGGCCTACTACCAAACCGCATGGTTTCGAGTATTGTGCGGTGCTATCTTGGCATTTCTGCTCTGGTTATTCTTGCGGCTTCGCCTGCGGCGGGTCGCGGCGCGCATGCAGACGAGGCTGGAAGAACGTCTTGCGGAACGCGAACGGATTGCTCGCGACCTGCATGACACTCTTCTGCAAGGTTTCGTCAGCGCTTACATGCAACTGGACGTCGCCAACGACCGTTTGCCGTCGGATTCGCCGGCAAAGCCGCTGGTGCAGCGCGTTCTTGCTCTGATGAAGCAGGTGAGTGAAGAAGGTCGGGCTGCGATACGCAGCCTGCGCTTACCTGGTTCCGACGGTAATGATCTGGAGCAGGTGCTGGCGCGCGTTCAAGAGGAATTTGCCTCGCAAACGCCGCCTGACTTCCGGATTGTTGTGGAAGGCAAGCCCAGAACGTTACATCCGGTGATTCGCGAAGAAGTCTGCCGCATCGCGCGTGAGGCGATCCTTAACGCGTTCCGCCACGCAAACGCCTCCCGCATCGCAGTCGAAATCGAGTACGCTGCCCGCACCCTGACTATCACAGTGCGGGATAACGGATCGGGCATCGACGCGAAAATGCTTCAAACCGGACGCGAAGGTCATTGGGGGCTCTCGAACATGCGGGAGCGAGCGGAGAGAATCGGCGCGAAACTAAATCTTTTGAGCCGCCCAGGGGCCGGAACTGAAGTTCAGCTGACCGTGCCTGGTAAGGTGGCGTTCGAAACCACGACGTCCAAATCCTTGTGGCGATGGCTGACCCCCTGGTTGGTTGCCAAGCCCAAGAGCGATATTTCCGTGCCCAAAGAGTGAGGGAAATCGGTGAGCAAGCAGGCCCCCATTCGGGTGCTGACGGTCGATGACCATCCCCTTTTGCGGGAGGGAATCTGCACCCTGATTAATAGTCAGCCCGACATGTCCATTGTGGGTGAGGCGTCGACTGGCGCCGAGGCCCTGGAGCGGTTTCGCGAACTTCGACCCGACATAACGCTGATGGATGTCAGGCTTCCGGACAAAAACGGTATCGAGGCGATGCTGGCAATTCGGAGCGAGTTCCCCAATGCGCGCGTCATTATGCTGACCACCTCGGAAGGTGACGTGGAAATCCAGCGGGCGCTGGGGGCAGGGGCACAAGGCTACATCCTGAAGAGCATGCCGCCCAAGGATGTGGTCGATGCTGTTCGCATTGTCCATGCCGGCAGGAAGCGGATTCCCCCTGGCATTGCGGCGCACCTGGCCGAACACTATGCCGACGAAGACCTCACCGCACGCGAAATTGAGGTACTTCAACACGTCGCCGGAGGCAATCGCAACCGCGACATCGCGGACCGATTGTTCATCTCCGAAGAGACGGTGAAGGTACACATCAAACACATCATGGAGAAACTCGGAGCTAACGACCGCACACAAGCTGTTGCGATTGCAATCAAACGTGGCATGATTCACTTATGACTCTCTTCGCAAGCTGATACCGAGAAAGTGTTACAAAACAAATCCTAAGCTTAGGGATTTATCTGGCTTCCCGGGACGGTAGCCTTCTTGTGGCGGCTAAGGCCAACAATTCCGAGGAGGCCCTGTGGCGAGGCTACATTCTGGATTTCCGGGTAGAGCTCCCGGCGCGGGGTTGCTGCTGCTGCGAATCGCGGTCGGTGCGGCCCTTGTGGTCTACACAGTTCCGTCTATCTCTGACGCGAACGATCCGAGCCTGAGCAGTTTCGTTCTTGGCTTGCTCGCGCTGGTAGTTGGTGCGTCACTGATCGTGGGCATCTTGACCAGGACTGCTGCCATACTTGGGGCTGTTCTTACTGGTGCTATTATACGTCGTTGGGTTATGACGTCTCCAATCCATTCACTCCGCGGCAATCCATTGATCCTCAACGTAATCATCATCGATGTGGCGATCGCGCTCCTTGGCCCCGGCGCGTTCTCGCTCGACGCAGTGCTGTTTGGACGACGGAGAATCATCATTCCTCATTCGCCTCTAAGCCGTAGGTGAGGGCGCCGACGAACCCCAAGTCCATTCGTAGTGGCCCAGTTCACGAAAACAACAGGCAATTGATCGGCCAACGAGACCAGAAACAGGTTCTGGGAAAATACTCTGCGGACCCGGCTTTGAGACTTGCCAGGCGCAAGCACATCCTGCCCCCGAGGATCACGTACCGCAGGATGAACACAATACTTGGTTTGTCGACGTACGGTTTATCGCCCCGACAACAGGTAATTCTGGGATGGGATGCCAAACGCATCGGCGATGCGATTGAAGAAAGCGAACATCGCGATCACATAGACCGCCTCCGAGATCTGTTCTTCTGTCCAACCACAACCGCGCAAGCGATCGACATCAGCAGCGGACGAGCGAGCAGCGTCGCGGGTTATCAGTTCTGCATATTGCAGAAGGGCATACTCGGCCGCAGTCAGGCCTGCCTCTTCCAGCTTTCCTTCCAAAATCGCCGCTACGCATTGCTCGCTGGCTCCCTGAACACGCAGGAAGTATCCGTGGCTGTCCATTCAATAGGGACAATGATTCAGATACGACACATAACAGGCGATCATTTCCTTGTGGCGGCGACAAAGGTGGCCGTCGGAGAAATGGATGGTGTTGGAGAATTCCACAACCTGGCGCAGGAAGTCAGGCCGTGCACCAAAACACTTGATGATGCCCGGCACCTGTTGCCGGCCCGAAGCAGTTCGCCAGAAGTCGTAGGCTGCCGCCGTCTCGCCGGTCGCATCCTGGTCTTCAATGATGCGAATTTTAGGCTTAGGGTGCGGAACCGAATGGTTGTCGTCCCCGCTACTTTCTTCAATATGATCGTGGCGGCTCATTGTCGAACGCCGAGTTCAGCGCAGCTTGGTAAATCCAAAGGGCACCAATGCGTTTTGCAAAGAGTCCGGTATAGGACCCCTGTCCCACTTGCT
Organism: Candidatus Korobacteraceae bacterium; assembly: GCA_049519235.1. Lineage (GTDB taxonomy): Bacteria > Acidobacteriota > Terriglobia > Terriglobales > Acidobacteriaceae > Bog-257. The sequence goes on along the minus strand of JBEKQY010000004.1, from coordinate 39,722 downwards.
TCCATTCGTCGAGTACATAAAAGCAAGTTTCTGTTCCCCTTCCCCTACTAGCAATCTATCGGGAACCGCGTCCTTCCAGTACTTGAAGCAAATCCAGAGTACATCTGATTCAACTGGTTTGCCGGATTCGCCTGCACTGCCAAGATACATCTCAACCGTGACTCGATCAAAGGCATAGAGCTCCCAATAGTAGGAGCACGAACAGTGCAAGGTCGCAATCTTCGTGTCCGGGAGCTGCGATAGTAGCTGTGGAGCGTGCTCCTTCAGAAACAGCTCACGGCAAATACCTTGCCACCTCAGGAAATTAGTGAAATATACATTTCCCAGGACATTGGTTTCCTCAAACGAAACGGTGTGTTCATAGAGAAACGAAGGCACGTGCCACCTCGGCCGGAAGGTTGTGGCGGGTAGCCCGTGAGCGGGCAGCAAATGCCGCGACCATTCGATTTCCCGAAGCCACAATTGGAACCGTGCAAAGCGTGCAGCCGCCGCACCGCATGACCATCCAGCGGCCGGGCAGACAGGCAGCCAACGTGACCGGAGCGGATGCCGGTTTTCCGATCTTCTTCAGGCACTCGGCGAGACACCATGCGCGCGTAGCCGACAAGTCCAGGTCTTCACCGTGCTCTTGAGAAAAGAAAAGCGCCGATTCAAATCCTGGCCCGCCGAGCAGGTCGCGCCAGGTGGCTTCGTCGCGCGTGACGACTCGTTCCAGATCGCAACTGCTGTCAAGCGAAGACCGGAGTTCCAACAGGGTACGGCCGGACCAAGCGCGTGCCGCGGTCCGCCCGGATTGCGCCGGTTTGCCATCGGCACGCCGCGGGCGCGGTTCTAAGACCTGCACGCGATCCGAGCCCTGTTCCCGCAGCGAGACAGTTGCCCCGTCGTCCCCGGTAATCTCGCGCCACCGCCGCTCCAGCATGTTCACGATGAAGGCCGGGGTACTCAGCAAAGTCGCATCGTTTTCCGCCACCGCGCGAAGGGTGAGTCCCTTCCATGACTGCAGCGGATTTCCGTCTTGATCCTGGATGTCGAGGTCGTAGACAAACTCGTCCTGGTTGGAAGCGCGCTCGACCGCTTTACAGACCGCGGTCTCCAATTTGCAGGAAGAAGAGTGCGCGATAATTTGCTTTATCGCTGTGGGAGCGAGCTTTCGGTGGGGTATGCATGCTTGTATGGCGTGCATGGCCGCATCCGCAAACGCTGGATTCAAAAGCACAAAGGACTGCGGCAGAAATTGACTGAACCACTGCTGTTCAGAGGGCGAGAGCAACGCAGTGCAGGACCGCGAATCCAGATGGAGGTATCCCTTCACCGCTTGAAAGCGCCCACGTTGAAAAAGCATGAAGCCATATAGATCGTCGCCCTCGATTAGCGGCGTTGCAGGAACCGGATGATTGTGCGGGCGCGGCCTGGGTCCTTCCTGTAGCGAGCAGGTCGCCCGGAAGTGGTCAACCTGGAAGGCGGTTTGGCTAGAGCGAATGACGATGTCAGCCGAGGCGAAATCCCGCCTGAGGGCCACTATTCTGATCGTCGTTCCGTTGGCAGCATCAACCGTAATGGGCGACTCAAATCGAATGTCGGATAAAGTTAAGGCACCGCTCTTTCTAAATAGCGCGGTAGCCGCCTGGGCCATTGCTTCTAAACCCAGAGCGGCGGGGAAAAGCACCGTTCCGTCCAGCTTGTGGTCGTTAAGGTACAAATCCTTTTGTATCGCCAAGTCGGCCTCCGCCACCAGTTCGATATGCGGATAGTCCACAAGCGTGCGTTCCAGAAAGCGATACGGTTTGATGGCCGGCCTGCTGACATTCAGAGTCGGCATGGACGGGAACCGCGAGGTGACAATGACCGACGTGCCCGGAGATTCTGATTGCAGGAAATCGATAAGCGCTCTGGTGCCCATCTCTGGCGTTAACGGCTCAACTCCTTGCCGTGCCAGTTCATCGACTCTGGCCAGCCGCTCCCCCATGCCCAGCCCAGACCACACCGACCATTCCAGGCAGCCAAACCGGCAATTGGTGTAGCGCGTGGAAAGCTCTTCCATTTGTTCACGCAGCCGTTCGTTGGCAAGAGCATAATGGGCCTCACCGGCGAGGCCCATACGGGCAATGATCGAACCGAACGCGATGACTGCCTTGAGACGATCGAAGCCCAGCACGCCTTGCAGTGACGCCAGCGGGGCAAGCTTCGGCGCAAGCGCCGCTTCCAGGTCGGCCGCCGTCAAGGCTGCCAGCGACTTCGGCTGGTTCAGTCCGGCAGCGTGCAGGATCGCGGTGATGGGGCCCATCTCGGCTTCCAGAGCGGGGATGGTAGTGCAAAATTCCTCGGAGGTGACGTCCCCGCGCTCATAGCGGAAGCGAATTCCGGCATGAGACAGCCGGTCGAGATTGTTCCTTAGCTCACTATCGGCGGAAGGGTCAGAGCGTCCCACCAGAGCGAGTGATAAGCCGTAGTTGCGGGCAAGTTCAAACGCACATTCCGCTGCAATGCCCTTGCCGCCTCCCAGAACTAGAAGGCAATCTTCCGCTGTGAAGAAAGGTGACGCCTCGGTTGTGCCCGGTTCCAGCAACCGTACAACGGGCTCGTATCGCTGCCCGGACATATAGCTGCTCTCTACGAAGCGAGCGGGATTGCCGAATTCCTGAAGGATGCATTGCGGCGCACCCGGATCGGCGAAATCCAGCCGCACCACAAGTGCTCGGCTTGCGCCACCTTCAAGGAATACACTGCGAGCGAATCCCGACAATGACGGCGCTAAAGAATCGCAGACGACCAGCAAGGCACAGTGCTTGAGATGAGCCTGCTGAACGGCACTCAGCAGCAGCGCGAGTGATGTTGTGGAATCGTAGAGCAGCAGAACGCCGTCTCCTGAAAGCTCTCCTACGACACCTTGCGCAATGCGCTTTGCGTTGGGCGATAACGCGCCAAGCACATCCCAGTGCCCGCGGACCTGCGCTGCGATGGCGGGAGCAGTAAGCGGCAGCGGCTGGTCCTCCACCACTGCCATTCCCACCCAGCTATCTATGCCGCGTATCGCCGGAAGCGGTCCCTCCGCTTCGCCTGCCTGGGCAGATTCCGCAATGGTGGCCGCGAGCTGTTCGAGAGTCTTTCCGGCAGCACTCGTAGGCGCCAGAAGCGGCTTCCTACCCAATGCCCTTGCGGTTTCGATCGCGATCTGCGCCACCGTAATGGAGCTCAAATGCAAATCGGTCAACAGGTTCATCGAGGGCTGTAGCCGGTCCTTCGGTAACTCTGTCTTCCTTGAGACAATCTCCAGCAATTTGTCTAAGGCCGCTTGCCGAACATTGCCAGTCTGCATCCCCGCCGGGATTATGGATGCAGCAACAACCGGTTCTTCAGGACGAACAGCTTGAGGTACGCGGCAGGCCTTCCGCTCGCGCTGGGAATCCTCCAGGGATTCGCAGGGATTCCGGAGAAAATCGAATCGCGCGTCAGGAGAGAAGTCGCGGACAAAGCGCGTTGTCACCAGGCGCCGAAGATCGACTGGAGATCCAGACACGTGCAGGACAGCAGCCGTGGTGAGCAAGCCTGTGTCGCTGCGAGGAGTCCAGCTAATTACCGGGACCTCTGAGACAGCTTGCACCATATCACGCAGCACGCCCGGCGAGCCCACTTCCAGGAACAGGTCGACCACTGCCGAAGCCTGCTGAACCGCAGATTCGAACCGGACGGGGTTGATGATCTGTTCTGATAGGTGACGGACGAGGTCGGCATCTTCCCGAAATACGTTTCCGGTCACGGTCGAAAAAACTGTTCTCGTGGGCTTTTGAAAGGCATGATGTTCAAGTTCAGCCGCAAACAACTTTGCGGCCGGCGCGAAGGCCGGCGAATGAAATGCATACTTCACGGGGAGCCGTACGGTATGGATGTTTTTCTCTAGGCAGATAGCCTCTGCCTTGGCAATCAGCTCTACAGGCCCGGATACGACGATGTGGCTTCCGTTGAGCGCCGCGATGACGGTCTCGGCGGGAAGAAATCCGTTGACGCTGGCAGCGCTCGCCATCACCGCGATCATCGCTCCGCCCGAAGGCGAGCAGTGATGCATGACGCGGCCTCGAGCCTGCACCATCTCCAGCAATTGCGATTCAGCAATGGTGCCGGACCAACACAACGCCACGAGTTCGCCTACGCTATGGCCAATGGCAGCGTCGGCCTGAATTGCCAACGAGGAGAGCACCCGCAACTGCTTCAGGCACTGCAGCGAGATCCCGACCTGAGCTTTCTCAGTTTCTCCAGCGTCCGCGGACAGAGGCGCGAATTCGGTCAGCGCTCCATCGCCCACCAGTCTGCTGTAGAGCGGCCAATCGTCCGCGCAATAGGATACTCCCTGCCCAGGAAACAGATAGCAGAGCCGCAGGCGCCTGTTTTCGCTCGACAAGAAGATGCCGTCGTTGTATTGATATCGATTCGTTATTCCGGCGCCGATCCAGCTCGCTAGCCCTGCTGCTTCCCGGCTCAATTCTTCGGCAGTGCGGGCGACCAACGCGGCTTTCCACTGGCCGCGCCCTGTGCGGCGAATCAGGTAAGCGCTCAAGTCCGTCAATTCCGCGGCCGATAGCGATGCCGCCTTCGTGACTACGGAATCGACTGCCGCTTGCAGTGCCGCCGAGGTGTCCGCAGAAAACAGGAACAGCTCCGCGTCTTGAGACGAATGGCATGCAGCTCGCATGGAGGCCGGAATTTGCCGTGGAACGGCGCCGGCGCTCTGCAACACCACATGGGTGTTGATTCCGCCAAAGCCCATGGCGCTAACTCCGGCAAGCAATTCGCGGTCCTGCGGCCACGACGAAGACTCCGATTGCGCCCGCAGCAGTTCCGGCTTCTCGGTCAGAATTCGGTGTGGAGTAATGCAACCAGTCGTAGGAGGCAGTGTCCCGAATTCCAAAGCCATCATGGCTTTCATCAACCCGGCGATTCCCGCTGCCGCCTTGGTGTGTCCGATGATGGCCTTGATGGAGCTGACGACGGCGGGGCTCCCCGATGGAGATCGCACGGCTTCGGCGAGCGCGGTGAGTTCGGCGTCATCCCCGGCCGCCGTCCCCGTACCATGGGCCTCGAAATACGGAACCTGGGATGAATCGAGGCCCGCCCGCCGATAGGCGCGCGTCAGCGCCAGCAACTGTCCTTGCGGCTCGGGCCGGGTCATGCCCCCTTGCCCGTCAGACGAAATGCCCCAGCCGCGAATGACTCCGCGAACATTGCAGCCTGCGGCCAGCGCATCCTGGAGGCGCATCATCACCACAAATCCGCAGCCTTCTCCAGGCAGGAACCCGGTCGGGTTGCTGTCGAAGACCCTCATTTCATCGGCGGCGAGCGCGCCGTTGCGGGCAAAGCCGACCAGCTCGAACGGATCCAGGCTGAGATCAACTCCGCCACAGATGGCAACATTCAGGTCGCGCGACTCCAGAGCGGAACAACCGTTGATGACGGCCAGCAGCGACGACGCGCAGGCGCCGTCCAGCACATATCCGCCGCCCTTCAGATCGAAGAAATTGCAGATCCGGCCAGCGATGGTGTTGGAAAGTCCACCGGGAAGAGTGTCCTCGGAAAACGGCTCAAAGTGCGCCTTGTACTGTTCTTCGCATCGCCGCAAAAAGTCCGCAGCGTCGCTGTCGGACCAGCCTTGTGCTCGCAGTTGTCCTTCCAGAACACTCTCGACAAAAGGCCAGCGGACGCGAAGACAACTGGCGCGGGAAAACTCCCCGGTCAGCGAATTTCCGACGAATACGCCGGTCGTTTCCCGCCAATGCACGATCTCGCTGTCGGCAAATGCCTCGTTCAGTGCCTTGGCGGCAGTGGACAGCGCCAGCCAATGCGCAAGATCAGTGGCGCGAAAGGTAGCGCCCGATATGCCAAAAGCTGCGCGGTCAAAGGAAAAGTTCTTGAGCAGCGCCGCCTTGGTGCAGTATGTGCGATCACAGTCCGTTCGGTCCGGCGACCAGTACGCTTCCAGATCAAGTCTTTCCCGGGGAATGCGGCGAAAACTCCGCCGTTGTGCCAGAACGCTGTGCCACAACTCTACGGGCGTAGAAGCGTCTGGGTATTCGCATCCTAGCCCGATGATCGCGATTGCATCGGCCATGGCTCACCTTACCGCTGCCAACACTCGCTGCTCTTCCCGCGCCGGGCTCTTGGCTTTCTCCAACAGCGGCAACAGCAACAGCGCCATGCCCCGGCTGAAGCACACAATCGTAAGCGCGAAGAACATTCCGAACACGATGTGAGACATGACAAGAACTCCGTAGAGCAGCCCGACGGAAAGGCCGAAAGCCACTTGCCCTCGAACCGCGGCCGGTGTCGTTGCCGGGTCGGTGATCATATAGAACGTATAGAGAACGAAAGTTACGCCGGTCATGACCCCCAGCATGGGTAGCAAGCTGGTGCCGAAAAGATAGTGCCGCACTAACGCCTGCAGCGTGAAGCCGCTGATCCAAGCCAGCAGCAGCGGCAGTCGGCCAGTTAGCTTGGTGTTGATGTAGGTACCACTGACAGTAATGAACAAAGGAAGAATCAGGCTGCCGGCGACTCCCAACCCTTCGGTGAACATATACGGCGGTGTAATGCCTACCGAGGGAAACAACAGAAGAGTAAGAGTGATGCCAAAATTCGATGGATTAAAGAAGTGACGTATGGCAGGGCCCTGCTTGATGGTAAAGATCGCCTTAGAACACATAGCGATGGTCGTCGCAAACAGAATTGGGAGCAACCTGTCGTTGGCGTACAACAGCATGGCGACAGCCAATCCAGTGATTTGGGCGGGCAAAAGAAAGTCCACGAAGCCGACGATCCCGCCTCCTAAGAATCGAGGTTTTCGGCCATCCCCCCACGACTGCACAGTTTCCAGGACAAGTTCGATGGACCACGCCAGCAGCACAGAAAAAACCGGCTGCGCTGGGGACTGTTCAAAGCCGAGGAAGCTATGGCCCAGGATATTGAGTACGGTTATCGCGATGGCGAACCGCCTCAGCGCGGCCAATCGGGTATCCATCTTCTGCGCCCCCTCCATGTGCTATTGCCCCAGAAGAACGCTGTATCGTCCGGCAACCAGAGACACGCTGTGCGTATTGGTTTTGCCGCCGCGATCGCGCCAATTCAGGATTACTTGGTACCGCTGGCTTGGGTCCTGACGACCCAGTCCAAAGTGAATCTCGAAGCTATTCTTTCCAGAATGCCCATTTCCTCCATTCACCTGATCAACCAGGACCCGGCCATTGGGAAGACGTAGGCTTGCGGTGGCTCCGATGGCGGGAGACCCGCTAATACTGTCGCTGGATCCGTTCTCGATCCGGAAATTCGTTACTCCCGTGTGGGTTGGCAATAAGAGCCTTAGCGTGAGGGCGGCTCCATGCGAGACGCTCGTATTCTGGTAGAACACGGACGTGCCCCACTGATTGGCGATTGCGAAGTCGAGAAGGCCGTCTCCCCTCACGTCCGCGACCGCAATGCCTCTTCCCGGATAGATGTGTTCCAGACCGATTTCCTGCGAAATGTCGCTGTAGGTTCCGTCGCGATTCATTACAAAAAACGGCGTATGGTTGTGCGAGCTAAGGGCGTCGCTGTCCTTAAACCTATGCCAAGCCCATGGGTACTGAAGAAGAACGTCGTTGCCCATCGCGATCTCATGCAGCTCGGGCCAACGGTCGATACCTTCTCGGGCGGTAGCTGAGTTCAGAAATCCTGTCGCCAGCACAATCTGGGGCGCGCCCTCGTTGTCGAAGTCTGCCGCCTTGACGTCCCAGGTCCAGCCGGTGCGCGATATCCCAAGTTCTTCACTCTCATCTTGGTAATGGGCAATGCCGCGCTGGTCGGTCAAACTGTTATCGGTGGGGACAAAGGCGAAATTGCTCTCTTCTAACGCGAATTCGTCGGTGATATTGCCGACTAATATGTCCAGACGGCCATCACCCTTGAGATTCGCGAAATCCACCCCCATGCCCTTAAAAGAATCGTGGCCAAGCACCTTTGACTTCGGGGTAAAAAACGTTCTCGCTCCCTCCAGCAGCCGGAACTTCAAATGGCCGGGCGATGAGAGATTCTCCAGCAGGCGGTCGGGACCGAAATCGTTGGCGATATAGAGTTCAGGCAAAAGATCGCCATTCAGGTCAGCCGCTCCAAGCGCAAGCGTCCAGCCATGCAAAATCTCGTCCTGCAAAGTGGCGCTTACTGGCCGGTAATTTCCAACCAGGAATTCCGGCACTACATCGCGAAATCGGATTGGCGCGCCGGGAGCGGGTGGCTGCCACAACAGAAAATGTTTGTCGCCGCCGTTATAAGCGTGTGACATAGACGACTGCATGTGTTGCGGCTGAGGGTTGTCCGGATCCAGGATATCGGCGCCGTCAGGAAAATAATTCCCAATGACGATGTCAACATGGCCATCGCCATCCAGGTCGGCGAGTACTGCCGCATTCGTAAACCATCTCTCCCCACCCGGTACCAGATCGACCGCCTGGAATGACTGAGCATTCAGCTCATGTTGTTTACTACGGTCGTAGTGGTTCAGAAAGACAATGGGCGTGCGTCCCCAGTAGTAAACCAGCAGATCGATCCTGCCATCTTCATCGAAGTCTCCTGGCAAACAGCCCATGGGAGCCGTGGTGCGCTTATCGACTTTGACAGGAGAAGGATCGAGAGCGAATGGAGCGTAACGTGCCGGGGTGCCGGGCGCCGGGGCAACAATGACCTGGTCGGTTCGCGTATCGACATAGCAAATGTCATTGGCCAGTCCGTCGCCATCGATATCGTTGATCGCCACAGCCGCTCCGACCGACGAAATCCATCCGTCGATATGGGCGAGCGAGCCGTTTACTTGCCGGGTGGTTTGCTGTGGGCCGGGCAGAGTTGGAAGGTCGTAGGCGCGAAAAGAAAATCTGTCCTTGAGGCCGGGGATGGTATGTGCATTGACCGGAGCAGGTCTATACATCCAAGCCACGCCCAACGCCCCGAGGGCGATGACCGTGGCGGCAATCTTCTTGGCCTGCGGATGCCTGGAAGGCTCCATCTTAGCCCTTCTCACGTGAAATAGCGCTGGAGTTCGGCTCTCCAGCTCATGTAATCGTTGGTTCGCCGTTGTGCGGCGTCCGTCACTTCGGCTAACTTCTCGGGTGAAGTTCCGCAAAGGAGCTGCGCGGCGAGATATGTATCTTCGATCACATTCCCGGAATGCACCCGCGCCTTGGCGGCAAATGCGACACCCTGCCTAAGGTGAGGCAGGAACGAATTGTCGATAGTAAGCAGCATCTCCAGATCGCTGCCCCCGGCGCATCCCGCATAAGCGCACGCCAGGCCAACGCCGCTCCACATGTCTGCCTGCCGTTCGACGGGATACGGCGCGATCATGCTCTTAATGGCTGTCACTCTTGCTCCACCTACAAACCACAAGCTGCGTCCAAAGCCCTGGTCGAAAATCCGTCTGGTATCTCCCTTCAGAATTCCAGGGGCGGGCGCTTGCCTACGCAGGTAGCGCTGGGAGGAAAAGTATCCTTCGTGGAAACCCCAGCCATCGTAAGCCAGCGTGCTCAACAAGGGATCATGCGGAAAAAACTTACGGCGGAAGCGGCCGTGCAACAGCTTCAGCCGCGCACAGGCCCATCCAGTACCGACCCAGCACAAATGGATGTATTGTTGTCCCGGGCCGCGCAATAGGCCCATGAATCGCGAAGACCGAAGCGACAAAAGATCCAGAAGTGAAGACGCCATCGATGCGCCTTCGAACGCAAAACCACGCAACTCCGGCTGTACTTCGTCCAGGACGGCGCTGATTTCATCGAGGCCCTTGCGCTCGATCGCCGAATTGTAACCCGTGATGAAGGTGCGACCGATCAGCTCCAGGCGCCGTTGCGCATCTTTGGAGCTAGCCTGGAAGGAGCGAACGGAAAATGAGGCTTCGCTTTCGTCCAGGCGCATCCAGCGGGTGAGCCAGCCGGAGTTGGATCTGCCAGGCTTTAGGACGTGTTGGTGGGGAGAACTGACCGGCGCTGAGTAAGCGGTCTGGGGCTCCAACACGGCGGCGTGCTCCCTCTCATCCCACAGCGATCACTGACCAAAACCGGCGGTCCGGATTTCGAACCGCCGGCAACACACCTTTGATTCCGAACTGCTAATTCCTCACCGCCGCAGTGCTCATATGTGGCAATCGGGCCGCGCCGCTCGCCCCCACTGGCGCGTGGCCGGCTGGCTCCTGCACCCTGTCCCACGACGCATTCTGGGTGTATATGGCCCCAAAATCATCCGGCGGCAGCATGAAGTCGGCGATTTGATCCAAAGAGCCGTTGTTATTTTGAAGGAAGAAGCAAATCAACCAGAAAAGGGCGATGTTTGGCGGCCTCGCAACTAGAATCCCGCCAACGCACGCAAGTGAGACAACATGACAAACCCCCCCGCCGAAGTGTAACTCCCTAAAAAAGGTCACAGGGAAGAAATTCACAAACATAGGCTGAGGCTGCCGCGGGAAGTTGGTGTTCACGTTGGCTTGCTGAGCTGGATAGGGAGCCGTTATCGCGAAGTACGGCGGGCTCATCGGCTCAGTCGAGGTCCACGCTGGTGGTGGTGATTCGCTCGATTGCACCGTGAAACTGCCGCGAAATGGCGTCAGGTTCGGCCCACCATCCGTGGTTACAAATGTTGCCAGCAAATTCACTGTGAAGCTCGAGCTGAAAGTACCGCCGCTGGTATCCCCCGTAATCGTCATCGTCCCCGTGTTATTGGGGAGTGCCCTGGGATCGAGGGTAGCGTATATGACGTAGTGGTGGCCATTGTTGTTGGGCACCCCGTAACACGGCCCACCCGCTGGATCTTGGGAACACAGAGAAAGATATATAATCTGAATGGGGATGGGAGCCGGATTCGTGAGGTCTGCGTCCTGCTGGCGCTGGATAATCGTGTCACTGGTGCAGGTGTTCAAGTTCGTACAAACGACTGAACTGGGATTTGATTTGAACACCACGTTGGTCGAGAATCCTCTTGCGCTCATGTCAAAACTGGTACCAGGACCCGTCAGCAGATAGTCACTACCCGGGGCAACATAGTCCTGCGCGCCCGCGGTAAGGGCGATCAACAACACCACAACCGCCAAACTAACAAGCAATCTTGCAATACGGCAGAGCATGGCTCGCTCCTCCTCTAGGTCGTTTCGAAATTCACCAACCGATTGACCCTTTGATCCCTGGAACCAGAACCTCGGGACGCCGCCTTCTAACGAAAGAACCTTACAAAGCATTAGTCCGCGAGGCATACCATGTGTGAGGCGGATTATGGGTTAACTTATTTCCGCGCTTTCCCTTCCGATCTCCCGTTGTTTTGCGCTGGTTTCGACTCCGGCGCGGTTGACGACGCCTGCGCTAGTTGCGTCGTTTGACTAAACGTGAAGGCGTTAACGGTGCACGACTGCGTCGTGGTCTGTGTGAGATAGAAATCCGGCACATAGTTCACGGGTGCGCCGGTGTGCTGGTTGGCGTTGAAAGCCGGGTAAACAGCGCTCAACAGATACGCTCCAGTCGGGGACGTCGAACTCCACGAATACGGCGTCGTTGTGTTCGTGCATGGTGAGGTATTACCCAGCGTGCATGCCGCTCCCGGCGTGAATGGCGCAATAGGGTCGTCGCTTCCGTCGGTCTGCATGAAACTCACCTGAAGATATACGTTGGTGCAGGTAGTGTAAGTGCCACCGCTGGCGTTCCCGTTGATCGTAATCATCCCCGCGTTAACGGGCAGGGCCGTCGGATCGAGGGTGACATATATGTTGTATCGATGGCCATTGTTGGTGTTGAGGACCCCCGTCGCTATCAAAGAAAGATCCAAAGCCAGGCTTGGGACAGCAGTGCCGCCCGTCGGCTCGACTCCGGTATCCTCCTGGCGCTGAATAATCGTGTCCACCAGGTGTGCCCCAGGTTCATTATCGTTGGGCAGTGAGGTGAGGGGAATCGGCGTCGTGCCGAAGCCCTCGCCGCTGGGGAGGGTAACGGACGCGGCGGTCGTCTGGAAGTAGTCGGAACCTCCCGCAACACACGCTGGCGCGGTACAGGTCTGTGCGTTTGCGGTAATGGCTGTAAGCAGCACCATAACCGCCAAAATGAAAAGCAGTCTCCATGTTGCGACGCGGCAGAGCATGGCTTGCCCTCCTCTGTTTTTCAGAACTTAAGACCTTTGGATTCCCTGGATTCGGCCCAGCCCGGGATAGGAGCCCTTTACAGCAAATTACAATAGCGTCGGCCCGTGGGCGTATGAACTTAGGTTAAGAATCTGGTGAGCTTCGGCACTTTTGTTTCCAAAGGTCGGTGTAGCGATTTCAACATGTTGCAAACCTGCTAAATATTCGAGATGCAATGTCTTGCAGCAGATTTCTAGGGAACTTCCCATCAAGCTACTGCTGGCACTTAAGTGTGATCTTGGCAAACGGGCTTAGCTTGCCTCCTTAGTCAGAAACTGGACGTTGACTCGCAGTCCAACTATCAGAAGGGACTTGCTGGGATCCAAGTCTACAACTGCTTCCAGCACGTCACGGTCACTCTTTTCCGCAGGATCGCCGGTACGCACCTTCTTGCGTCCCATCAAAGGCTCAATGTGCGAGACCGTGCCCGTAAATCGTTGCCCCGGATAAGCGTCAACCAAAACCACCGCACGCTGGCCCTCAAAGATGCGTCCGATGTCGCGCTCATCCACTTCTACCCTGACCCGGAGACGAGACGTGTCCGCCATGCTGACAATTGGCCGCGGAAACTGGGGACTGTAAACCTCGCCCGGCCTCATATAGACCCGTAGGACAGTGCCGGAGGTCCTGGCTTTTACAACGCATTGCTCCACTTGTGCCTTGGCTGCTTGCGCAACTGCTTCCGCTTTGCGCACCTCAGCGTCAGCCCGCGCCAGCTCCTCAGGCTGCGGCCCGTCCGCTACCCGGCGATAATGCTTTTGCGCGGCTTCCAGATCGGCTTGCGCCTGAGCCAGCCCCGTCTTGTATTGCTTCACAATATCGGAGGATGAGATAAGGCCCTTGGCAAAGAGCGTTTGAGCGCGGGTAAATTGTTGCGCAGCCGCCTGTGCTGAAGCTTGTGCGGAACTCAGTTTAGCGGTCGCTTCGCCGCGTTCCGTTAGTGGACTTCCCAACTTGAGCAGGGCGCGAGACTGCCGCGCGGATTCCAGTGCGTCATTGGCGGCTTCGAGATCGGCCTCAAGGTCAGCTCGATCAATGCGCGCGAGAATCGCGCCAGCCTTGACGTGTTGCCCCTCTTGGACATCGACCTCCGCGAGAACACCGCCGACTCCGGCGCCGATCTCAACGACTTCGGTGAGTCCTTCCACTCGTCCGGGTGCGGCCAGCACTACTTGGGTCTGCGATGAGGTGTCGGTCGGCCGGCCCCCGTCGGCGGCTGCCACGCTCGCGTTATGCGGGGTTGAGCGCCCTACACCGATGACAATGGCCGCAGCCAAAAGCAAACCAATGACCAGCCCAGCCAAGCCGCCATGCTTTAACGTCCAAGCCTTGTGGAAGGAAGTGCTCACTGTAACTCGCTATTGCCGGTCACCCGGCCATCCTGTAAGGATATGCTTCTGTCGCTCAGTGGTAGCCATCTCATATCATGACTTACGACCACGACGGTACGGTTTTCTTTTTTCGCTATCCGCTTCAGTATTTCCATGACCTGCGAGCCTGATGCACTGTCAAGTGCAGCCGTAGGCTCATCGGCAAGCAGGATTGAGGGACCACCCACCAGGGCACGAGCAATTGCTACCCGCTGCTTTTCGCCCCCGCTCAATTCCACTGGCTTCAGGTGGGCCTTGTCAGACAGTCCAATCTCGTCGAGCATGCTAGCTGCGAGCGCTTCGGACGGAGCACCACGGCGGCCCGCGACTTCCAGAGCCAGGCTCACATTCTCCAGTGCCGAGAGCGACCTGAATAGTCGGAATGCCTGGAAGATGAAGCCAATTGATTGCCTCCGCAGGGCCGTCTTCTCTGCTTCGTTGAGGTTGGTGGTCAGCCGCTCCATGACCCAGACATCCCCGCTCTCCGGCGACAACAGGCAGCCCAGCACGGACAGCAGCGTCGTCTTCCCGCTACCAGACGGTCCCGTGACCAGAGTCAGGCAGCCGGGCGTAAGGCTAAGCGATACTGCATTTAGGGCTCGCAATCTCGCGCGGCCTGAGCCATAACTCACAGAAATGTCTTTGACGGCGAGATGTGGATTACTCACGGAACACCCTGGCCGGTTCTACCGAAACAGCCTTTCTTATCGATATCAAGGACGCCAGCGCGCACATCGCCAGACTAACGGCAATCATGACGACTGGAATCCACCATGGGGTCTCAACCCATGAAACTATACTCCGCGATACCTTTACAATGGGAAAGGTCATAGCTAATCCCAGAAACGATCCTATCAATCCACTGATTATGGCCTGATTGAGTACCACGCCCTGGATATATCGTCGCGAAGCACCCATTGCTTTCAGGGTCGCAAATTCATCCAAACCTTCGATTGTGGTGGCATAGATATTTTGTGACACCACAACAAGTCCCACCAGAAAGCCCAGAAGCGCAGCGATCAGCAGCGCGCCACCGGCGCCGGTCTCGATCGCCCAGAAGAATCGCGCGTGGTTGGAGAACTGCCGCTTGGTGAGCACATCCGCTTCCGGAAGCCTTTCCTGTAGCTCTTGTTGTACCCGATGAATATCTGCTCCCGGGGAGACCGACACCAGGAGGAACATAGTGTACTCGGGAGCGATCTCCAGATACCGCTCGGCATCGAAATAGCTGGTGAAAACAAAAGGCGCTCCGACAAAAGAACCAAAACCGTCGGTTACTCGCACCACAGACGCCCGGGAGCCATTCACCTCCACCTGCACCGGCAACGAGGTGATCTCCAGGATCTGCAAATTGCTCTTGTCGATCACGAGGTTTTCCCGCAACAGCGGACCGGAATTGCCTTGCAGGTAAGGCAAGGGGACTCTTGCACCCATATCGCTATCTCCGCCGATCACGAAAACGATCCGTTGCGAACCTGAGGGCGTCTGATACGGCACCCAGCCGGAAAGCACCCGCGCCACGGATTGCACTCCCGGCACCCCAAAGGCAAGATCCCGAAATCGCTTTGGCATGGGCGCGCCATATTGGAAACAACTCACTCTCCGCGGGACAATCCATAGATCGGCATCCGCCGCGTCGATGACATTGGAGGCGGAATGGAGAAACCCCATGAACAGGTCGCCCTGAAAAACCATCAGGAATGTGGCGAAGGCAATGCCAAGAATTGTCGCCGCGAAGCGAAGGCGATCATATTTTAGATTTCGCCAGGCCAGTCTCATAGGCGTCTCTACAGCAAGCAAGATTACGGCAGGGCGCGTGCCGCAGTTATGAAGCCAAGATGAGATCTCATTAGCTCGCCAGATTACTGGCGGCGCAGCTTCACTCAGTGCGCTTCTAGGTCTCCAGGTTCGTAATACCATGCGGTCTGGATCTTTGCGCCTTCTGCAAACCTGGTATCCACATAGTCTGCGAACTCGATAGACCGGTCGAGGACGCCAGTTTCGAGCATTAAATCGCGAACCAGATCGAAGTCAGGCTTGAACGGCGTCAGCGGCGTATACATAACTCGATTCAGAGGATTGGTTAGCGCCCACCGCAATAGCTTTGGATCCTGGTGGAAGTAAAGGCGGCCCACGAAATCCGCCGCATCCTCCCGGTGCGGCCGGCCCTGGTCAAGCCAGAGCCCGGAGCGGGCGATCCCGTCCACCAGTACTTGTACCGCCTCCGGTCGCTGGTCAATCACATCCTGGCGTACTACCAGAACGCAAGAGATGTAATCCGGCCAATAATCGCGTGCCTGGAAGAGCACTCTCCCGTAACCGCCCATTTCCGCTTGCGACGGATAGGGCTCGCCCATGGAAAAGGCGTCGATAGCGCCCACCGCCAAGGCCCCGGCGGCATCAGGAGGAGCAATTTCCACCATCTTAACTTCGCTTGTTCTTATGCCATATTTCCGCAGCACGCGGATGACGATAAGCCTTTCATCGGAGAAACGGCTGGGAATGGCAATGATGCGTCCACGTAGGTCGGCAGGAGTTCTTATTGGACCGTCCTTGCGCACCACCACTGCGCTTCCGTAACGATGGCCCAGGTAAACCACTTTGATCGGTACCCCTTGTGACCGCAAGGCAATGGCCATGGGCGCTATCAAAAAGGCGGCTTGAACCTTATTTGATACCAACGCCTCCTTGATCTCCGGGAAGCCCTGGAACATCCTCGGAATGTACAGGTTTCCAGACTTCGACCGCTGGGAAATAAAGTCAGTTACCGGACACGTCAAATGGCAGGTAACCGGGATATATGCCACATACAGCTTGCGCTCATTTTCTGGCAGCCGGTCATTCAGGAGCACGGACCAATTGACATTCAACCAGAGGTGTAACCCTGACACTACGGCAACCCAGAGGAAAACGCCGAGCAGGACTCGCTGCGCAACACTCAAGGCAAGGCCCCCCAGCTTACGGACTTGAGTTTGTTCGAGCAACGGATTCCGGTATCAAGACCTAATCCAATCAGACCGATCAGCAACATGGCTGCGACCACCAGATCGTAGCGCTTTCCTGCATTGCGTGAATCGATTACGAGATAGCCAAGGCCGGAATCGATTGCGATCATTTCGGCCGCGACGACTACGAGCCAGGCAACACCCAGTGAGATCCGAAGCCCAATCAGAATGCGCGGCAGGGCGGCGGGAAAAACAACCCGTCCAAGTAATGCCCATGGCGACAGACCAAAGTTGCGCCCGGCCTGCAGAACTATGCCGGGAACATTACGGACTGCATTCATGGTCGACACGACCATCGGAAAGAAGGCGGTCAAGAATATGAGGAAAATAGCGGCAATATTGCCTATACCAAACCAAACTATAGCAAGCGGAATCCAGGCAAGTGGACTTATGGGGCGCAACATCTGGATCACAGGATTTACTGTGCCGGCCACGGTCCGATAGAAACCCAGCACCACACCGAGGGGAATCGCGACCACGAGCGCTATCACGAATCCAGTGCCCACCCGGAACAAGGAGTCTCCGGCAGATCTCCATAGCAGACCCTTTTGCGCCAACTCCTCGATGCCGTGCAACACATTTAGGGGAGATGGAAAAATGAGGGTGTGGCTCCACATCACACCTCCTTGCCACAGCGCCAAAACAAAGGCTGCCGCCCCAAGAGGCCAGAAATAGGGCTCCCAGCGTTTCATCGAGCTCCTAAACCTTGTGGGCCAGTCCAATCTCCCGCAAAAGATCGTCGCGCAGTTGCAGATAGCGACTTGAGGTGATATCGCGTGGGTGCGGGATATCAATTTCTACGATGCGGCGAATCTGGGCAGGCCTGGCTGACAGCACCACAACCCGATCAGCGAGCTGAACTGACTCCTCAATATCGTGTGTGACAAAGAGTATGGTTTTGCGCTCGGCCTGCCAGATACGCAACAACTCGCCACGCATGATGAGCCGAGTTATAGAATCGAGCGCCCCGAACGGTTCGTCTAGAAAGAGCATGTCCGGGTTTACCGCCAGCGCCCGCGCCACCTCCAGCCTCTGCTTCATGCCACCTGAGAGCTCCATGGGGTAGGCACGCTCGAAACCCCGCAGTCCCACTAACCCAACGTAGTGTTCGATGCGCTGTCGTTTTTCCTTCTTGCTCAGATTGAATAAACCGAATCCAATGTTGGCCTCCACGTCGAGCCAGGGGAAAACCCCACATTCCTGGAAGACAAAGATTCGCCTTGGATCGGGCCCATGGACAGGTTCGCCGTCAATGCGAACACCACCCTTGGTTGGTTCGCTGAATCCGCATACAATGTTCAGCAGGGTTGTTTTGCCGCATCCAGAGGGTCCCAGAAGACAGACGAATTCCCCCTCACGAATCCGCAGGCTAATATTTTCGAGCACGTGAAGCGTCCTGCCACTGTCATGAAACGCCATGCTCACGGCTTCGATCTCCAACTTCGTCCTGGCAGCCGTCACACTTGTACCCGTCGCACTTGGCGCCCATTCAATTTCCCGCATCAGTTGCTCCTGTAGCCCCAGCGAACAGACGGAAGGGTTTCCAGTCTTCGCATGGCAGTATCAAGCAGTAGCCCAATCACTCCGATAAGGACCATCGCAGCGATGACCAGATCATACCGGTTACCTGCGTTGCGAGCATCGACGATCAAGAAACCGAGCCCAGAATTCACGGCGATCATTTCCGCGGCCACTACCACCAGCCATGCGATGCCCATCGTAATGCGCAAGCCAACAATCAGTTGCGGCATGACGGCTGGATACAGGACTCGATATACAACCTGTGCCTCGGAAAGCCCGAAATTACGGCCAGCATTAAGGTGCACGGTGTCTATGCTGCGCACCGCATTCATTGCGCTCATCGCGAGCGGGAGAAATGAAGCAACAAAGATCAAGAAAATCGCCGAGAGATCGCCCACGCCGAACCACAGAATAGCGATCGGAATCCAGGCCAAAGGTGAGATGGGACGTAAGACTTGGAGTATGGGGTTGAACGCCATTGCGAAACGGCGACGCCAGCCGAGAAACAGGCCGAAGGGAATGGCTAAAGCTGCTGCCAAAAGAAAACCCCAGGTAACGCGAAACAGCGATGCCACTGCGTATTTGAGCAGCAACCCTTTGCGCATCAGCTCGATAATTCCTTTCACCACCGCCCACGGGCCGGGCACGATCGGCGTAATCTGGCGACTCGCGCCCAATTGCCACAGCGCGATTAGAAGAGCTACGAAAGCTAGCGGCGCGATTCCTGCCATCCTTTTTGGCATACAAAAGAACAATCACCAACTGCCTGCAACCGGAGGCTCACAAGAGAGGCCGGGGCATGCGGAATTCCCTCGAGTAGGCGGTATTGTATCCCCAGTCGCCTCGCCGGGTCGACCGCGTACAGAATCTTGTCATTCGTTGTTGCCGCTCGTAATTCTGGTTGTGTGTCCGGTATTTGCCCCCAGAACGGCAAGTATCCCTCCGACCCGCGAACGTATTGAAAAGGGAGGATGCCTCAACCGCCAGAATGCTGACGCCCTCCACCCTTCTGCTGAAAACGCGCCTCCGGTAAGGCACTAACATAATCCAGGCGCGATCTCGAGAGTCGCCGACTTTACAAAGGCGCTGAGGCGCACGCGCTTGCCTGCATACTTGTCGGCGCGAACGCGCTGCATGAGATTAGCGATTTCGCCAGCAGCGGGCTTCGTGCACTTCAGGTAAGCGCTGGGATGACCGTTGTACGCGGCTTGCGGATCAGTGCCGGCTTCATATGTTCCCGGTTTCGTCTGATTTAAGATCCAGCCCGCAGGTGCCGCCGCTTGCAGAGCAAGGGAACATGCCAGTAGGAGAACAAGGCTTACGACCGGCCTTGAGTATCGTGTAATGTTCGTTGTCATAGTGACCTCCTTTTGGTCATAGGTTGTGGCGGCGATTAGTCTTGAATGGTGAGGAGCAACTTCACCGCGTTAGCTGCTCCTCACCATAGAGAGCATCACGGATGACGCTGCCCCTCACGGCCCTTGAGTGATAACCGAGACTACGGTTGCACCGCTGCCGATGCCACCCACCAGAATCGGCTGCTGACCAGTCGGTTGGGACAGCAAGCTGAAGTCAACGAAGCCGGTGCCTTGATTGTCGCCAGGATCATGATCGGTTTGCAGGTGATCGGAGACGCGGGCAACAAACGGCACGCCAAGAATCATTCCAGCGCAAATCACATCCTCGGCGTGACCTGAGGATGAAGACTGCCAGCCCCACTCGACAGCCCTGCCGGCAGCGATCTCGTTGTAGATGAAGCTGGGTTGGACGATTGTGCCTTGACCTATAGAAGTCTGATTTCCCAGCCCATAATTGATCGCACCACTGAAGCCGAACCCAAGACACCCGGATGACAGCCCCTGATGTTTGAGATTTAGTTGAATGTTGTTGTCGTTGAGGTACTGCAGGGCGCCTGCCAGTTGGAAATACGGAGCTATTCCGTGTCCCTGTAGGCGGCCACTCTGCGCACCGTTCACCAGGTTCGCCCAGCGGCCCGCCGGCTGATCGCAGGACCACATGTCCATGTCCAGGTGACCCACTATGGAGTTGAGATTCTGGGCATCGCGCAGGCCGGGGATGTTCATATCCGGAATGGCGATGCCGTAAGTATCTTTCAACCATTGAAAGTTGTTGGCGACCGCCGCTGGAGCACACTGGTTATTCGCCGCCTGCACGTTCTGATGGTTGGCCTGACATGAGAAGTAGGTCGGCCCTCCGGGAAAGGTGAAACCTACGGAAGGAGGCGATGGTTCGGAAGTCAGGTCGGCAGCGAACCCGATCGCATTTACCGCGAAGTCGCTGTAGGAGAGGGGATTGTTGTACCTCGGAGCTTGGGAAAGAGCGTCCGGACCGTAGCAGACGTATGCCGGCAGGTCGGTGACTAGAGTTCCGCGACTAACGTCCAAGGTGAAGGTGGTGGACATGTCGTTCAGCGGAAAGCCTGGCAGCACCGGTAGGTTCGCTACAACCCATCCAGCATCGTCCACCACGTTAAGATAACCGCTGTTCATTCCGGTGTAAGCTACCAGTTGGGAAATATTGACATCGATCTGCCCGGTGCCTGACGGTTGACCATCGGTGCCGTCGAAGTAATAGGTAATCTGGGAAAACGTAACCCCTGCACCGGGAGGAAGACCCTGCCAATCCCTAAAGCATTCCTGTCCGAATGCGGCCGGCGTGCAGATGGACAATAGGATGGTTGCGGCAAACAGAGATAGCATCACTTTGCTTTTCATAGTGACCTCCTTGTGGTCATAGGTTGTGGCGGCGATTAGTCTTGAGTAGTGAGGAGCAACTTCACCGCGTTAGCTGCTCGTTTTACCCGTACCTTGTCGGCCGTCTGTTCTATTGTTGTGGCCGAACCGGCACCAAGGTTATTTTGTAGGTCGCGGAGAGGGTTTCGAGCGTGCCGCCCACCTTATCTGGAGCCAAGAGCACTCCGCATTGCATCCCAAGTACGTATTCCGTGCCGTCGGAGATTGCAAGGTCCGACATTTTTAGGCTCGTACTGCCGTAAATCCTGACGGCGAAGTCAGGCAGCACATCTGGGTCGCCTTGTACCGAAAAGCTCGCCGCGGATCTCCAGCCTGTGCTGATGAATGTGCCTGCTTCGTTTGCTGTAATTGTGTACGTGTAGTTGATGCTGTAGCCGTCGTCGAGCTGTTTGATATCGCATTTGCTATCGACAACCTTATAGCTCGACTTGTCGTTTGGTATGGGATAGCACTTGAGGTTGGAAAAGGTTATCTTGTCTTGGGCGCTGGCAGACATCGCCAGAGCCAGGACGATGGTAGCGAGCAGAGCTACTTGTTTCATATTGACCCCCTTTCGGTCATAGGTTGTGGCGGCGATGTAGTTTTGAAGAGTGAGGAGCAACTTCACCGCTTTAACTGCTCTTCACTACAGCAATTAGCCGTTGGCACTTAGCATTTGGCACTTGTCCAAATCACTACTCCTAACCCAGGCACTCCCCTTCGTCGCGACCTGTAGCGCACGGCCAGAACGCATCCGTGGCGTGATTCGCTCATCGTTTCGCTGGGCCAGCTCCACGTGCTCACGCTCCGCGTGTGTAAGACCTGGGTGACATGGTCCTGCACCGCAGCCCGCCGGCGCCTCAGCCGCGTTCGCAGGCTGCGCGCAGCCGCCGCAGCGCGGCCGCTTGCTCGCTGAACCCGCGCAGCCGGCGCAGTACGTTGGCCCTGCGGCTGTGGCGCGACAACAGCTTCATCGCTTGCCGCAGCGCGAGGAATGCAAACCAGGCCAGCGTTCCGCACAACAGCAGGGCAACCTTGGCATCGTGGGTGAGGCGGTCAAGCCAGGTGGCCGCGCGTAGCCACAGCAGTGAAACGAACAGGCAATAGAAGATGGAACGAGCAACTTTCATTGAGCTTCTCCTTCAGTTTCTTGTTGCGTCCCCGGAGGCGGGATGTTTGCCCACCTCCGGAAACGTTCCCCCGAAAAGCAGGCCATCAAGCTGTGCTCAATTTCCCGCTTCGTGGGCGCACAGTAGGGCAGCTCGCTCTGGTAAGCAATGCGCAACGGGTACTTTGAGGGTGAGTTTTATGTACGCGGATAACGTGTTGCTGCAATGGGACTTAGATTGTGAGGTACTCAGCCGGCTTGCCAGACGGGCTATAATATGCGCCCATAGGGTGCCTGGAAGGGTCGCCGACGTGGCTTGGGGCGTGCTTATATCCTTGTGATATCCAACCCCCTGACGGGCGGACACAACGCTGGAGCGCGCTCAACACGGAAGAGAACTGCTGCACATGGACGAAAGTCTGGCGGCAGCCGCGATAAGCAAGTCTTGGTGTCCAGTCGGAACCCATTCCAGTGCGCCGATGGGAAGGCAGCAGTTGTGAGCGCCACGCAGAAATTACTTCGCTTCGGTGTCTTCGAGCTAAATCTCGACACCGAAGAGCTGCGCAAATCCGGCACCGTCATCAAGTTGCCGCCGCAGTCCTGCAAGCTGCTAGCGCTGCTGGCCAGCCAGGCCGGCCAACTGGTGTCGCGGGACGAAATCCAAAAGCAACTTTGGTATGAGGAAACTTTCGTTGACTTTGAGCACGGGGTCAACCGCTGCATCAACCAGATTCGGGGTGTGCTCGGCGACAATTCCGACCACCCGCTCTACATCGAGACGCTGCCTCGCCGTGGATACCGTTTTGTTGCGCCGGTAGTCTCGACCACCGTTGCCGTGCCGCGGCCGCGGGTAGTCGAGTTCGAGTCGGGCGAACGGAGCCACGCGCCAGCTTTGAGTGCCAGTGCAGGTGGAGCGCCCGCGTCGGTGGCCGGAGCGCTGGCGCCAGCTTTTCCGGCCCTTACGCCGGAGCGAGCAGAGGCAGCGCCGGGACCCGAGGTCAAAGGCATTGTCGAACCGCGCTCGCGCGTCTGGCGACTTGGTGCGCTCTGGATTGGTGCGCTGTTTGTGCTGGCCGCCGTCATTGGCGGCGGACTGTATTGGCGGGCGCACAAGGTTCGCACGCTCACGGAGAAGGACACCGTCGTAGTCGCAGAGTTCGACAACAAGACCGGCGAAGCGGTCTTCGACTCAGCGCTACGCCAGGGGCTTTCGGCACAACTGGAGCAGTCACCCTTTTTGAACCTGCTTTCGGACGAGCGGATCGCGCAGACGCTCTCCCTGATGGCGCAGCCAAAAGACGCACGACTCACGGGGAAGCTGGCGCGTGAGGTCTGCCAGCGTACCGCGAGCGCGGCCATCATCGAAGGCTCCATTGCTAGCCTCGGAACCCAGTACGTGTTGGGTTTGAAAGCAGTGAACTGCGGCAACGGTGAGCTGCTGGCCGACGACCAGGTGACAGCCAACGGCAAAGAGCAAGTGGTGAAAGCACTGGGCGAAGGGGCCAAGAAGCTGCGCACAAAGTTGGGCGAATCGCTGGCCTCGGTGCAGAAGTATGACGCACCTGCGGAGGAAGTGACCACAGCTTCACTTGAGGCGCTGAAGGCTTATAACTTGGGCTACCACGCACAAGTGGTGGGAAACAATTTCCCTTCCGCGGCCTTGCTGTTGGAGCGAGCCGTCGGCTTGGATCGGAACTTCGCCATGGCTTATGCCCGGCTGGGAACCAGCTACTTCAACATGGGCCAAACTGCACGTGCGAAGGACAGCCTCCGCAAAGCCTACGAGCTGCGCGAGCGCGTGAACGAACGCGAGAGACTGTACATCACGTCGGCCTATGAGACTCAGGTAACCGGAGATCTGGTGGCCGCCCGCAAAACCTATGAGCTGTGGAAGCAGATCTATCCCCGTGAGGTTCCGTTGAACGACCTGGCCGCCACCTACGCACAGCTTGGCGACCAGGAGGCCGCTCTCGCAGCCTTTCAGGAATCCTTCACGCTTAATCCACGAAGTGGGCTCACATACGGAAATCTGGTTGTCAGCTACGTGACCTTGAATCGTCTGAGCGAAGCCAAGGCGGCAGCGCAGGCCGCGCCAGCCCGCCATCTGGACTCACCAACCATCCACCAGAGCCTCTACGTTATTGCCTTTTTGCAGCATGATCCGGCCGGCATGGACCGCGAGGCCGCAGGCATGATGGGGAAGCCGGGCCTGGAAGACACAATGCTCTACCTTGAATCGGACACCGCTGCCTATGCCGGCCATTTTGTCCACGCCCGAGAGCTGACCGAACATGCAGCCGATTCCGCCCAACGTGCCGACGAAAAGGAGACAGCGGCCGGCTATGTGGCGGCGGGAGCATTGCGTGAGGCCTTGGCCGGCAACCGGGCATTGGCAAAGCAGAAGGCGGAAGAAGCAATTGCACTCTCCAAAGACAAGGACGTTGTGCCACTATCCGCGATTGCGCTGGGGCTGATCGGCGATTCGGCGCAAGCCGCAAGACTGGCCGACGATCTCGCCAAGCGCTTCCCGGAAGATACGATCGTGCAGTTTAACTATCTGCCTGCAATCCGCGGCGCCGCTGCCCTGGGGAGAGGGAGCGCTGCCAGCGCGGTTGAGGCGCTGGCTCCGGCCACGCCTTACGAACTCGGGGTGGTTTCCGGCAGCGCGGACTTTGTTCTTTACCCCGCTCATCTGCGGGCAGAGGCGTATCTGGCACAACGTCAGGGCACGGCCGCAGCCGCCGAGTTCCAGAAGGTCCTCGATCATCCCGGCGCCGTGGCTAACGAGCCGATCGGCGCGTTAGCGCATTTGGGGCTGGGCCGCGCTTATGCCCTTTCCGGTGATCCGGCGAAAGCGAAAGCTGCCTACCAGGATTTCCTCACCCTCTGGAAGGACGCCGATCCCGACATCCCCATCTACAAGCAAGCCAAAGCCGAGTACGCCAAGCTGCGGTAGAGCATTTCTTCTCGTGCACCCATATGCCGCATACGTAGGGAAAACCGGAGCCTCCCAAGGTTCCGCCTAAGGACGGCGGATAACATCGACCTCGCCGGCCGCTGCAACACTGTGTTCGTCGTCCATCTCAGAACTGAGAGCCCCGCGCTGAAATGGGATCATCACCAGTTGACTGTGCCGAGAACGGACCCCGCATCTCTTAGCGAAAGCGAATTGACTTGTTCATAACCACTTGCAGAATGGCAGTCCTATGGAATGTTCTCAGGTTTTCAGATTCTCAACCTTCAAGCCCGGGTTCGATTCCCGATAGCGCTACCACTGTCCCACTCCACATGGCTCCAACTCCATACGAAAGACTTCTGTCGGCTCTTTTTGAATGAAGGATCTCGCTCTGTACCCGCAACCATCTCGCGCGAAGAGCCGCAAAGAGCTGTCAGCCAAGGCGGCATGGGGCAGCAGAATTTTTGGGAGTTGTCGTCATCCGCTCCGGTGAGGGCGAGTACGAACGGCGCCACACGTCGCCGGATGCGCATACCATTTACTGCCACAGTGGGTTCATATATATTGCCAATTTGTTACGGGAATGTTACTAACGGGGTAAGGTCGTTGTCACAGGGACGTTACAAGTTCAAATGCTGACGAACATAAAAAAGAAGACGGGACGCCAGCTCGAGGCCAAACATGAAGCTTCATCTGGGCACGTTTTCTGGATTACCGGGTTATCTGGCGCCGGCAAGACAACCTTGGGGCGAGAATTGTGGAACCGGCTGCGTGCCGCGGGCCGTCCGGTTACGTTCCTGGATGGCGACACGCTCCGTTCTGTGATTGCCGAGGACCTTGGCCACAGTGCAGAGGACCGGCGGCGCTCGGCGATGCGCAATGCGCGGCTGTGCCGGTTGCTGGCTGAGCAGGGCGCCGATGTCGTCTGCGCGACCATCTCGCTGTTTCACGAAGTGCAGCGTTGGAACCGCGAGAACATCCCCGGTTATCGCGAGATCTACCTTCGGGTCCCGATAGACGAGCTGCGGCGGCGGGACAGCAAGGGCATCTACGCGGGGGCCCAGCGCGGCCATGCGCGCGACGTGGTTGGCCTTGACGTGCCGGCGGAGGCTCCCGAGGCGCCGGACCTGGTCCTCGACAATTATGGGGCGCTGGACGTTGCCACGGCGGTGGACCGCATCCTGGCGATATGCGCCCGGCGGGATGGCGCGGATGCCGCGCAGCCGGCGCGCCTCATCGCCTTCAAAACCAAGGCGGAATCTCTGGAGGCGCTGGCGCCGCTGTTGCGCAATGGACGCGTCCTGCCGCAGGTCCGGTTTTCAGTTAGCGATTGGCGCTCGGATGCCGCTGGCGTGCTCGGTGCCATCACCGCTGCGCCCTGGGGTTCGGATCGGGTCATTGTGCGCAGCAGCGCACGGGGCGAGGACGGCGCCGCAAGCTCGCAGGCAGGGAGGTACGATTCTGTCCTCGGGGTCGCCGGCAGCGCAGCCGTGGCCCAGGCCATCGAGCGGGTGATTGATTCGTTTGCCGATGGCGGAAGCGACGCCGACCAGATCTTCGTACAGCCCATGCTTGACCGGGTGGCGATGGCCGGGGTGGTCTTCTCGCGCAATCCCAGCGGCGGTCCCTATTTCGTTATCAATTACGACGACCGCTCCGGCCGGACCGATCGCGTAACTGCCGGTGTCGGCGAGAATCTCGAGACTTTTGTTTGCCTCAAATCGCGGCCGGATGCCTGCCCACCTTCGCTGGCGCCGGTCATCGCTCTGGTCAGCGAGCTGGAAACCCTTCTAGCGTGTGACGCAATCGACGTGGAATTCGCCGTCGGCGGTGACGGGCAGCTTTACCTTCTGCAAGTCCGCCCGCTCGCCGTCGACTGCCAGGGGCAGGTAGCGGACGCGAAGGTCGAAACCGCGCTCGCCGATGTCGCGCGCAAGGTTGAGCTGCTCAGCCGTCCGCACCCTTATCTGCACGGCAGCCGAGCGATATTCGGCGTTATGCCGGACTGGAACCCAGCCGAAATCATTGGGCTGCGGCCATGGCCGCTCTCGCTATCGCTCTATCGCGAACTCATCACCGACGCGATCTGGGCCTATCAGCGGGACAATTACGGCTACCAGAATCTTCGCAGTTTTCCGCTGCTGGTCAGCTTTCACGGACTGCCCTACATCGACGTGCGGGTCAGCTTCAACTCCTTCGTACCACGCGATGTGCCCGACGATCTCGCCGGGCGTCTGGTGAATTACTACATCGATCGCCTGCTCTCCGAGCCGCATCTCCATGACAAGGTCGAATTTGAGATCATCTTCTCCTGCTACACCCTCGATTTGCCGAAGCGGATGGGCAGGCTCGCCGAGCACGGCTTTTCTCCAGAAGACCTTGCCGAACTTTCGGGCGCCTTACGGCGCCTCACCAATCGCATCATTCATGGCGAGAGCGCACTGTGGCGGCGCGACCGCGCCAAGATCGATCTTCTGGCACAGCGGTTTCCCACCATCTGCAACGCGGAGATCGACAAGATCAGCCGCATTTACTGGCTGATCGAGGACTGCAAGCGCTACGGCACGCTGCCGTTCGCCGGTCTGGCGCGGGCAGGCTTCATCGCGGTCCAGTTGCTCCAGTCCTTCGTCGAAGTGGGTGTTTTCAATGCCGAAGAGGCTGCCACATTCATGGCAAGTGTCGATACCGTGGTGTCGCGCATCGGGCAGGATTTCGCGCAGCTTCCGAAGGCAGACTTCCTGGCGCGCTACGGCCACCTCCGGCCAGGGACGTACGACATCCTGTCGCCGCGCTACGACGAAGCGCCCGATCTCTACTTCGACTGGTCGAGTGTCCGGCCGAGAGCGTCTGCGCCCCAGCGCTTCGCGCTCTCCATCGAGCAGTTGCGCCGCGTTGAGCAACTGCTCAAGGAACATGAGCTTGACATCGACGTTTTGAGTTTGATCGAGTTCATCAAGGCCGGCATTGAGGGCCGCGAGTACGCGAAGTTCGTGTTTACGCGAAGCCTGAGCGACGCCCTGTCGCTGATCAAGAAGCTGGGCGAGGACCATGGTCTATCGGCGGAGGATTGTGCATTTCTTGACTACGACATCGTCCGCACGCTGTACAGCGAAAGCGGCTCGGTGCGCCAGGCGTTGCGGGAGAGTGTCGCCCGGGGCAGAGAGCGTCACGCGCTCACGCGCAATCTCGTGCTTCCGCCCATCATCGCGTCGCCCGAGGAAGTGTTCGCATTTCACCTTCCCCCCAGCCAGCCGAATTTCATTACCCAGAAACAGATCACCGCACCGGTCGCCTTAGTCGGTGACCCTCCGGAGAGCTTCGCCGGACGGATTCTTTTTGTGCCCAGCGCGGACCCCGGCTTCGACTGGATTTTCACTCGTGATATCAGCGGATTTGTTACCCAGTTCGGCGGCGCCAATTCGCACATGGCGATCCGCGCCGGCGAGCTCGGCATACCCGCTGTAATCGGCGCCGGTGAAGCCCTGTTCCAGCGATGGCAGACAGCGCGCAAGCTGTGCCTCGATTGCACGAACCAGAGGGTCATGGTCATCGCATGAAGGCGGTCGCCATCACCCAGCGGGTATCGGTCGATCCGGACTATGGCGAGCGCCGTGATTGCCTGGATCAAGCATGGACCAAGTTCCTGGCGGCCTGCGGGCTGCTCCCCGTATTGCTCCCCAACGTCGTCGAGGCTGCTGTTGCCTTGTGCGAGCGGGCTGGCATTGTCGGGTTGGTGTTGACCGGCGGTAACGATCTGGCTGTTTTAGGCGGCGATGCCCCGGAACGCGACGCAGTGGAAAATGCCCTGCTCGATTTGGCGGAGCGGCGCGGGCTGCCGGTGCTGGGCGTTTGTCGCGGCATGCAAATGATTCAGCAGCGCTTCGGTATTCCGTTACGCCGCGTCGAAGGCCATGTGACCAAATGCCAGCTCATCCGCATCGACGGCGAGCCAAGAGAGGTCAACAGCTATCATTGCTTTGCCGCCTTTGACTCGCAGCCGCCGCTCGAAGTCTGGGCGGTGGCCGCCGACGGCGTTGTCAAAGCGATTCGCCATCCCACCCAGCCGATAACGGCGATTATGTGGCACCCTGAGCGGTGCGCCCCGTTCTCGCCTGCCGACATGCTGCTGTTCCGCCAAGTCTTCGGAGTCGAATGATGCGCGCAGTTATTCTCGCCGCCGGTCGCGGTAGCCGCATGGGACATTGCGGCGACGACCGCCCGAAATGCCTGGTCGAGCTCGACGGCAAGCCTTTGATCGAGCGCCAGATTGCGGCGCTACAGCGAGGCGGCGTGGATGAGATCGGGGTTGTCCGCGGCTATCGCGCCGAGATGATCGATTTTCCCGGCCTCAGCTATTTCGCCAACCCACGATGGGCCGAAACCAATATGGTGATGTCGCTCGCCGCAGCCGCTCCCTGGCTGCGCTCGGGGCCGGTCATCGTCAGCTACGGAGACATCTTCTATCGCAGTGAGTTGGTGCGCGGTCTGGCCGATGCGCCAGGCCAGTTGGTCATCAGCTACGACCGGGCCTGGCGCCGCCTGTGGAGCCGCCGTTTCGCCGATCCTTTGGCCGACGCGGAAACTTTCCGCATCGATGCCGCGGGCCAATTGCTGGAGATCGGCGGCAGGACGACGCGAATCGAAGATATCGAGGGGCAATATATGGGCCTGCTGAAATTCACGCCTCCGGCGTGGAGTACCGTCGAGGCGGTAGTCAGTGCACTCGACCCAGCGATCCGCGATCGCCTCGACGTGACCGGATTGCTGCGCCGACTGCTGGCCGGAAAGCAACTCCCCATCGGCACTTTCGCCACCGATGGCCAATGGGGTGAAATCGACAATCCGGAGGACGTGGCGCTGTACGAAAAGATGGTGAGCGAGGGCGAGCTTCGGCTCGAAGATCCAGTTTGAAGGGGCGCGGCTTCAGCCGCGCCGATCGACACCATCTCGACGGCGGGCTTTAGCCACAGAGGAAACTCGAATTTAGGCGGCATAGAGAACGAGTCTTCTCGGCGGCTAAAGCCGGCGGGTTTCGATGGATTTACGGCGCGCCTAAAGGCGCGCCCCTTCAAGCAGGATGTCAACAGAGCCACTTGGCGTTTAAACCATTGTCCGCAAGCTGTCAGTCATGATGAAACACGGAGACTTTACCGGGCTAGCTGGCGACTACGCCAAGTTTCGAGCTGGGTATGCGCCGCAGGTCGCGACCGCGATCCTGCATTATGTGGGACGCGATGCGGCCAGCATCGATGCCGCCGACATCGGCGCCGGCACTGGCATTTGGACGCGCACCCTCGCCGCCCGCGGCCTGCATTCCGTCGTAGCCGTGGAACCCAATGACGACATGCGCGGGCAGGGAATCGAGAGCTCGCGCGGTACGGAGATTGTCTGGCGCAAAGGTTCGGCGGAAGCCACTGGATTGCCGGACAGCTCAGCCGACCTGGTCAGCATGGCCTCCTCACTCCACTGGGCCGATTTCGACAAGGCCTGCGACGAGTTCCACCGCATCCTGCGGCCGGGCGGCGTCTTCGTTGCCTTGTGGAATCCGCGCTTCATCGAGGCCAACCCGCTGCTCGTCGAGATCGAAGCGCAGATCACGCGACTCAAGCCCGACGTCAGGCGGGTATCGTCGGGACGCTCCGGCATCACCGAGCGGCTGACCGACCTGTTGAGCGCCAAGCCGCAATTCACCGAGGTGCTGTACCTGGAAGGCAGGCATTCCGTGCACCAGACCCCCGAGCAGTATATCGGCGTGTGGCACTCAGTGAACGACCTGCAAGTGCAATTAGGCCAGGAGCTATTCCGCGAGTTTCTGGATTACGTAGAGAAGCGCATAGAAGGTCTGACCGCGATTGAGACGACCTATGTAACTCGCGCCTGGGCTGCGCGGCGTGCATAGGAACTTTTGACCGGCATGGCTATACCAGTTTCGGAGTTAGTGTAGACCGGGTAGAGCCAGCCTTCAGGCTGGCGTCCAGGCAATTCACTCTTATAAGGCTTGGGCCGCTGCGGACATTTCCAATGACCGCAGCGGCCCAAGCGGTTCTCTTGCCCGCGGCCAGACGCGGCGCTAAAGCGCCGCTCCACCCGTGCGTCCCGGACTACACTAACTGTGAAACTGCTTTAATATGGCACACAAATGCAGATAGTCTGATAATTCACACTATACTTAATCTAGACTATAGCCGATCTTCTGAATCCGTCCTTTTGTCTCCGCATCCAGCCCATCGATAAAGTTTCTAAATCGAGGGACTTTGTCTTTAATCGCCAAATAGCGATAAGGCTTGGTATGGGGAGGGACTATAGGTAAACGAATCGAATTAAAATCAACCGACATGAGTTCAACGATCTTAGAAAATTCCTTGAGCGGATCGACCATGAAGTCTTCCAGCCGCAGCGTGAGCGTGGCGGATTGGAGATGAAGCGCAGTTTCCTCAACAAATTCCTGGAAAGACAGAAATCGCGTGCCTGGTTCGGCCGCGAAAAAATCCGGGTCGCCTTCGGCAAAGGCCTTGAATTCAGAGAAATTCTGCTCTAAATCGGCGCATAGATTGTCCGTGTTCTTATAAATCTCCGAGATACCCCCAATCCCCTTGTGGGCGTGAATGTATGTCCGCCACCAAATCCAATTTGTCAGCAACGAATCGAGGGGATGACGACAGAGAAAAATCAAATCGGCAAATCCCAATCTGACCGCTTCCAAGATACAGCTCATTACCGCTGGCAAAAACTGGCCGCGAGAGACATACCTCCTTGTGGCGTGGCCGCTATAGATCATAGATGTCGGA
Source organism: Candidatus Korobacteraceae bacterium (assembly GCA_049519235.1). Lineage (GTDB taxonomy): Bacteria > Acidobacteriota > Terriglobia > Terriglobales > Acidobacteriaceae > Bog-257. The sequence goes on along the minus strand of JBEKQY010000004.1, from coordinate 8,052 downwards.
CCTCGATGCAAGCGGATCCCATCCCTAAAATATTTCGCTCTTTCTCCACTGTTCTGTAGCATCAGTCCATTGACATACAAACGGCCGGTGCCGAACAGTCCAATAAGATAAGTTGTTCTGTCGTTCCCAAGACCCGTGTCGATGTAGAACTGAGAAACCTCACGGGCCTGTTTGTCCCAGTCGGTTTCCATCCTGCTAGCAGGGACTTCCAGGATTGCCGTCTTCTGTAAGCTAACTATCGCTTTTACCAACCCGTGCAAGAGCGAAAGCTGCTCTTGTATTGCCTCCGCCAGGGTGGCGCTCCTCTTCTCCGCCTGTGCCAAGCGGCAGTCAAGGGTAACTATGACAGTGGAAAGCTTCCCAACGGCGCGGACTACTTCTTTGAGCGATTGACCTATGGAGGCATTGAAATCACGCCAAGGCCACAGGCTAGCGGTGGTTGCGTTGCTGGGCTTCTCAGTGGCGGCCACTGCGCTGTGCGGTTCATCGAAGTCATACAGCTTGACCGAGGGGGATGGCTGCGAGTTGGACGCGGGCCCTTCCATGCTGGCCAGAGCGGTTTCGAGAGCGGTCTCAAGATCGATGTTCTTCTGCGGGGTGGCCAGCGATTCCAGTTTGGCGAAGAGCTCCAGGCACTCCTGCAAGGAAGACGTAAGCGCCGCGTTGTCCCGCTCCAACTGGGGTAGTCTTCCGTCGATTGCCTGCAAGTTAATTTGGAGGTTTTGCATGGAGCTGGCGAGGATGTCGAGGCATCGAACAGCCGATAGGTTGAACTCACGCTGGGGCCGCGCATACCAAGCCAGCAAGCGAGCCAGCGGCTTCTGAATAAATTGGACCAGGCTGTCGTGCCACGCGGAGGGGCGCGGGTTGCTGGTCGCCAAAGCGTTTCTGCATTTCTCAATGGCGGCCGCTGCACTGCGCAGTTCAGCGCAGTCACAGGGCCCGACCGAGGGGGCTGCCTGCGGGCTCGGCGCTTGTCTTTCGATGCCGGAGAGCGCGGTCTCAGGACCGGCGTTCTTCTGCGAGTTGGCCAGCGATTCCAGTTTGACCAGAATCTCCAGGCACTTCTGCAAGGTGGACGTCAGCTCTGTGTTTTCCCGCTCCAACTGAGGTAATCTCCCGTCCATTGCCTGCACGTTGGTTCGAAGTTTTTCAATCGAGCTGGCGAGGATGTGAAGGGACCGAACAACCGATAAGTTGAACTCACGCTGGGACCGCGTATAGCCAGCCAGCAAGCGAGCAAGTCCCTGCTTAACCAGTTGGATCAGGTGGTTGTGCAAACCTGGAGGTCGCGGGTTGATGGTCCCGACCGCGTTCGAGAGCGTCTTACATGTGGCCAGCGCGGGGCGGAGATCACCAGAGTGTATAGAAATTTCCATTCGGTCTTCAAATATTACTTGATTGAGGACTCAAGGCGTCTGCCTCGCGAAGAGTCTAGCGGAAAGACCACCGACAACCACCAGAGGCGTGCCAAACTCCCCACCGCAAGACATTCTTTGTGAATGTATCGTGAAATGTTAATGAAAGAATCGGTTCGCAGTTGACCGCTAGTCAATGTTGCACTAGCATCCACAAGACCTATGGACACTGCAAAGCTGGACGAGCTACGCGCTAACTACAAGGCTGCCACGGAACAATGGGTAGCTGCCATTCGGGCTGAGGAGGCCCTGGCCGCTCGAGACCTTTATAAGGACGAACTCCGGAAGATTGACTACGGCTTCTAACCCCCCGAGCTCAATGTTTGTGTCCAACCGGTCCGACACTCCCTTCGCATGCGTCCCTCTAAGATAATTCTGAACAACAACGATATTCATGATGTATTCACGGCAAATTCAAGCGCCATTCATCTGGCACGCGGCCCGCACATAGTATCTTTTCGAGGCAATCACATGTCCAGCAACAGAGGGAAAAAGGGGATATAGCATGGCGACCACGTCTGCTCCTTTATCATCGCCGGTTCCAGAGACCCACGGAGTTCACGCCAAGCTCGCCAAGTCACCGGGAAAACTGGGAATGGCCATCTTCGGAGTGGTGATGGTCATCGGCGTTGTCTATGCCGCGGCCCATCTGGTTTCCGATCTGCGCACGGTCCACAGCGCCTCGTTCTTTCCGTATGTCCTTCTCGGGGTCGCGCTGCTGGTCGCGCTGGGATTCGAGTTTGTCAACGGTTTTCACGATACCGCCAACGCGGTGGCAACCGTTATCTATACCCATTCGATGGATCCGCATATTGCGGTTGCGTGGTCGGGGTTCTGGAACTTCGTCGGAGTCGTGTTATCGACCGGTGCGGTCGCCTTCGGCATCATCTCTTTGCTGCCGGTGGAACTTATCTTGCAGGTGGGCAAAGGCGCGGGCTTTGCGATGGTGTTCGCGCTGTTGACCGCAGCCATTATCTGGAACCTGGGCACATGGTGGTTTGGCCTGCCGTCCTCGAGTTCGCACACCCTGATTGGTTCCATCATCGGTGTCGGCATAGCCAACCAGTTGATGCAGGCGCACACCGCGACCAGTGGCGTGGACTGGGGACAAGCCTTGAACGTGGGCAAATCGCTGCTGCTGTCGCCCATCGTCGGCTTCGCGCTGGCCGCGAGTTTGTTGACCCTGTCGAAGGTTTTCATTAAGGACAAGCGCTTGTACGAAGCTCCCAAAGGAACGGAACCGCCTCCTTTCTGGATTCGCGGGCTGCTCATCCTTACTTGCACGGGAGTCAGTTTTGCCCACGGTTCTAACGACGGCCAAAAGGGTATGGGACTGATCATGCTGATCCTGATCGGCACCGTTCCCACCGCGTATGCCCTGAATCACGCCTTCACCGCACAACAATCGGTGGATTTTGTAGCCGTGTCCCAGCAGGCTGCACGCGCGCTCGATCCCTACGTCTCGCCCGATGCAGTTGTGGCCGATCCGCGCGACGAAGTTGCCGACTATGTCCGGACAAAAGACTTCACGCCCAACACGATGCTGGGGCTGCGCGGCTTGATCAACGACATTTCCAACGAGGTGGTGCTCTACCACGAGCTCGCGAACATACCGAACGATCGGGTCCGCAACTTCCGCAACGATATGTACCTGGTGAGCGAGGCCCTGCGTTTGATGAAGAAGTCGGGCAAGCCCCAGTTCAGCGCGCAGGACTGGACGGTCCTCACCAACTACAAGAAGTACATTGACAATGCCACCAAGTTCATTCCCACCTGGGTGAAGGTTGCGGTTGCCCTGGCGCTGGGCATGGGAACCATGGTGGGTTGGAAGCGAATCGTCATCACGGTGGGCGAAAAGATCGGCAAAGATCACCTTACCTACGGTCAGGGAGCAGCGGCGGAAATCACGGCCATGGTGACCATCGGTGCCGCCGACTTTTACGGATTGCCGGTGAGTACCACGCACGTGTTGTCGTCCGGAGTTGCGGGTACCATGGCCGCTAATCGCTCCGGCTTGCAGTGGGCAACCCTACGCAATCTGCTCATGGCATGGGGGCTCACCTTGCCGGTCTCGATCGGCTTGTCGGCTTCTTTGTTTTGGGCCTTTACCTCGGTGAGCAAATGGTAGGCTTCGGCGCTCATGCGTCTTACACGCGCTCCGGGATCACGTGGAACAACAGCGTGGATCCGGTTACCCGGCTTCGTCCGTAATACAGAAACAAGGCCAGCCAGAAGATCTGGAGCAGCAGGATGACCGGGGCCGAAAACACCTGCGCGAATGCCCAGGAGAGGTCGGCTTCAAGGGCCACTGGCAGGGGTAACAGCGCCACAAAAACGCTGAGATACATCACCGAGAAAATGGCCATGACCTGATAGGCCGAGATTCGCGAACTGCCGCGATGGTCGGCTCGCAAGGATTCCGAGCACGCGCGCCATCCCCAGCTTGCGACCATCGGAACCAGAGCTGCCAGACGCCACTGCTGCCACAGAAACAGCGCTACCCCCGCCACGCCCGAAACTGCGTATATGGCCGAAGTAATCGCCTGTACCGGGACCAGCGGTTCGCCGGCCAGTCCGGAGGCGTAAGCAGCTTTCTTGGTTGCTCCCTGAACCACCAGATGGTGAGTTTGGAAGAGACGCGCGATCGCCGGCCTGGCCTCGCGCAACGGCATGCCATAGCAGCAGCCAAAGCTGAGGCAGGCCAGCCTGCCGACGGACTCGCCCAGCACGTAAGCAATTGCTCCGGCCGCCAGTATCGGAAGGACGGCGATCTGGCGATGCAATAGGGTAGCCAGCAGCGGCCGCAACGCCACTAATACCAGCGGAAAAATCAGGGCCGTCACAAAGGCCGCTCCGGCCACGGTAAAGGTGTCGCGTTTGCGCTCCACGAGGGCAGCCACAATCCGCGACGCCGGAACGCTCACCAGCACGATCAGCAGCGCTAATGCAATGCCGATGGCAGCGGGAATTCGGAGCGCGGCCAGCAACAGCAGCATGACGCTAAAACCAAAAGTGGTGCCGGCGGCGCTGAAGAAACCGTAGAACGTGAGGTTCAGTCCGCGCCACGACCCATCGGCTGACTTGGCGACCGGTATCGCGGCAAGCATTTGCCAGCGCTCGGACGAAAGCGTTCGCACACCCCATGCAAGCAGCGCGAATAATCCCAGCGCCAATGCCGCGACGGAGATTATGTTCAGCATGGTTCCTCCTCTGCCGGTGTTGCCAGCAACGAGCGCACCGCAACATCGGTCTCGGTGACAGGCTCTCCCAGCGTCAGCGCGAAGCGATTCTGCACCCCGCTGCGGCGCTGGTTCTCCGCAAGGTCCGGGGCGAAGCTGATTCGACCGGCCTGAAACAGCAAGACCACGGTGCTGCTTCCTGGCCGGAACAGCGCCTTGGGGGCGCCTGCCTTTAGGAACATCGCCTTTTCCACCGGTCGCGGGTTCTCGTAGCGGTGCTCGCTGTAGCGTTGCTCGATTTGTCCCACCATCAGAGCCACGACTTCTATCATGGCCACGCGACCCACCCTTGACCCGTTGGGGCAGTCGCTGTCCAGGATCGTTATCACCCGGCGATTCTTGGAGAACGGCGTGATCACTTGCACCGCCGCATTGGGGTTGCAGGAGTAGTAGCGGCCCTCGACGGAGTAGATGTCCAGCACGCGTCCCGAAACCGGGCTGTGGGTGTAGTGATATTTCTCCGGAGTCAGCCGGAAGACAGCGTAGTCACCGTTCTGAAACGAGCTGTGCCACGCCGAGGCCTCACCCAGCAATTCCGGGAAGGAGAAAAATTTTTGCTTCAGATACAGCCCCGAGGTCTGCTCCATTGATCCGATCAAGGCCCGGGCATCGGCTGGACACAGCACAGGACGGGGCGTCTGAGGCATAGGACGGCAGTTCCAGTAGCGGATCTGGCGTTCGAAGATTTTGCGGGCGGTATCGTAATCCGACAGGTTACCGACGAACTCCGACAGGGGTATGCCCGACTGCCTCAGAAAGCGCAGCATGCCGGTCGCCCGGGAAGAGACGAGGTTGTCGTAGTTCAGGTAGCCGAGCACCTGGGACACATACCGGCTCGACGCCATGCGAGACAGAAGTGGAGCTCGTTCCAGCGCCGGCGAGTACAGCGCATTGATCAGCGAATCGGCGAGCAATTGCTCGCGCACCACGTTGCCGGTGTTGCGCTCAATGTACTGGTGTTGCATCAAGTCCTTCTGCGGCCTGTGCGGCCCGGGCGCGGTTCCACTCCGTCAGCACCAGCATCAGGTTTAAGAGCGCGGTAATTTCGGGCAGCGACAAATCGTCCGTCAACACCCGCTTCTCAGCGTCCTGAAGAAATCGTGCCAAGTCCTGAATACGCACGCCGTGGCGGAGCCGTATTTTTGTTTCATCACAGGCGAAGCGTTCCAGATATGCCACGTCTTCGCGCAAATGGGCGACAGCCTCGCGCAGGTGCTGGCGCCGCAGGCCGTCGCGATAGAAGTCTTCGGCCGCGCGATTGAACTCGCGGGCCTCGAGCTTCATAGCATTCTTCGCCGAATCGCCGGCGATACTCTTTTCCAGGCGCCGACTGGCATGCTGTTGTTCGTCCTGGCAACGTTCCGCCAGTTCAGCCAGCACCGGCTGCAGGTTCATGGCCTCGGCGAGATCGGAGCCCGCTTGCTGCACGAATGCGAGCAACGCGCGGCGATAGTCGGCGATGGCGATGCGAATATATTTCGGATGCCTGCGACTCGGCCGCGTCTTCTTGCAATTGAGAAGCACCATGCGCAACAGTTCATTGCGTGAATCTCGATGCACGTAGAAGGCAGGCAATCCCGCCGCTGAGAAAAAGAACGGCTGCCGCCGCTCGCTCTCTGACGTGGGATCGTCGGGAATCTGGTGGTGGCTTATTTCTCCCTGCAACGCCAATTTGTAGGCGAAGGCCAAAAAGAACTGTTGCAGATTGGCCGCGGCCGCCATATCGCCGTCATAGCTGGGAAACAAGCTGTAATAGCGGGCCTCAAAGCCCGCATAGCCATCGCGCTGCCGCTCCCGCAAGCGCAGCGGCATATAAAACGACATCCGCTGGTCCACAATTCCCAACTCATCGAGCTCCGATGACAACCGGCCGATATTTCCGGCGGTGCCATCCAATGCTGACGAGTGCTCGCTCCCCAGCCATGCCACGGGATAGGTCAGCAGCCTGGCATCGGGAACGCAATCGCCCTGAAGTCGAAACAGCCTGGCCATCATTCCATCCAGCCAACCGGGCCCATAAGGCGTAACCGGATGCCCACAGACGCTAAGCTTCGCTTTTTCCTTCCACTCCCGCCACAGCAGGCGCAGGTGCGTGAAGTCAAGCTCGTGCGGCAGAAATGACAGCAGCCGTTCAGGATGGAACTGATTAAATCCGAACCGGTAGGGAGCTGCCGTGTAGGTGCCGACGAACAAACACAAGAAATGTTCGTAGATCTTGATGGCCAGATCGCCCAGCCGTTTCTCATCCCCAGGCAACAAGTCGAAGCCTGCACGAAGTTTTCCTTCCAGCAGCCGGCTGCCGATGCTGATGTGGATGCCGTTATTGGACAGACTTACGTTCGACAGGCTGGGCAGCACGATCAATTCGTTGGCGATGATGCCTGCCTCGCGCAGTTTGGCCACTGCGTTCAACTGGCTGCGGCTGAGCACCTGATGGCAAAGGTGCATGTACTGGCACTTTTCTTCGCCGTCGCTCCAGCCTGAAAGGCAGGGACTCATGAAGAGTTCGCGGTAGAACGAATCGGAGATGCACGACGATAGCTCTTCCTGATGCACCGACGGAAGGGGAGCATGGTACACGAGGGCGCGCTGCCCGCTCTCCAGCAGACCGAACCGCAGATTGGCCCAGGACATCAACAGCGAGGTAAACAAGAAGCGGCGCGCCGTCTCGCGCGCGGTTTGCTCGCCCAGGGAGCGCGTTCGCTCCCCCGCCACGATGTGAAAAGACGTTGTCTCGGGCGAGGTATTGTCGTTCAGAAAATGGCGCATCAGGCGGGACGCTTCGGCCTGCATGGCCTGCGGCATGTGAGGCTGCATGCCCACCAGGTCGGCGAGCGACAGCTTCAGCGCGTAGCTGATAGGTATGCGGAGCCACGGCTCGCCGTTCCGGGTGAAGCGAAAACGCAGCGCATCGGAGCGTTCGCTGCTGGAGCCATTTCTCGCTACCTGCAAATCGCTTTGCAAAATCTGGAGTGCGCGCTTGCTCAGGCGCGACTCGGGAAAGCGAATCCAACTGTTCTCCCACACTTCGCGTGTGTCGCTGAGGAAGGCTTCCAGTTCGGTCAAGGTGCGGCGCGGCGCTTCACCGCTGGCACTGCGGCGGGCGATGTTGCGGAAGAAACGCGATTCGCGCACGCTCAGCGGCAGGTCGCAGTCGCCGGACGACCCAACCACGACGGCTTGTAGTTCGTCCTCGCTGCCGGCGGTGGCGTCGCCGACGCCGAAGGGCAACTGATCCAGCGCGAGGTCTGCCATGTCCTGCAAGCGGGGCGATTCCAGCCACGCCTCACTGCGGACAGTGGCCATCCAAAACCTCCCCGCAAGTCATGTGCATAATGCCGACCTATTGCCATGATTGTGCTCCTGCATGTTGACAAATGAGTAAATGTCGCATA
>JBEKQY010000003.1:0-41042 GCA_049519235.1 Candidatus Korobacteraceae bacterium | reverse complement strand
TGAGTGCCGTTTCTGAGGTCGCAGGTCGATCAGCGTCTGGCTAAGCGCTGTATCTCGCCGTGGTTTTGGAATGCATACTGGCACCAAAGTTGTCTTAGGGCAGACCCTTCTCCATTACCGGATTGTGCGGTTCCTCGGCGCCGGTGGCATGGGAACCGTCTATGAGGCAGAAGACACCCGCCTGGGTCGACACGTCGCCATCAAGCTGCTGCATGGGGCGGAGGCGGATGAACCTGAGGCGAGGGAACGATTCCTGCGAGAAGCGCGGGCGGTGGCTGCTCTGGACCACCGCAACCTTTCGACGGTTCATGCGATTGAGGAGATGCCCGACGGGACGCTCGTTCTGGTCATGGCACTCTACCGCGGACAGACGCTTTGGGACCGGATTCGAACCGGCATCCTGCCGCCGGATCAAATCCTCTCCATCGGCGCGCAGATTGCCGCCGGCCTTCATGAGGCGCACATGGCCGGTGTCGTTCATCGCGACATCAAGCCCGCTAATATCTTCCTCACAGCAAACGGCGAAGTGAAGATACTCGATTTTGGACTGGCCCGGCTGACGAACCAGGCCCAGCTCACCCGCACAAACCAGGTGGTGGGGACTCTCGCCTATATGTCGCCTGAGCAATTGTCCGGGGGCCCGGTCGATTATCGAAGCGACATATGGGCCTTGGGTGCCGTGTTGTACGAGATGGCCGCTGGCCATCCACCGTTTCATCATCCATCGCGTGCCATGGTGATGACGCTCATTTGTCGGGGGGAGTTTTTGCCTCTGCACCGTCTTCGTCCCGACCTCCCGATACAGGTCCACAGTGCTATTGATGGATCACTGCGCATTGATCCGCGGGAGCGTTACGCTTCAGCCGCTGAGCTTGTCCAGCTCCTGTCACCCCTCCCTACTATTCCCCGTACTCTTCCAGAGCCTGCGGTCGATTTGACGTGTGGTGATGACAAGACGGAAACGATGGTTACGGGGGAGGAAGTAACTCAAGCGGGCTACCCTAAGTTCGTGAGTTCGTCCTCGCGGCAGTCGCTGACTTCCTCGAAAACGACTACCATTGCCGTCCTTCCACTGGAGAACATGAGCGCGGATGCCGAAAACGAATACTTTAGCGATGGGCTCACCGATGAGTTGATCAGTACGTTGGGGCAAGTGTCTGGCCTGTGCGTTGCCTCGCGTGCCTCCGCCTTTGCTTTCAAGGGCAAGGGCAAAGACCTGCGGGAGATTGGCGAAGCCCTACATGTAGAGACCGCCCTCGAAGGGAGTGTTCGCAGAGCGGGATCGAAGGTGCGAGTATCGATCCAGCTCTCCGATACAAAGACCGGCTTCCAGATATGGGCGGGGAAATTTGATCGTGAGATGCGAAACGTGTTCGAGTTGCAGGATGAGCTGGCGGACGCGACCGTGGCAGCTATTCGGGAGAAGCTGGCGCGCAAACTGGAGGTCCCGCATCGCTCTTCCTCTCACAGACCGCCGAACGCAGATGCCTACGACGCCTATCTCAAAGGGCGATTTTACTGGAATCAAAAGAACAGCGAAGGGCTTGAGCTTGCCAAGCGTTATTTCGAGGAAGCGCTCCAGCTCGACGAATCCTTTGCCGATACTCACGCCGGGCTGGCCGACTATTACACCCTGCTGGGCGGTCTTGGCATGATGCCGCCGCATGAGGCATGGCCCGAGGCGCGCGCCAGTGCGATGCACGCCATTTCGCTCGATCCAGGTCTGCCGGAGGCGCATCTTGCCCTTGCGTCCGTGCTGCAGTTCTACGATTGGGACTGGAGTGGCGCAAGAAAAGAGATCGAGAAGGCCCTGGCTTTGCGACCGGAGCGGGGTGAGTCTTACATGACCTATGTGTATTACCTGATGACGCAAGGGCAGCTGGAGGAGGCCTTGACGCAGACCCTGCGGGGGCTAAGATATGATCCCCTCTCGGTATCGTTGCTCAGCAATCAGGCGATACTCCACACCTGGCTGGGAAAACATGAGAGCAGCATTCTGCTGGCGCGTCAGGCGTTGAAGACGGTACCACACTGGGAGCTGTATTACGCGCTCGGCACGGCTTGCCACGCTTGTGGAAGGACGCAGGAAGCTGTCGATGCGTTGCAGGAGGGACTCGATCGAAGCCGCATGCCTTTGCTGCTGGCCTGGCTGGCGGAGGCCCACGTCAAGAATGGCGACGCAGCGCGAGCCGAGGCCGCCCTCAATCAACTGCTGGATTACGCGAATCATGGAAGTCCGATGCCAGCCGCGATCGCCGTGGCGGCGACAGCGTTGGGAAAATATGATCTCGCCTTTGAATGGCTCGAACGCGCCGCCGACGCACGGGAGATATTGGTGTCCTACCTCAACGTCATGCCGAGTTGGAAGATACTCCGCAATGACCCGCGGTATCACCAGCTTTCCAAACGGATGAAACTAACCTCGGATGTTGGAGTCACAGAATGAGCGCCCGGTCGGTCCCGGTTAAGTAGGGACCGCACATGCACGGTTTGGTCAGAACGCCGTAGTCGACGTAACCAATGGTTGACCGTGTGTTGACCACACTAAAGACCCGAAATGACGCGAAGCCAAGCACCGATATTATTTCTGCTCATGCAACCTGACCAGGAAGTTATAAACCGATGGAGCGCTTCCGCTCCGTTCTGGGAGAAGCACAGCGGAATCATTCGGCAGATGTTTACGCCAATTACGGATGCTCTGGTTGAGGATGCGCAGATTGGAAGTCAGCAGACGGTTCTGGATATTGCTACGGGTCCCGGAGAGCCGGCATTGAGCCTGGCTGCCTTGATCGGACCTGAGGGCAGGGTCTATGGGATCGATCCGATTCCCGGGATGGTGGAGGCCGCTCGTCGAGCGGCAGACCGTCTTGGGTTAAAGAACGCACAGTTTGACGTCGCCTTTGCAGAGCAACTGCCGTTTTCAACCGATACCTTCGATGCCGTGATCAGCCGCTTCGGCGTGATGTTCTTTCGGTCTCCTGTGGACGCGGTCCGCGAGATGGTGAGAGTGCTCAAACCCGGGCGGAAACTGGCCTTGGCGGTCTGGCATTTCGCCGAAAGAAATCCCTTCCACTACACCCTGTCGCGGGTCATCGAACAGTACGTCGATTCGCCACCGGTTGCGCCGGATGCTCCCGACGCATTCCGCTTCGCCCATCCTGGCAAGTTAACGGAAGTTCTCATGGAGGCGGGCGTGAAGGCTGCATCGGAGCGCTTGTTTCAATTCAACATACAAGCGCCGGTCTCAGTGGAAGACTATTGGACTCTGCGACTCGAGATGTCTGAAAAGCTTCGGGAAAAGATCGCCATGCTTTCCCAGGAGCAGGCGAAGGAAGCAAAGCGCGAGGTGATGGAAGGTCTTCGTGAGTACTCGACAGATCGGGGGATGAGTTTCCCGGCTGAGGTTTTAATCGTCAGTGGAACCAAGAACGGTCCCGCATGGCTGAACCGTCCGGTCGGGCGCGAGTCACGAGCAAACGGAGATTGTTCCGCGCCCGAAGTCCACTTATGGGAAAGTTGCAACATTTCCCTTTCAGTTACACTACTCTGATCAAGACGAGGGGCTTCATGCACAAGAGACTGTTCTCAGTCGTAATCTGCTTTTTGCTGCTGGCCATCCCCAGCAGTGCCGCCAAACGCGCCTTCACCATCGAGGATTTTTACCGCATTCGCGGAATAGAGGACTTGCACGTATCTCCCGATGGCAAAACCATCGTGTTCACGCTGCGCACGGACGACCTGGCGACGGCAAAGCGCACAAAGCACATCTGGCTGATGGACGCCGATGGGAAGAACGCGCAGCAGTTTACGTTTGGCGAAAAGGGTGAATCGTCGCCCATCTTCTCACCCGACGGCAAGTGGATCGCCTTCATCAGCTCGCGCGATGGCGACGACAATTTCTACGTCATCTCCACCAGCGGTGGCGAAGCGCGGCAACTCACCAAAATTTCCACCGGGGTTTCCGACCCGCTCTGGTCTCCGGACGGTAAATGGATCGCGTTTTCGAGCGACGTGTTTCCGGAATGCGGCGCCGACGATGCTTGCAACAAGAAGATCGAGGAGCGCTGGAGCAAGGGTCCGCTCCAAGCCCATATGGCCGATGCGCTGCTCTATCGCCACTGGACGCAATGGAAAGACGGCACGCGCACACACATCCTGCTGGCCGACGTTTCTACCGGTGCGGTGCGCGACCTGACACCCGGTGACTTCGATTCCCCTCCCTTCCAACTGGGAGGAGCCTTGCGATACGATTTCTCCCCGGACAGCACGGAACTCGCCTTCGACTCCAATCACGACCGCGACCTCGCTTCGTCCACCAATAGTGACGTGTGGACCGTCCCGCTCTCCGGCAATCAGCCGCCACATAACATCACCGCTTCGAATCCTGCTTTCGACGGCCATCCGAAATACTCGCCGGACGGAAAATACATTGCCTATCAACTGCAAAAGCAGCCCGGCTATGAATCTGACCTCTTTCGCCTGGCCATCTACGACCGCTCCACTGGCGCATCACGCGTGCTCACCGAGTCCTTCCACAACTGGGTAGACGCCTTCCAATGGGCCGCAGACTCCAAGTCGCTCTACTTCAGCGCTCCTCTCGAGGGCGACAATCCTATCTTCCGCGTGACCCTCGACTCCGGCTCCATTCAGCAAGTGTTGGTGGACAGGACCATCGACTCCTTCGAACTCTCCCCTGACAACCGCCGCATCATCTACACCCGACGTTCCGTCCAAGACCCGGTTGAAATTTGTGCGGTGGACTTGTCCGACGGCAAATCCTCGACGCCGCAACGCCTCTCGCACTTCAACGACGAAGTCGCCAATGAGGTGGACCTGCGTCCGGCCGAGCGAATCTGGGTGAAGGGAGCCGACGGAGCGAAGATCGAAGTCTTCATTGTCAAGCCCCACAACTTCGATCCGTCCAAGAAATATCCGCTCATCCTCAACGTGCATGGCGGGCCGCAGTCTCAGTGGCAGGATGCTTTTCGCGGTGACTGGCAGGTTTATCCCGGTTCCGGCTACGTCGTCGCTTTCGCCAATCCGCATGGATCCACCGGCTATGGCCAGGACTTCACGGCTGAAATTTCTGGAGACTACGGCGGCAAGTTCTTTGAAGACCTGATGAAGGTCACCGACGAACTGATCAAGCTTCCTTACGTCGATCCCGACCACATCGGGGCCATGGGCTGGTCTGCCGGCGGCTACATGATGGACTGGTTCGAAGGCCACACCGACCGCTTCAAGGCGATCGCCTCCATGATGGGTCTTTTCGACGTGCGTTCTTTTTACGGCGCTACCGAAGAGTTGTGGTATCCCGAGTGGGACTTCAAGGGCCAGCCGTGGAATTCCGACCAATACGAAAAGTTCTCCCCCTCCTACTTCGTGAAAAATTTCAAGACGCCCTGCCTCGTCATCTCCGGCGAGCGCGACTATCGCATCCCCTACACCCAGTCACTTCAGATGTTCACCGCGCTGCAAAAAATGAATGTCCCTTCCAAGCTAATCATCTATTCCAAGGCCGGCCACTGGCCCAGTTGGTATGAAATGGCCCTGTACTACACCGCGCACCTCGAGTGGTTCCATCAGTATCTCGGAGGAGACGCCCCTCCCTGGTCCACGGAACAATTCCTGCGCAACACCGTTTTCGACCCTGCGACGGGTCAACGTCTCAAGTAACACATGGGCGCGGAAATCTCGGTCGTCTGCGCTGCTTCGTACGAGGCAGGAGTTTCGGCGTGCATTCGGCCATGCCAGCAACGCGAAACTTCCGGGAACCTGGGGTTGCCGTTACCGTCACCACTGCCTGTGTTGCGAGTCACTGAAAGGTCGAAAGGCAAAACTTATACTATCTGCGATAGTAGTCGGAGGACATTGATCATGACTAGAAAGCTCGCGACACTCTCCCTATGCATCGTATTGGTGGGCCTGATTGCGGCGTCTACGTGTGCCGCAGCGCAAACCGCAGCGCAGACCGTAACCGGTTGTCTTCAGAAGGGCCTTGAGTCCGGAGGTTTTTATCTCACAACCTCCGACAATCATCATTGGGAGCTCTATCAGAACGGCGGAATCTCCCTTTTCGATCACGTCGGCCAGATGGTTACCGTGACAGGCATCGTCCCGAATCGCTCGGCAGCACAAGAGGCAGTGAGCCAGCCTTACGAAAAGAAGGAAATGGAGACCATGAAGCACGGCGATTTCCAGGTCTCCAACCTTAAGGTAGTCAGCGAGACCTGCGGCAAGTAAGAATTCGACGGCCCGATCACAGCGTATGACAGCAGTCGGCGAAGGAGACCATGTCCTATGTCTGACCGTCGCAGACGTGTCGAATGTGCGCTTGAAGTCGTTCCGGCGCAAGTCTGGATGCCGGCTCGAAATAATTGAACGATCCCCAGCCTTTGTTTCTACAATGCGCGCGTGGCAATGGGCACGCGCGCGCTTTTCAACCATAGTTAGTCAGTACGTAAAAGCCTGAATCTCGGTCACACCGGAATCAGGACCGTCTATGTACCCGGACCGAAGGCTGGGGTGTAATGCAATGTGCGCGGGAACCACATTGAACGTATTGGAGAAGCTGAATCCGTTAATCGTTTCCTGAAGGTTCCCGTGGGTGTCGTAAACGTAGATCGTGCTGCCGCTGGGCGCCGAGCTTGAAGCGGGCTGAGCGATCAGGAACAGCTTGTGGATGGAATCAAACTCGACATCGGCGCCACTGTAAAACTGCTGTTCGCCTGATCCCGGCAGCACAACCGTGAAACCGGTCTGGGTGCTGAGATCGTAAAATTCCACGCTGGCGTCATCTTCGGTGTCGGTACAGAAAATGCCGTCGGCTGAGTCCATCGCGATGCCGTTGACAAACCCAAACCCGATCCCCTCAAACTCCGTAAACGTGCCCGCAGTAAGATTAACCACGCCGATGACGGGCCGGGTGCCGAACGCTCCGGTCCCTCCGCCGAGTACCGCCTGGTTGGTCACGCTGTCGTACGCAATCGGCGGAGGCACGCTGCCAAAATTAGTAGAGTCCGTGATCATGACCACGGGACCGAACGTATTATTGGCAACATTGGAGCTGAAGACATACGGAATAAAATTATCGCTGTTGTCATAGGCGAATACCGCGACGTTCGGAACTCCCTGGCTGCGGCTCACGCCCGTCGGCATGATGATGTGCTGCGGTCCAATGGGCGGGTTCCAGGCACCGGTAATGCGGTTGGAACTAAGCGGATTCACGACGTTGAAGGTACGCGTGGTGACAAAGCCGCGGGATACGATCTCGTGTTCGGCCAGCCCGACACTGTTGCCGACCACGCCCAAGCCGATGAAATCATCTTGCGAGTGTGTTGGCTGCGTTAGCTCGACCACGTCGAGGATATTGCCGGTTGCCTGGTCAAAGGTTTCGACTGCGGCCAGCACATTCCCGTTGGAAAGTGTCTTAGCTTCCGCCAGCAAGCCCTCGGCGCCGTTCTGATCGATGTCAAACCCAAAGATTTGTCCGCCAAAAAGGCTGTGAACCAAGATCCCGGTTGGTCCAGCCGAGAAATTGGGTTGGAATTCGTGAGTCTGCGCCACAGCTACGGCGCTACAACAAATCAGTGCGGCCAGGCAGAATGATAGGCGGCTGGAAATGGTGCAAAATCGCGAGACGGTCGATACGTTCCTGGTATGGCGCATTTTCGTTTTTTCCTTCAGATGGCGTTCAAGAAATGCCCGCGTAGTGCGGGATTGACACAGTAGATGCTAGGACAGCCGCGCTCTTGGCATGTCACAAGCTTGTCAAAGATTTGTGAACCTTTGGCGTAGTGTCCAATGGGTACTGGCCGGTCAGTCACGGCCGCCATTTATAGTATTGAGAATGAAGCGGGTTCTCGTGTCCTGGAGCAGTGGGAAAGACAGTGCGTGGACGCTCCATGTGCTGCGTCAGCGTGGTGACTGCGAACTGGCGGGCTTGCTAACCACTGTAAACACCGAGTTCGATCGGGTAGCGATGCATGGGACTCGGCGGTCTGTACTGGAAGCTCAGGCAAGGGCCGCAGGGTTGCCATTATGGGTGGTGCCCCTGCCATGGCCGTGCTCCAATGAAACTTACGAGCAGAGGATGCGGGAGATTTGTGACCGTGCGGTCAGCGAAGGTGTGAACGCGATTGCATTCGGTGACCTTTTCTTGGCCGACATTCGTGCATACCGGGAAGCGCAACTACAGCCAACCGGACTCGAACCGCTGTTCCCGCTTTGGTTGCGACCAACGGCTGCACTGGCCCGCGAAATGCTGACCCACGGCCTTCGCGCCAAACTCACGTGTGTGGATACTAAACAAGTGGCGGCCCATTTTGTCGGCCGGGAATTTGATCAGGATCTCTTGATGACGCTGCCATGCGATACCGATCCGTGCGGTGAGCGCGGTGAGTTCCACACCTGTGTGTATGCGGGGCCTATGTTTCAGTACCCGATACTGCTGGAAGCCGGAGAGATTGTCAGTCGCGACGGCTTTGCCTACGCCGATTTCGACAGTCCTCAACTGTCGTAGACTGCAACCAAGGGCCTGGCGGCCCGTCAAAGCAGTATGGTCTCCTTCTTGTTCCGGCGAAGGATCGCATTGCTGCCATGTGTGGTGCTGATCTTGGCCGCGCATCTCAGTGCTCAACTGCCGGCAGTTTCACACGCCAAGATCGCATTAATTTCGGAACAAAACGTTGCGCCGCTTGGAAAGCCATTGTGGGTCGGTGTACTGTTTCGCCTGGACGCGGGTTGGCACATTTATTGGCAAAACCCTGGGGATTCGGGTGAGCCGCCTAAGGTCCAATGGCAATTTCCGCCGGGATTTGCGGCTGGTCCGATTCGCTGGCCGCAGCCGACGCGTCTGGGAGGCGGAACGGTTGTAGATTATGGCTATGAAGGACAGGTGCTTCTGATGGCTCCGATCGAAACCGCTGCGAAGGCCCACGCCGCATCGCTTCCCAGCCTGTCCGCAGATGTGAAATACCTTGTGTGCCGCGAGATGTGCATACCGGGCAAGACTCATCTAACATTGGCGCTTCCCCCGAGCGGGGATTGGGGCCAATGGCGTGCTCTTTTCGAACAAACAAGACAGCAGCTTCCGAAGCCGGCGCCGCCTGGTTGGAAAATATCGGCGGAATCGGATAAGTCCCATTTCATATTGTCAGTGCGAGGCGGTCCGCAAGTGCAAAGGGCAAGTTTCTTTCCGCTCGAGCCGAGTCAGATCGATAATTCGAGTCCGCAGGATTTTGCATCCAATCGAACTGGATTTCGCCTGACACTTAAGAAGTCCGACCAGTTGATCAAGCCGATTTCCACTTTAAGAGGGCTGATCGTTCTCGGGCCGGGGCGTGCGTTCGAAGTGGCAGCGCCCGTGGTTTCGCGATAAACGAGAGCCACCAGGGGTAAGATTCAAGAAGGAAGACTCCGTCATTGGTCGGTGCAACATGGCTACAGAGGACAGGATGAAAATGACAAAACCTTCGCTGATATCAACCATAGCGATCTTGGCTGTTTTGATGGCGTTGCCGGCCGCTTGGGCGGGGCGAGTGGGCGAAGCAGCACCCGAGTTCACCGCAACTGACAGTAACGGCAACGTCCACCGGCTTTCGCAATATCGCGGCAAGTTCGTGGTGCTGGAGTGGTCCAACCGTGGTTGTCCTTACACGCAGAAGCATTACAACGGCGGAAATATGCAGCGCCTGCAACGGGAATGGACAGCCAAAGGCGTCATCTGGCTGACGGTGATTTCCTCGGCGCCGGGCAAGCAGGGTTACGTGACAGCATCGGAAGAGAATACTTATCTCAAGCAGGTCAACGCTGCGCCTACCGCCGTTCTGCTGGATCCGACCGGCGTCCTTGGTCACCTCTACGATGCCAAGACCACGCCTCACATATTCATCGTCAACCCTCAAGGAACTCTGATTTACAACGGGGCGATTGATGACCGGCCGACCACCGATCTGGCCGACGTGAACGGCGCAAAGAACTACGTGTCGGCAGCACTCGACGAGGCCACCTCGGGCAAGCCTGTCAGCGTTTCGACGTCGCGTCCTTACGGGTGCTCGGTCAAATATCCCGACTAGCTAGAGCATGGGGAATGCCCAGGATCCGCTTGAGGGGCACCAGATGAAAACCGTGCAGTCGGTGAGCGAGCGCCGCATTTCTACTGCGCGAAGTAGCCGGAGATGTCGATGATCAGTTGCGTCAGTCCGGCGGCGTAGGCGTCGATGGAACCGTCGCTGGTCGGCACAATCGCCATGTTGGACGTGATGAAGCCATCATAGGCATTCAGCATCGAGACTAAAGGTTGAGTTGTGCCGTGCGGCCACAAGGTCAGATAGGGCATCGATCCGCTCGGCACCACCGTGGCGTTGAACACGTAGGCTTGCGAGCTGCTCGGCGGAGCACACGGGCTGGTGAGCACGTCCACTCCATTCGGCGGGTCCCACAAGCCCATGAACGGCTGACCGTTGTTCTGGCGCGTGTCGAGCACGCGGCAGGGCGCCGCTGGATACAGCGACAACGCACTTGTCCCTCCCGGAGCGGCGAAGTAGCCGTTAACGTCAACTAACAGGTCGGTGTTGTTGTTGTGAGCGCAGAAGGCAGTCGTGTTGTTCATCCCCGCAGGCACGATGGCAGCATTGGCGACCACCGTCCCGGTGTCGTCGTTCAGCGTGGAGACGTTTGGTTGCGACTCACCCTGCGGCCAGACCGTCAGGTAATCCAGTCCTCCGGTCGCCGGAAGCGCCGTCACGTTGAAGGAATATGCCGTGGCACTCGGGGGCACGCCGCAATTCCCTGCTATCAGATAATCGCGTTCCACGCCCGCCTGAAGCGTTCCTCCATCCTGACCGCCGCGTGTATCCACGATGCGGCAAGGCGCAACCGTGTAGAACTGATAGGTGTTCTGGCCCGGCGGTGTGAAGTAGCCATCGATGTCGAGGATGATGTTGGTAGTGTCGGTGACATACACGCTGACCGCGCCGCTGGTTCCAGCCGGGACAATGGCGGCGTTGGCCTTAATTCGACCGTCATACGAGTTCATGGTGGAGACGTAGGGTTGAGCTTCGCCGGTGGGCCAGATGGTCAGGTATCCCAGCGGTCCCTGCGGCACCACGGTGACATTCAGGGAGTAGGCTGCTGCACTGGTGGGAATGCCACAGCCGCCAAGTTGTGGAATGGTGAAGTCCTGCGATGTACCGCCCTGAATCGGATTGCCGGTTTGCCGCGTGTCCACCAGGCGACAAGGAGTGACCAGAACGAACTGAAGCCCGTAGCCAGGAGGCGGCTGAAGGAAGACCGCCGTGACTGACAGATTCTGCGTCATGGCCACATTGCAGGGGCCGACACCGCTGCAAGCGCCCGTCCAGCCGCTTAAGCTCCAGCCCTGGGCGGGGGCTGCATCGAGCGTGACGAGCTCAAGGGACTGATAAATGTGGCTGCAAGTTCCGGGACAGTTGATGAAGCCGTCAGTGCTGGTAACGGCTCCGTTGCCGACAGTCGATACGGTTAAGGTGTAACTATTCTGAGTAAACGTAGCGGTCACCGATTGGTTCTGGGTCATGGCCACGACACACGAACCAGTGCCACTGCACGCTCCGCTCCAGCCGGAAAACATCCAACCCTGGATTGGAGCGGCGTTCAGCGTCACCTGCGTATTACCGGGATAGGAGCGGCTGCAAGTGCCGGGGCAGTTGATGAGGCCATCGGTGCTGGTGACCGAGCCATTGCCAATGGTCGAGACCGTTAGCGTGTACGGCACGAGGGCGGTCATCAGGGGCCGACCGTTCATGCTTCCCCATCCGGTGACCAGGTCATAGCCCACCACGGCGTAGTAGAACCTCAATTGGCCGTCGGTGTCGTTATTGCCGATGGTGATGTCGTGGAAGTCGCTGTTGTAGCTGGAACTCTGACCGATGGAGTAGAGAGTGGGGTTGATAAAGCCGAGACCGGCCGCGTCGCCGCTGGCCACGAGCTGCTGGTTGACCAGCGCGAGCCACGCAGCCCAACGCGGTGTGGCAAAGCTGGTACCGCCCCAATGTGTTTGGCATACACCGGCGTCATAGCAGATGTAATTGTCGTAGTTCGCTTGCAGGGCAACGTCCGGGGAATTGCGCAGGGTGGTTGAACCCCCATTGGAGGAGTTGATGACCGGCACCTGCCAGCTCTGAATGGGGAAGTATCTTGTGCCATCGTCAGCCGGGCCGCCGCCGCTGCCTGCGCCATCGTCATTCCATGCCACTTCCGATTGCCATGGGCCGCCGGGGCCACTGGTGGTCAACTCGGTTCCACCGACAACCGTGAGATGAACGTCCTCCGCCGGATAACTCCCATCTTCGTCCTCGTTCCCGGTGTAGGCTCCGTAGTCCCCGGAAGCGGTGAAAAGGGTCTGACCTTGCGTCGCCATTTCCTCGAAATAGGGATCGTCGATCGCAGGATCGTCCGGATACCAATACCAAGAGTTACTTAGTTGCTTGGCAATATTATCCGTGGCCATGCGACTGAATATGTACCCGTCGACGCCAGAACCGAAACTGTTTGGGCCAATATAGACGCGGAGTTGAGTGAGGCCGGGAGCCACCGAAACCGCTTGTTGTATGTCCAGGCAGACTTCGCCTTCGGCGTCGGGGTCGGTCCAATTCGTGGGCGAGCCGCCATCCACAACTATGTTGGCGATGGGGACGTTGTTGGTCTGATGGATACTCGAAAAGTACAAGCTAACATCGCTGGCGGTATAGCCTGAAAACTCCACCAGCCCGACGGTTTGTCCGGCGCCAGTGTTGGAACCCATGTTGTAGGCGGCTCGCATGTCGCTGCCGAGGAACGAGGAGGCCGGACCGGAGCCCGTGCCCTCAGCGTCCGGACCTCCGGCGCCCAGTTCCGCTGGACGTGGTCCTGCCCCGGGATGCGGATAGGAGTAATTGTTCAGACCGGAGATGTGCGATACGGGCACATCCAGAGCGAATGAGGGCTCACGATCCGGCGAATAGAAGATGCGGTTTTCGCCCGGAACCTGATAAATTTTCATCTCGACATTGAAAGCCGCTTCGACTTGCGCCACTGAGCCGCGGACAACCAACATCAGGCGATTGGGAGACTTATAGGTCACGGCAAAACCATTGGCTGCGGCGAAATCGGCCACTTTCCGGTATTCCGCTTCCGTGCGGCCGAACCTTTCGGTGAACTCAGCCACGCTCAGCCAATGGCGGTAGTCGGGGCTAGTGGGATCGGAGAGGCGATTTATCAAGCTGGTCAGTTCGTCCTGGTTGCGCACCGGAAGGTGGATGACGAGGTTCAAGTACTGGGTGGATGGAAGAGAACCCACCGGCAGTGCACGCCCACTGGTAACTACGGGGCGAACGTGCTTGTGCAATACCTGGAGTGCTTGTTGCGCCTTTCCTGGGATAGTGATCAACAAGAACAAACCGGCGCAGACAACCGCGGCGAGTCCTGACGGAATTCTGTGTGAGAACAAATGGCGACTTTTGCCAGCGTGCATGTTCTTACGCATATTGCCTATTCAGCAGAATTCCCTTCTTGCTCCAATTTGACACAACGGCTGCCATTCTAGTCAATGGCTGTTCGCGTCACTGTGAACAATTTTCACCGGGATCGCACTCGCTGCGGAAAACACAGCCAGAATGCAGGCCAGTCTCGATAGCTAAGCGGAGTCAAGTCGGCTTTCGCGTTGACTAAGCGCGGATTATTGAGTTCGCCGAAAGGCGTTGGTTCTTAGCAGGCGAAAATCCGCCGGTTAGGTGTCCGGAATTGGGAGTCGGCCTTTTTTAGATTTGTCCGGTTTTTTTGGCTAATCCACCGTGCAGATGTCACTGATGAGCCATCGCCGCAAGCTCGAAGATGGGATGTGAGAAAGGACTCACGGCTATTATGAGTAAAGGTACCATTGTACTAGCGCCGTTCTTGGCCCTTGCCTTGACGCTGTTTGCAGGATGCGGCAGCAACACAACACTAGCAGCGCCGCCTCCCGCTCCGCTTAGCTCCAGTAACCTCAACCTGATCTTCGTGGCAAGTGAGGATTTGGCGTACCAGGCTCCCGGGGACATCAATCCCAGCACCGCCAACCTCACCAATCAGGGTTTACAGCGGTCGCTCCTCATGGCCACATTTCTGCAACAGAAGGTGCTGGGAATGGAGAATGTGACCGAAATTTACGCGCTCGAACCCATGACTCATCTGCAAACGGCCAACAACTACCCCGACATGGTGGGACTGGAGACGATTCAGCAGTTCGCGATGCTCAACCAGGTCACTCTGTCCAGCGACCAGTATGGCGGCACGCCACTTGCCGGCCACAGCTACCCCATCAATGCATCCTATGCGGACGTGCCACTGCCCATCGGAGTTGTGCCGCCGCAGGAATACTGCTCCAATTGCCAGGGGCTAGACTTCCGCGACCAGGAAGGCGACAACGAGGCCCTGCTGACCACTATCGTGAAGAAAGACCCGCCGGGTTTCTATGTCTTCTCGGCGCCATGGGAAACCGTGAGCGCCTTGATGGCGAATATTAATAATCTCGAAAGTTACAACCTCACTCTTCCGGCAAGCTATATCAGTCCCAACTATATCTATGCGATTGCGATCACGCCGTCGGGAGTCGCCAGCCTGATCACCTACAACAGCAACCTGAACCCGCCTTCCACCTACCCGGTGCTGCCCCCGCCGCCGCTGATCAGCACTACATGCACAGCGCAGACGCATTTCAGCATAACCGTGACTGGCGGTCAGAAGGGCGCCGTAATCCCGGCGGGAATCAACACTAACGAAACTCTTTACATCATCCGCCACGCCGACGCGCATCCGACGGCCTACTGGGACGACAACAACTATGTCGGTGCGGGGCAATGGCGCGCGCTGGATCTTCCCAACGCCCTGCTCGGCAAAGTCAATGTTAGGCAGGTATATTCAAACGACCCCGCTCAATTTGGCCCGGGTTCGGTTAGCGCCTCGGGGGATTCCACCTGGTCGTCGGTTGCGCCCCCGTTGACCGCCGTACCGTACGCCATCGCCAACCACCTGCCCTACAATCTGGTCACCAGCTTCGACCTCTCCGATCCGAAGGTCGCCGAGAAGACCAGTACTTTCTTCTTCAGCGGCGGCCAATTCTCCAATCAGACTGTGCTGTTGGCGTGGTCTTTCCAATTCATACAACCGACTATCGCTGCGCTGCTCACCAGCTATAACGCCGCCCAACAGGCTCCGCCTTCCGACGTGTGGCCGTCCACCGACTACGACACCATCTGGACGGTGAAGCTTGACGCTGTGGGCAACTTGACGGTGAGCAACGGGACGTGCGAGGGCATCAAGTCCTTGCCGCCGTCGGCCACGCCCCCTCAATTCTGATGGTCACCAGGGGGCTAAAATGGAGTATCCGGTGAATACGAGTGAACCTCAAACGGCAGTGCTTTGGCGCAGTTGAACCAGCTCAAAGCTGAAGACTGGAGGACAGTCCCGTGAATGGCGTGATTGTTATTGTGACCTCGATGCTGCTGTCTGTCGCAGGATTACTGGTAGTGCGCCGCTACGTTAGCGTCGGCTGGCTCAGAAAGCATCACGAAGTTGCCAGTAATTTCTTCCTGATGATTGGAACGCTCTATGCCGTGCTCATTGCTTTTGCCATCTTCGTAGTCTGGAGCGCGTCCAAGGAAGCCGGCACGAACCTTGAACACGAAGCCACCGAGGTGGCGGATCTGTCTCGTCTGTCAACGGCTATGCCTGACCCGCTGCGGATAAAGATCACCACAGCTCTCATGGAGTATCTCAACAGCGTGGTGGAAGACGAGTTTCCGAATATGCAACAAGGTCGGGACAGCCAGCGTACCTGGACTGCGGTCCAAAATCTATGGGATGTATATGGAACTATCCAGCCGGAAACAGCCCGCTTGCAGGCCTACTTCGCTGAGTCGCTAAAGCACTTGACGCAACTATCAGACTATCGCCGGAGCCGGCTTTTCGCCAGCCATGGCACGGTTCCTGCCATGCTATGGCAATTGCTGGTTGTTGGTGCGGTCCTGCTGATCGCCTTCACCTATTCTATCGCGCAGGAGAGCGTGTGGTCGCAGGCTGCGATGGTTGCGGCCCTGGCGGCGGTTCTGGCCTCCAGCTTGTTCCTGGTAAAGTCGCTGGACCACCCTTATTCGGGAGTAGCACAAGTTACGCCGCAACCGTTCAGGCTCGAACTGCAGCATGTAGCCTCCAGGATGCCAAAGTGAATCGCCCCTCCCTATTAAGACCCACCCCCGTTCTGTTTGGCTTTCCTACCTGCTCGCCACATAGTGTTGCGATCGCAAATTGGAGCGAACGGATATGCCGATAACCAAAGCGGCTGTACTCCCGGTGTTCCTGGCCTTTGCCCTGACGCTGCTGGAAGGATGCGGCGGCTCCGGTCCCAATCCAAACCCGCCAACTCCCGCTCCGCTGAACGCCGCCAACCTTAATCTGATCTTCGTAGTGAGCGAAGATTTGGCTTACCACGCGTCCGGGGATATCAATCCCCGCACCGCCAACTTCGCCAATCAGGGCTTGCAGCGGTCGCTCCTCATGGCCACATTCCTGCAACAACACGTATTGGGGAGCCAGAATGTAACGGGCATCTATGCGCTTGAACCGATGACCCACTTGCAAACCGCAAACAATTATCCCGACATGGTTGGACTGGAGACGATTCAGCAGTTCGCCATGTTGAATCAGGCCACTCTGTCCTACGAAAGCTATCCCCCGGTTACCGCCAACAGTTATCCCCTCAATGCATCCTATTCGTCAGCTCCCGTCCCTGATGGAGTTGCTCAGCCGTTTATGACGTGCCCAAGCGAATCTGGGCTTCCTCCCTACAACTGTCAAGGTCTGGATTTTAGAGATTTGGAGCAAGCCAACGAAACCCTGGTAGGCGATATCGTCAAGGCAAACACGCCGGGATTTTATGTTTTCTCGGCACCGTGGGAAACCGTCAGCACCCTGATGGCAAATATCAACAAGCTTGAAGGCTATAACCTGACAATCCCTGTCCGCTATGCCGGCCCTAACTCCATCTATGCAATCTCCATCGCGCCATCGGGAGGCGCAACTCTGGTCACTTACAATAGCAATATAGTTCCGCCTTCGAGCTATCCTACGCTGCCTGCCGGAGGGATCGTTAGCGCGCCTTGTCTGCCGGCAAGTACCAAACCGCCTACAACTTTCCACATCCAAGTGACTGGCGGCGTCGACGGGGCGGTAGTTCCGGCGGGAGTCAATAAGAATGAGACCGTGTATCTGGTTCGCCATGCCGAGGCGCATCCTACTCCCTGGTGGGAGGATGGCAACTATATTGCCGCGGGACAATGGCGCGCACTGGATCTTCCGTATGCTCTGCGCGGCAAGATCCAACCTACTCTGGTTTACTCAATCGATCCCGCTCAGGTTACTTCGGGCAGCACGAGCAATGCAGGTAATTCCTACTCTTATGTCAGGACGAACTTGACCGTCCTGCCGTATGCCATCGCCAACAATTTGCCCTACAATCTCGCAGCCAGCTTCGAGTTGTTGGCGCAGAACCCTCCCACTCTGGCCACCATAGCCAGCAATTTCTTTTTTACCGGCGAGACATTTTCTAATCAGAGCCTGTTGGTAGGGTGGGAGCACGATCATATCCCACCAACCGTCAATGCGCTGCTGGCGAGCTATCACGGCAAGGACCAATCGGCGCCCAATTGGCCTGACGACGACTTCGACACCGTTTGGACGGTGAAGCTTGACGCCAATGGCAACTTGTCCATTGACAACGCAACATGCGAGGGCATCAACTCCACGGCGCTGCCGGCCACGCCGCCTCAATTCTGATGGTCACTCAGGCGGCGGCAGGCCAGTGGCGAATCTGATTTTGGCCGGACTGCGAGACGGAGTTCGTGTTGAACTATTTCCCTACCGGTAATTGAATCGCGGACGAGATAAAGATTGGGATCTTGCGTTTGCTGCGAGACAGGCTCGATGTAAAGGCGCATTCGGGAGCCAAAATCCGAGGTTAAGCCTTTTCTGCGGGTGTACAGGCCCAGCAGTGACACCCGGTGTAGCGCTGCGGCGTGAACGAGCAGTGTCACCTGACTTGTCACTATACAGCGGTCAATTCCCGTGAAATCAGATAATGAGCAGTGAAGTGCCTACAGCGCAATCCTCGTGGCCGGCATGAGGATTTGCTTGTATTTATGCGGGTTGCAAGCTCTTGAAAAGTCTGGCGGAGAGGGGGGGATTCGAACCCCCGATACAGCTTTTGACCGTATAACGGTTTAGCAAACCGCCGCCTTCAGCCACTCGGCCACCTCTCCGGCGGGAGCCAGGACAATATGGTGAAGCGTCCTAGCTGGCGTGAGCAACCGCTTGCGATCTGGGTTCGAGACCACAGAAGATCAAATTCGGTCGCAGAAGCATTCTAACAGCAGAATTCCTGGTTGTCGCTGCGATTCAATCATCGGTGCGGACCTAGTGTGGTGAATCGGAAATTCGTTTACCAATTTGCGGCGTGCTTTCGAGGTTCGCCTCAGGGCCTAAAGGCCATGTTTTCTTGGCGCTAACGGCGGCGGGATCAGGAGGGGCAACCCTGCACGTTTGCGAATTGCCGATATGATAGAGAGGCTGTTCCAGCCAACCCTTTCATCGGCTGCGTGCATAACCGCATCGGGAAACCGCTCATTGCCTCGTGGCTCGATTGCAATAATCGGTTTTCTAAAATCCTTGGCCGCCTCTATTTCCGATTGAATCCATCCGCTGTGGGCGACGTACATCCCGGCGAGCACCAGTAGGCAATCTGCTTGTGCAATTCTCTCGTCTATCTGCCGCACAAGGTACCGATATGATTTTGGCAACGCAAGAGGGTTGGTAGCGGTCTATGTTCGGGAACGCTGAGATTCTTCCATAGGAAAGCCAGATTCGTATTCAGAAGATTCACCAAACTCTCGTATTCGCCCTCGTAGTCCCATGCGTGGCTGATGAACAACCCATAGCGGCGCGATGGCGGGATCGTGAAGCGTAGCGATGGCAGGGGTGGACCCATTCTCTAATATTGTAGCTCAGGTCTAGTGAGGCCGGCCCCGTTTCCGCTCCTTCGCGCGGCTTCGTGATGACAAAATGACAGAAAGCCGCTATCGGCGCGGCTGAAGCCGCGCCCCTTCAAAGCAGGATGTCAACAGAGCCAAAGGCCTATCTAAGTCCTTTAGAAAGAAGTTTTTGCCTATAACTCCAATGGGGAGAAGTTTTTCGCGGGAAAAATTTGGCAATTCCGATTGTTTTCAATAGGTTGCAAGGGTCAATAGGGGGAGGGTTGCAACGTCACAAGTGGTCGTGACTTCCTTCGGTCAGAACGGCGCAGCCAGAGAAGCATTTGACGAGCGCGTAATGAGTCTGCTTTGCCTTCGCTCAATGCGAATGACCGGGACCATGTTCGTGCGGGCCGGAACTGATGGGAATGACGCAGCCCTCGCCGACCTCGCAGACATTGAGTTCAAACTGGATGGTGGTGTGATGGATCTGGAAGCGCTCGCCCAAGATGGCGCGAATCGCGGCCAGAATGCCGGCGCTTGCCGAGGCGGGCATATCGGCGATTCCTACATGGCAGGAGAGCGAATGAGTATCGCTGCCGATGCTCCACACGTGCAGGTCGTGCACGGACTCAACGCCGGGCACGTTGCAGATGGCTTTTTGAATGCGGTCCAGTTCCAGACCGCTCGGCGTTCCTTCCAGCAAAATGTTCAGGCTTTCCCGGATGATGCCGATTGAGGACCACAGAATCATCACGCCGATGCCGACCGACAGCGCGGGATCGATCCAGTGCTGGCCGGTAACGGCGATCGCTATGCCGCCGGCAATCACCGCCGCGGTGGATAAGGTGTCGCCGATCTCATGCAATAGCGCACTGCGCAAGTTGAGGTCGCGATGGCCGCGCATCAGCAGCAGCGCAATGCCGCCGTTCATGACCACGCCAGCCGCGGCCACCCAGATCATCACACCGGCGTCCACCTGTACTGGGGCCCGCAGCCGCTTGAAGGCTTCGTACCAGATGTAGAAGGAGATCAGAATCAGGGTGAGACCGTTGATAAATGCAACCAAAACGCCGGCGCGGTTATAGCCGAAGGTTTTGCGCGCACTGCGCGGGCGGCTTTGCAGATACACCGCTCCCCAGGACATGAGCAAAGCAACAAAGTCAGTGAGGTTGTGCCCGGCTTCGGAGAGCAACGCCAGACTGTGCGCGCGCAGCCCGGCGACCAGCAGCAGCACGATGTACGCCAGCGTCACTGCGAGAGACACTTGCAGCAGCCGCGAGGTCTTCGCCCTGCCTGTGTCGCCGGTGTGGACGTGCATGCTTTCAGTCTAAAAGGCGCGGCACAGTCCCTTCAACCTGGAGGCGGCTTGCGTTAACCTGCCGATGTTACAATCGGGCCGGGTAGGTTTAGCGATTAGCGATTAGCGATTAGCGCTTAGCAATTAGCAACTAGCAATTAGCCAAGCGCCGCAATCGCCTGGCGCAGACTTCCCCGACGCCCGCGGCCAATTGCCAATTGCTAAGTGCCAAAAGCTAGTTGCTAATTGCCAGTTGCTAATTGCTCCCGCAAGGAGAACCGTAATGAGTTCCGCTGTCCCAGCCGTGCCGATCGAGGAAAAGCCGCTGTCAGAAATGGAACGCATCGCCGACACTTTCATCGCTCCCAGCAAGACGTTTACGGACTTGCGGCGCAGCGCCAATTGGCTTGTGCCGTGGCTGCTGATGTCCATTGTCGGCGTGGCCCTGGTGTTTGTGGTCGACAAGAGAGTGGGCATGCAGACGGCGGTAGAGAATGCGCTGGCGCGCCAACCCAAACGGCTGGCACAACTCGATCAGCTGTCGGCGGACAAGCGCGAAGCCCAGATGCAGGTGGCGGCCACCATCACCCGGGTCATCGCCTACAGCTCTCCCATTGTGCTGGTGATCATTCTGGCCATCTCGGCGACCGTGATGCTGGGCACGTTCAACTTCGGCTTCGGCGCGGAGCTGACCTTCAACCAGACGCTGGCAATATTCATGTACGCCACGCTTCCCAGCGTTATCCAATCCTTGGTTGCCATGCTGGCCATCTTCGTGGGGGGAAGCGAGGGATTCACCTTCGACAATCCGGTGGCCAGTAATCTGAGCGGACTGGTGGACATACAGTCCCATTTCCTGTACGCGGTGGCGCTGTCGCTTGACGTCTTCACCATCTGGACGCTGGTGCTGCTGGGCATCGGTTTTTCCTGCCTCACCAAGGTGAAACGCGGCACCTGCATGGGTGTCGTTTTCGGCTGGTGGATCCTCTGGGTGCTGAGCAAGGGCGGGCTGGCGCTGCTCTCTGCGTGATGGAAGGCGGCCTCGCCGTCCATTGTTAGCATCTATGTAGCTGGCGGTGCGGCCATGCGCCGGCCGGGCACTTTGTCCGGTGACGCCGGTCTCTGGCGAAAGTTCCGGACTGGTATATACTTCGGGTGTTCTGATTTCTGTAAGTTTTTTAATCGGGGACCGCTCCTCTTTCATATTCCCCGAGAGATTCATAGCGAAGGGACCGAGTCGAGGCCGCTTGTCGTGTCTCGGGAACAGGACTGAGTCGCCGGCATGATCCAGGCCCCCAACATCCGCCGGTGTTGCGGTGGTTGGGGTGGATGATCTTAGCTCTCATAATTCCGGCGAATATTATTCCGACCGCAGACCCCCAGTGCTGGCTATGGGAGGTGTGGCGTGGACCTTGTCTTCATACGGGTTTTATTTGTTCTGATTACTTCACTGGCCTGCTATGAACTTCAGCCCCTCGGATTAGGGCGATTGCCAGCGGCTGGTGTAGGCCTCCTGATCGGTGCGGCCGTCATTCTGTTCGAAATTCGGCTGCGCCAGGTGAGTCTGAAGCGGCTGATTGGCGCTGTCATTGGCAGTGTGCTCGGCATCTGCGGCGCCTATCTCTTCAGCCTGGTTATCCGCAACAGCATCAGCCCAGGGGCGACGCAAAGTTTTCTACAGCTTTTCGTCATGCTGGTGATGGCCTACGTCGGGCTGATCGTGGGCGCGGGCAAGGGCGACCTGCTGAATCTGGCGGCGCTGGGTGGTATCTTCGGCGGCGAGAAGCAAGGCAAGCGTAGCTACAAAATTCTCGACACCAGCGTCATCATCGATGGCCGCATCGCCGACATCGCCGAGACCGGCTTTCTGGACGGCGTCATCGTGATCCCGCAGTTCGTGCTGCGCGAGCTGCAACTGGTGGCCGACTCTGCCGATTCCATGAAGCGCAATCGCGGCCGGCGCGGTCTCGACATACTGCAACGCATCCAGAAAATCGCGAGCTTGACAGTGCAGATCGTGGAAGACGACTTCCCCACCGTGCGCGAAGTCGACCTCAAGCTGATTGAGCTGGCCAAGGTCTACGAGGGCAAAATCGTCACCAACGATTTCAACCTGAACAAAGTGGCGCAACTGCAGGGGGTCGAAGTGCTCAACATCAATGAGCTGGCCAATTCGCTAAAACCCATCGTGCTGCCGGGCGAGATCATGAAGGTCTTCATCCTGAAGGAAGGCAAGGAGTACAACCAGGGGGTCGCTTATCTGGACGACGGCACGATGGTCGTGGTGGACAATGCGCGCAAGATGATCGGCAAGAACATCGACATCTCGGTGACCTCAGTGTTGCAGACTACGGCGGGCAAGATGATCTTCGGCAAGTTCGACGAGCGCGCCGTCACCATGCCACGGCCGGTGGAGTCGCGAACGGATGTTCGCAGGAGCGGACCGACGCCAGCGGCAGCCGTCAGCGAAGCGGCCAAGCCGGAATAGAGTCCAAGTAGTTTCAAGTTTCGAGTTTCGAGTGACGTGGGCTATGACTGTCTGCGCGCATGTCTGCATCCGGCGGACTTTCGCGAGCGAGCGCCGCTGGCTGATTTGTCTGCGGCATCCATGTCCGTTTATACTCGGCTCCCCTGCATGAAAGTCATTGTCATCATTCCCGCTGCCGGGCTGGGGACGCGAATGGCCGCTGTTTCCGGCGGTCCCAAGAGCAAGAGCAAGCAGTTCTTTGAGCTACAAGGCACCCCGATCCTGGTGCACACTTTGCGCAAGTTTGCGGAGTGCAATGCGGTGAGCGAAATTGTCGTGGCGCTGCGGAAGAATGAGACTCCGACTTTCCAGAAGCAAATTGAGAAGGAAAATTTCCGCAAGCCGCTGCGGGTTGTCGAGGGCGGCGAGCATCGGCAGAACTCGGTGGCTAACGCGCTGGCGGCGATCAAGGCCGACGACGATGACATCGTGCTGATTCATGATGCCGTCCGTCCCTTTGTCGATCAGGAGACAATCGTCAACGTCATCGAGGCGGTGAAGAAGTACGAAGCGGCGATTGCCGGCGTGCCTGCTGTCGACACGGTAAAGCAGGTGGAGCGGACTGCCGATGGCGCAGTGGTGATCGCGACGGTTCCGCGCGAGCGCATGGTGCTGGCGCAAACGCCGCAGGGCTTCCGCTTCGGGCTGCTGAAAAAGGCCTTCGACGAGGCCATGGCCGACGGCTTCATGGGAACGGACGAAGCATCGCTGATCGAGCGCAGCGGTGGGGCAGTTCATGTTGTCATGGGTTCGCCGCGCAACATGAAGATCACCACCCCTGCCGATTTGGAACTGGCGGAGTTCTTCCTGGCGCTGGAGAACCGCGAGGCCAGCCTGAGCGGATGAGAAGCTATCATCCGTCAGCTATCGGCCATCAGACTGTCGGCTGGGCGCAGCGCCGTGGGCGCGGCATAGGTTAGCCCAGCGCTTCAGCGCTGGGTAGACATCAAGAGAACACCGGAGTCCCGGGGACGACACCGACCCGGCACAACCATCGTGTTTACTTCACCCATATCCCGCATCCCGCGCATCGGCTACGGCTGGGACTCGCATGAGTTCAAGCCTGGGATTTCGCTGAAGATCGGCGGGGTCACGCTGCCGCATCATAGCGGGCTGGCTGGCCATTCTGATGGCGACGTTTTGCTGCATGCGCTGACTGACGCGCTGTTGGGCGCCATCGCCGCCGGCGATATCGGAGCTTATTTTCCACCCAGCGATCCCAAGTGGAAGGGCGCCGATTCGGCGATGTTCGTTCGCGAGGCGCTAAGGCTGGTCGATGAAGCAGGCTACGAGATTGGCAACGTCGACAGCACATTGATCCTCGCCGCACCGAGAATCGAGCCGCACGCCGCTGCCATTCAGCAGAAGGTTGCCGACCTGCTCGGCATCGAACCGTCACGTGTCGGTATCAAAGCCAAGACCCCGGAAGGCATGGGGACGGAAAATGCCGCGATTGCCCACGTAGCCGTGCTGCTGTGCGAGATCAGCTGGCCGTAGTCAGTTTCCTGATCGCCGTTCCCAGGTACTTCGCCTCACCGCGTAAAATAAGACTTTCGGTGAATCGCACTTTTTCGCCGCTCAAATTGAGGCAACGCAATCATGTCGACATCAACCCGCGATGAGGAACCTGCCACAGCCGCCGGGACACTCGCCCGGCCGTCCAACTTTGTTCGCGACATCATCCTGGAAGATCTGAAGACCAACAAATACGGCGGGCGCGTGCACACCCGCTTTCCGCCCGAGCCCAACGGCTATCTGCACATCGGACACGCCAAGTCCATCTGCCTGAACTTCGGGCTGGCTGCCGAGTTTGGCGGCAAGACCAACCTGCGCTTTGACGACACCAATCCCGAGAAAGAAGAGCAGGAATATGTGGACTCCATCATCGCCGACGCACGCTGGCTGGGTGCGGATTGGGAAGATCGCATGTTCTACGCTTCCGACTACTTTGACCACCTTCATGCCTGGGCGGTGCAACTGATCAAGGCTGGCAAGGCGTACGTGGACGATCTGCACGCTGAAGAGGTCCGCAAATATCGCGGCTCGTTGACCGAGCCGGGCATCGAGAGCCCGTATCGCAATCGCTCCGTCGAAGAAAATCTCGATCTCTTCGAGCGCATGAGGCAGGGCGAATTTCCCGACGGCTCGCGCACCCTGCGCGCCAAGATCGACATGGCCTCGCCCAACCTGAACATGCGTGATCCCGTGATGTACCGCATCCTGCACGCCGCGCACAACCGCACCGGCGACAAGTGGTGCATCTATCCGATGTACGACTTCGCGCACGGCCAGTCCGACTCCATCGAGCAGATCACGCACTCCATCTGCACCCTGGAGTTCGAGGACCATCGCCCGCTGTACAACTGGTTCATCCAGCAGCTCGGCATCTTCCCGTCGCAGCAGATCGAGTTCGACCGCCTGAACCTTACCTACACACTGCTGAGCAAGCGCCGCCTGCTGCAACTGGTGCAGGAGGGACGGGTGCGCGGCTGGGACGATCCCCGCATGCCCACGATCTCCGGCATTCGGCGGCGCGGCTACACTCCCGAAGCGATTCGCAACTTCTGCGCGGCGATCGGCGTCTCGAAGACGAACGGCACCATCGACCTTGCCATGCTGGAACACTTCGTTCGCGAAGACCTGAACAGGCGCTCGCCCCGAGTGATGGCGGTGCTGCGTCCGCTGCGAGTCGTCATCGACAACTATCCCGAGGGCCAAGTCGAGGAACTCGAAGTCGTGAACAATCCCGAAGATGCCAGCGCCGGGACGCGGAAGGTGCCGTTCTCGCGCGTGCTCTACATTGAGCAGGATGACTTCCGCGAAGAGCCACCCAAGAAATTCTTTAGGCTGTCGCCGGGACAAGAAGTCCGTCTGCGCGGCGGATACTTCATTACATGCAAGAGCGTCGTGAAGAACGGGAGTGGCGAAATCGTCGAGGTCCATTGCAGCTACGATCCGGAAACGCGCAGCGGCAACGCACCTGACGGCCGCAAGGTGAAGGCGACGATTCACTGGGTCTCGGCCCAACATGCAATCGGCGCCGAAGTGCGGCTGTACGAGAACCTGTTTTCGAAAGAAAACCCGAGCGACGTTCCCGAAGGCCAGGATTTCACCGCGAACCTGAATCCGAACTCGCTGGAGGTGCTGGCCAACGCCAAGCTGGAGCCTTCGCTCGCCGATGCAAAGCCGGGCGATCGTTTTCAGTTCGAGCGGCTGGGATACTTCTGCGTCGATCTCGATTCCAAGCCGGGCGCGCTGGTATTTAACCGCACCGTACCGCTGCGCGACACCTGGGCAAAGATCGAGAAGCGGGAAAAAAGCAATTAGACATCTGCGCCCAAGCTAGTTTTTGAAGCTACGATGCGCGAAAGTATTCAAGACAGCGTAACTCGATTCCTCCGCTATCAACGAGTACCCAAGAAGGTCACTCGACAGTTCCGTGCCTTGAAGCACAATGCGCAACTGTTGCCCAGGCTGCAATCGCAGCTTGAAATAATATTGGAGGCGCATGGAAAATTTGAGCCGGTGGTGTATGACATTCAAGGACCTCGCGATGACGGCTCCGATATAGTTCTTCGTAGTCGTTCGAGCGACAATTCACAGCATCCCGAATTGCTTTGCTTTCAGGTCAAGTCATTCTCCGATCTCAACCAAAAAGAATACCTGCAGGAGTTGAAAGCTCAGCGTTACGACTCTTTTCGAAAGATTCTAGGTCTACGCTATTACTTCTTGGTTCTTTGTACGGACGCCGAAGCTCACGAAACCAAGATTCGCAGCATTACTCAGGAATTCAAAGGTGCCGACCGAACCGAAATCATAGAGCCTGCGTTTGCATATACGTTCCTCAATCTTCCAAAAACTCGTATCGAAGCAGTGGTGAAACGAACGACCGAAGCCGATGATTATGTTTTTCAAAGTGCGCTAGACGCACTTGATGGTTCCAGCCCCTCAGCTCGAGCTCTCACGGTTTACTTGGCTGTGAAGTCGGTCTTCACTGGATCGACATCTTTCAGCCTCGCTCAACTGTCAAGCGAGCCGAGCCTTCGCGGCATCTATGACGAGCTCCGATACAGACAAGCAGAGCTACTCCATGATTTTGAGACCTCTGTCGCAGAAGTAGAGGCGAAGGACGACGACTTCGACTATGAGAGCGATGCCGGACCCGTCCAACTGGCAGATTTCGAAGACCAAATAGCCGCTGACCTCGAGCTCCTTGATAGCGACGTTGAGCTAGACCGCAGCTCAGACAGAGTGATATTCAAAGCCGATCAATTCCGGGCCCTAACGGCTGTGATAGCAGACGCATTGGCGCGCTACGAATATGGCGAAGAGCAATTGACAGCTTATATGTTCGACCTGTTTATCCGAGATTAGGCTCGGGCGCAGTGGCAGGACGAAATTAACGCCGTCTAAGTCCATCCCGCCGCTGCGCGGCTGAATCCAACGAGCTACAACCTGATCGCACTACAATCAAGTAATGAAGACCGTCACCCCTACCGAGTTGCGGAAACACCTGTCACGTCACCTGCGCTTCGTCCGCTCCGGTGAAGAAGTTGTCATTGTCAGCCGTGGTGTACCCGTTGCGCGGATTCTGCCGATTCCCGAATCGATCTCAGATCAAGAACGCCGGCTCGTTGCTGCTGGTGCATTGAAACTGCCAGTGAAGCCAGTGAAAAACCGGAAGAAGTTCTGGGACGATTTCTTTGCAATGCCCGGTCCAAATCTCAGCCGAGAAGAAGCTCTGAGAGCCATCCTTGAAGAACGTGAGGAGTCGCGCTAACTGCAATCTGCCGATTCCTCTCCCGTTCGTCTTCGCTTCGCTCCTTCGCCGACCGGATCGCGGGAAAGTGTGTCAAGTGCATAATCATCCAGCATTTCTGATTGTTTTCAACAGCTTACAGAGGTGAAATAGGGGGAGGGTGAACAACAGTTGTCGGTTGTCAGTTGTCAGTTTCAGTTGTCAGTTGTCAGTTGCCGAGTTTCGGCTTGGCTGTGTTGACATCCCGCCAGAAGCAAATCGCTTGCAGGCCGGACCAAAGCAGATCCTTTGTAGACTGAAGAGGCCGCTGCAAAAGTCGAAACAGCAGATCCCTCGCGGCCTGAAGGCCGCTCAGGATGACGAAAATAAAGGGCTTGGACGCGGGTCTGAAGGCCCACTCTACCCGAACATGGCAACAGACGGAGTTTTTCCGCAGCCTGTGAGCCGCGCCCGTTCAAAGCGGGATGTCAACAGAGCCCAGCAGGTTTCAGTCTTTGGCGATTGCGTAGTAGCCTTGGCGGGCCTGCACTTTATAGTCGCCCTTGGCGTGGATCTGGATCTTGCGATAGGAGCCATCGAGCTTGTTGTTGGTGGGCGTGTAACCGATGTTGTACTGGCTGCGCAGCTCGTTCTGGATCTGGTCGAAGGCTGCCTTCAGCTTGTCCTGCTTGTTGCCCACTTCGATCATGCGGCCACCGGTTGCCTCGGCCAGCTTGCGCATCTCGGCATCGCCGCTGTAGCCGAAGCCTCCGTAGAAGCCGCGGTCGGCAATCAGGATCACGTAGCAGATGGTATCGGCTTTCTGCGCCGCTTCAATCGCGTCCTGGATGCGCAAGCGGCTGCCTTGATCTTCGCCGTCGGTGAAGATGATCATCGCCTTGCGGCCAACTTCGTTCTTCAGCTTCTCGTCAGCGCCAAGATAAATCGCGTCGTACAACAGCGTGCCGCGCGGCGTGGTCGGCACAGGTCCGCCGCCCAATCCCGGCGGTCCGCCGATGCCGGCGTTGATCTGCATCTTGTTCAGCGCCCGCGTCAGATCGCGGATGTTGTTGGTAAAGTCCTGGTCGAGGTCGACATCGACGTCGAAGTTGATGACGAAAGCCAGGTCCTTGTCGCGCAGCACGGCGCGGAGGAACTGTGCGCAGGATTCCTGCTCAATGTCTAACACGCGTGTCTGGCTGGCGCTGGTGTCGATCATGATGCCCAACGTCAGCGGCTGGTTCGATTCCGCCGAGAAGTACTTGATGGTTTGCGGCTTGCCATCCTCGGAGACCTGGAAGTCGTCTTTGGTCAGGCTGGGAATCAACATGCCGTGCTTGTCCTTCACGTTGAAGAACAAGTTGACCACATTGACTTCCGCCTTGAAGGTCTGCACGGGCTCCTGGTCCGCGGGCGGCTGCGCTTGCTGATCTTGGGCAGGAGGCTGAACCGGCGGATTCTGCTGCTGCGCCGGCAGCCATAGGCAGCAACTCAGGAGCAGGCACCCAATCAAGACACCCTGGCGAAATCGATGGAACGGCATAAATACTCTTTCGTATCGGATTTATCCATTCTAGTGCACGGCGGCCAAATCGGCGATGAAAGCTGCCGAGAAGCTCCGGTGCGTTTATACTGTGCTCAGTTCCGGCAAGTCCTGGAGACAGCAGACACCCATGTTCCCTCGCCCCTTGATCCCCCGCATGAGAGGCGCCTTTCTCACGGCGGCCATTGCACTGGCCGCAGCTTCTGCCATGGGTCAACAACAGAAGCTGCCCGACGCGCCCACGCCGCAGAACAATGCACCGGCGCCAGATGTCAATGTGCCAACGCCCAATGCCGCTGGTGACCAGGGAGGTTCGTCTTCCAGTGGAAACCCGGAGCAGCCGGCAAACACTCGCGACGCGGGCCAACAACCAGCTCCGGGACAGACCAATCCGCAGCCGCCGCCTCCAGGATCGCAGGAGATCAAGACCGTTCCGCCCGGCAGCGTGCCCAGCAGCAGCGAGAACGGACGCGATGAGCTGATGACCCTCACCAAGACGGTCAGCTTCGTGACCGTTCCTGTGACCGTCAAGGACGACGGCGGCAAGATGGTGGATGGCTTGTTGGCCAAGGACTTCAGCATCTATGAAGACGGCATCAAACAGAGGCTCACCTTCTTCACCAGCGATCCGTTTCCGCTCTCGGCGGCGCTGATCGTCGATCAGGGCTTGCCTGATCCGGTGCTTCGTAAAGTGAACCAGACTTTTGCAGCGTTGGGCGGCGCCTTCGGGCCGTTCGACGAAGTGGCCGTCTTCACCTATGGCAACACCGTGAACAAGCGTCAGGACTTCGGCAACTCCACCCGCATGGAACTGGCGCTACAGCGCATTCGCGACGAACGCGGAACTAGCGCTGGCGCGCCAGTGGTCGGCGGCCCGTTTGGATCGGGGCCTGCAACCAATAGCAAACTCCCGGACGGCGCGACACAAGTGATAACACCGAGCCCGGAATACCATGCCCTGAACGATGCCATCCTGATGGCCGCACAGGAGCTCGCCCATCGTTCGCCCACCAGCCGCAAGATCATCTTCATCATCAGCGATGGGCAGGAATACGGCAGCCGCGCCAGTTACGCCCAAGTGCTAAAGGTGTTGCTCACCGACGGAATCGCAGTGTATGCCATTGGCGTTGACACGGCAGCGATGCCGCTTGCCGGCAAGATTTCCAAGGCCCACATTCCCGGCTTCGGCTACACTGACATTCTGCCGCGCTACACCAATGCAACCGGCGGCGATGTGCTGAACGAATTTTCCAAGGAATCGATCGAGAGCGCTTACCAGCGCATCACCATGGAAGCCCGCAATCAATACACTTTGGGCTACAACACGTCGCAGGCGCCGTCCAGCACCTATCGCGACATCGAGGTGCGCGTCAAGCGGCCCGGGCTGGAAGTCACCGCCAAGCACGGATACTATCCCTTGCCGCCGCAGCGCGAGCAGCCGCCAGCCGAACCTCCGCCGGGATCGACCGGCAGCGCAGATACAACCCCGCCGCCAGGATTTTAACTGCAGTTCAGGTTGCGAGTTTTCGATAGCGCCCAGTTCAAATTGCTCGCTAGAGCGGTTTTCGAATTGCCGTATCCGCCAAGGTCGGGTAGTGCGGCGCTTCAGCGCCGCGTTCGCCGCGGCCAACCGTCCAGCTTAAGCCGCTGAGGTCGTCGACCTCAGCGGCTTAAGCAATTTTTTTCCTCGCCTTTATCCGCGGGTCTTAAGGCCCGCACTACCCCGATCTGGCCTACCGCTGCGGAGTGTTGTCGCTGGATTGCGGCTGCATGGGAGCCGATTGTGGCTGCGATGATTGCGTCGAGTAGCCGCTGTCCTCGTCGCCCATGCCGGCGGACATCTCTCCGTTGGGAGGCGCGGCGGAGGCTAATTGATCGACGCTGTTCTTCAGCAGGCTGATCTCTACGCGATTGCCGTGAGCCTGAGCCGTGCTACCGTCCTGCGCGGGCAGCTTCGCATTGCCCAGGCCCATCACAAAGACGCGGTATACCGGGATCTCATTCTTCTCGACCAGATAACGCACCACTGAATTGGCCATGGCCTGCGAGTTCTGGATACCATACTGGCCTGCTCCCGTCGAGAAGCCCTGCACTTCGATGATGTAGCCCTTTTGGTCTTTCAGATCTGCGGTCATATCATCCAGCGCTTGCCGGTCTTTGCGGCTCAACACGGTTTGACCGGAGCGGAAGCGGATTTCGGCCTGCGTTGCCGGCTGGTACTGATCGATGTTGCCGACAACCTGCTCGACCGTGTTCAGACGATTGCTGGCCTGGGTTGCGGTGTCATTGGCTTGCTGTGCGCGATTGCCGGCATCGGTGGCATGCTGGTCGGCCTGCGTGGCCCTGGCGTCCGCCTGGCGAATACCTTCTTGCGCACGGCCGTCCACGTCCTTGATCTGCCGGGCGTTTTCGGCGGTAAGGTCGTCAAGCTCGTTTGTTCGGTCACGAATCGGTTGGAGCTGACGCTGCACGTACTTCTTGCGGGCGAAAGGATTCATCTTGCCCCAGAAGCCCTGCCGCACCTCGGGTTGCAACGGCTGGCGCGCCGACATGTTCTGGTCTGAGTTGGCATCCTGCGTGGTCTGGGCAGTTTGCGAACTGCTCTGGCTTGAAGGCGAGCTGCTCGCTGCGGATGAAGCCGCCGGTTGCTGGTCGTCAGAAGTCGTTTGTTGCGCGACTGCGGGCAGTACCAACGCCGCAGCTAAAGGCAACGTGAATAGCATTGAGATCTTCATGTCCGAGTTCCTCCAAAATCGCCGGCTCGTCGTGCCTGGCCTGCCGTCCGCAGTAGTTCGACTTCCCGTCTCCGCAGAGGCGCGGCATACACCATTGCGCACGGCCATGGAGTGTGTAATTACAAGTCAATTGCCAAAGTCTGGGCCGGGAAATCTGTCGTTAACCCATTTGCTTTCAATCAGCCGAACTCACAGGCAACTACCGGCAATGAGTAAGGAAGTAGCGGGGATGGTAATTGTTACAGCAGGAATCCAGCTTGCAACCTTAGGCCGCTTGGGCCGCGTCGATCTCGTCGCACGGCTCACCGCCGCGGAAAATTCCTGCAAGGTACGGGTGCTGGAGGCAGTTCCCGCTTTTTGATATGGTTTTGACCTTTCGTTCTCCGCTACGTCCAAATAAGGGATTGGCAAGATTTCAGCGGTGTTGAACCGTTCTGCAAGGGTCTGCGAATCGTTCCCCCTAATCAGGGAATAACGGTTAAAATATGTATAGACTCCAGTGTGAGGCGCGGCATCCAATCGCTGTTGAGTGGCTGGTCCTGAATGATCCTAAAACGTATCCGTGTCTCTATTCTGGCTGTGTCATTGGCTGGCTCCATCGCCAGCGTCGCCCAAAACTCATCCCCTGATTCCACGGCTGCCGCTCAACCGGCGAGCTCCCCGGACGCGGCCAGTGGACAACAGAATCCTGCGGCCGCTGCGCAGTCCTCGGCTGCAACCCAGCCGTCGCAAACGGCTCCGGAGAAAAAGCCCGACAAGGCCGCAGCTTATTACCACTTCATGATGGCGCACATGTATGAAGAGATGGTCTCCATGTATGGCCGCTCGGATTACGCGACCAAGGCCATCGAAGAGTACCGTCTGGCCATCCAAAATGACCCGAGCTCCGATTATCTGAATGCCGGGCTAGCCGAAATCTACGCCAAGATGGGGCGCATTCGCGATGCCGTCCTGGAAGCCCAGGACATCCTGAAGCGCGACGGCAACAACCTGGAGGCGCGACGGCTGCTGGGCAGCATTTATCTGCGTTCTCTGGGCGACTTGCAGGCAGGAACGCAGTCGCAAGAGATCCTGAAGCTGGCCATCGAGCAGTATGAACAGATCGTCAAGCTCGATCCCAAGAGCGTCGAGGACTATCTGCTTCTGGGGCGTCTGTATCGCCAGAACGATGAGCTGCTGAAGGCCGAGAATGCATTCAAAACAGCGGTCCAGATCCAGCCCGATTCCGAAGAAGCGGTGAGCACGCTGGCTTATCTCTACAACGAGGAAGGCGACTCCAATCGCGCCTTGCAGGTGCTGAACGCAATTCCGGAAACGGCCCGCACGGCGAAGCTGTACTCCGCGCTCGGCTACACCTACGAGCAGCAGAAAGAATACAAGCAGGCGGTGGAGGCGTATCGCAAGTCCGCGCAAATGGACCGCGATAACCTGGATGCGGTGCGCGGCCTGGCGCAAAACCTGATGAATGACGGCCAGACCGAAGCGGCGCTGGAGCAGTATAAGGCGATCGTCGATGCCGATCCTTCCGACGCCCAAACCTACATGCTCATTGCCGAGATCGACCGTCGCGATGGCAAGTTTGACCAGGCGATGGACGCGTTGAAGAAGGCCAGTTCGGTGGTGCCGGATTCGCTCGAAGTGCAGTACAACGTCGCCGTGGTGGACGAGGCCCAGGGCAAGTACGATGACGCCATCCAGATCCTAAATCAATTGCTCCAGAAGACCGAGCACGATGTCGCCGACTATACGATGGCCGACAAGAACAATCGCGCCCTGTTTCTGGAGCGGCTGGGCACCATCTATCGCGAAGCCAACAAGAACCAGCTCGCGGTCGACACCTTCCGCAAAATGCTCGACCTCGGTGACGAGAACGCGGTCCGCGGCTACCAGGAAATCATCGAAACCTACCGCGACAACAAGCAGTGGCAGTTAGCTACCAATGTCGCCGCGGAAGCGGCCCAGAAGTACCCCAGCGATCGCGATCTGCAGATGGTTGCGGCCTCGCAACAGGCCGACATGGGGAGCCCTGCTGCGGCCATTGAGCGGGTGAAATCCATGCTCAAGGGCAATCCGGTTGATGATGAAAAGGTGTACCTGGCCCTGGCGCAGATGTACAGCCGCGTCAAGGATTGGGACAATGCCGAGCAGAACATCAACAAGGCGATTGACGTTTCTACCAAACCTGAAGAGAAGGACTACGCAATCTTCGTGGCCGGCTCCATTTACGAGCGGCAAAAAAAGTACGACAAGGCCGAAGAGGCGTTTCACAAGGTCTTAGCCGACGATCCCAAGAACGCCATGGCCTTGAACTACCTTGGCTACATGCTCGCCGACCGCGGTACGCGACTGGATGAGGCGCTGGGTTACATTCGCCGTGCCGTGGCCCTGGAGCCGCAGAACGGCGCCTATCTCGACTCCCTCGGCTGGGCTTACTACAAGCTGGGCAATTACGAGCTGGCGGAAGAGAATCTGCGCCGCGCCTCGGAGCGGACGGCGG
Source organism: Candidatus Korobacteraceae bacterium (assembly GCA_049519235.1). Lineage (GTDB taxonomy): Bacteria > Acidobacteriota > Terriglobia > Terriglobales > Acidobacteriaceae > Bog-257. The sequence goes on along the minus strand of JBEKQY010000003.1, from coordinate 6,683 downwards.
ACGATCCCACCATCCACGAACATCTTGCCAACCTTTATCAGAAGACCGGTCGCCTGAAGCTGGCAACGACCTATTGGGAGCGCTCGCTGGAGGAGTGGAACAAGACCATCCCCGCCGAGGTGGACGCGGAAAGTGTTGCCCGAGTCCAGAAGGACTTGGAGACCGCGCGGGTCAAGCTCGCCAAACAAAATGCCTCTGGCGCGGCTCCGTCCAAACCATAGAGCTAGCTTTCGCGGAATCCGAAGGGCCGCGTTTTGAAGGGGCGCAGCTTCAGACTGCGCCGTTCAAGTCCCTAATTTCTCTCATTCCGAGCGGGCTTCAGCCCGCGAGCAACGGGACTTTCCCCCACACTGTTAGCCTTGTTCAGGAGTAACACCCTCGACATTCACCATTCTCTTTACAGCCTCGCGCAGCGACACGCGCGGCGCCCATCCGGTTTCTGCGCGGATCAAACTCGTGTCATACCAGCGATTCTGCAAAGCGCGCCGTATTTGATGCCGCGACAGCCGCGTGTCTCCCATCGCGATCAGCGGGCGCAGCGCCTCGGCGAAGGGCGATGCCACGAAGAGCGGCCAGCCGGAAGAAAATCGAGTTGCGGAATGATCTACCGCGTGCCTGATTTCGTGGTAGCGCCCGAGCGTCAGCTCGTCATCGTCAAGGACATTGAACTGACGCAGCCCCTTGCCACAAGCTGCCGCCATCACTATCGCATCGACGAGATTCTCGACGTAGTTCAGGGGAATCCGGTGATTGGGTTCGCCGAACACAAAGTTGGTTCGGCCGAGGCGAAATCCCATGAGGCCCACAGGCAACGGTCGTCCCAGCCCAAAAATGATTCCCGGCCGGATGATCAGCGTTGGCAGTCCCGTTCGCAGCGCAAATGAGCTGACCAGACGATCGGCAGCAATCTTTGATTCGGCATAGGCATCGCGGAGCTCAGGCTTATCGTCCAACGGGGTCTGTTCATCGATGCGCTCGCCCTTGTTCACCGGACCGTAGACCGCCAGCGAGCTGGCATAGACGAGCTGGCCGACGCCGTGCTGCGCGCAAGCGCCAAGCACGCGCTCAGTTCCCGCGACATTCGTCTCAAAGTAATCGTTCCTCCGGCCCGGCGAGCCCACCTTGGCCGCCAGGTGATAAACGATATCCGCTCCGCTGACAGCGTTGGAGATCAATTCCGGATTGCTAAGATCGCCACGAATGACCTCGGCGCCGGCGGATTCGAGAGCGTCGGCGCGGGGCGAGGAACGGGCCAGCACGCGGACGGTCGCTCGTTTGGCGACGAGGTCGCGAACAAGAAAGCTGCCGAGAAAGCCTGTACCGCCGGTGACGCAGACGCGCATGGAAGAAAGGTGCCGGGCTACAGCGCGATGCCCAAGTCCAGGTTCTCGAATCCGTCGCCGGATCTCTGCCTTGTCCTGATCTCCTGTTCGAACCGTGATTTGAACGGTTCGGCCAGGCTATCGAGGAATTTCGTGCAAGCAGATCTAAACTCTTTCAGCAGAGGCTCGTTGGCCGAGCCATCCCATCCTTTGGGATTTCTCACGCGCGTGTAGGTAATATGGGCGAGCTGCTTGTCCATAGCTTCACTCCACGTCTCCCAGAAGGAGAGGTCGAAATCAACCCTACTAGCAGTGAAGTCCTCTGCAATGACATCATCCTTCTTGCGGTTCTGAGCAAAAAAGTCAGCCATCTTCCGGCAGTTGAGTAGAAACGCATCTTGGAGATGCGTGTTGATGGGCAGTCTGAATTGCTCTCTCAGCAGCTCTCCCGATGAGATTAAGTTCGCGTACTCGTACACGACATGCCAAACCGCTTCAAGCCGTTCGGCCTCAGTTGCAATCGCCCTCGCCATAAAACCTCCGCGATGATAGAGTTTGCTGTTCTCTCGACCGCGCTTTTGCCCGTATGTTAGATTACACTTTCGTTTTCCAATCGAGTTGCGGCCCTGGAAAGTTCCGCAGTCATCCGGCCACCCCGGTTCATTCAGTGAAGCGGCTTAATCCCATACTCCGAGAGAAAAAGCATTGCGGATCGCGGGCTACATAGTCCTGATGGTCGCCGCCATTCCCGGCGTCTACTACCTGCTGGCGATCTACAGTTCCGCGCGCTACTTCCGCGTGGCCCGGCGCGAGAATCCAGCCAACACCGACTTCACACCGCCCATCAGTTGCCTGAAGCCAATCCGCGGGCTTGATGACGACGCCTACGAAAATTACGCCAGCTTCTGCCGCCAGGATTATCCAGAATACGAAATCATCTTCTGCGTCGATCCCGACGATCCCGCGCTACCCGTGCTGGAAAAGCTGATCGCGGACTTCCCCGAGCGCAGGATTCGCCTGCTGTATGGCTCGGGCCGTGACGCCATCAACGACAAAGTGGGGCGGCTGGGGCGGCTGGTGAGCGAAGCGCAATACGAGCTGCTGGTCATTACCGATGGCGACATTCGCGTTGGCCCCGATTACCTGCGCGCCGTGGCGCATCCGTTCCGCGATCCCAAGGTCGGCGGCGCAACTACCCTTTACGTTTCCACCGAAGAGACGTCCTTCGTGCAGGAACTGCAATCGGTGGGGATGATCTCCGACTTTTTCGCCGGAATTTTGGTGGCGTGGCAACTGGACGGCATCAAGTTTATGTTCGGGCAATCGATTGTGATCACGCGCCAGCGCATCGCCGGATTTGGCGGATATGAAGTGATTGAGAACCGCCCAGCGGACGACCTCAATGTGGGCCGCCTGGTGGCGGCACAGGGCTATGAGGTCAAGCTGCTGCCGTACGTCGTGAAAACCGTTGCCGACTTCCAGTCGCTCAAAGACCTGTTCTACAAACGCGTTCGCTGGATGACGGTGATGCGCCTGATGCGCCGGCGGGGACATCAGGGCCTGATCTTTACCTGGGGCCTGATCTGGGCGCTGATCGCGGTGGCAACGCATCCGACGGCGCCAATCGTAATTGGATACTTGGGCAGTTATATCGTGCTGCGCGTCGTGCTGACATGGCTGATCGGAATATACGGGATGCGGCAAAAGGGATTGTGGCCGAAGATGCTGTTGATCCCGCTGTGGGACGCAGTAGCGTTCATGATCTGGGTCGCCAGCTTTGGCCGGAAGACGATCCGTTGGCGCGGATACGACTATTACATTCGCGACGGAATTCTAGTGCCGGTGGAGAAGTAGTTTCGAGTTTCAAGTTTCGAGTGAGTCCGTACTTGAAACCTGAAACTCGAAACTCGAAACTTCAACATGACTCATCACAAAGCGAAAGTTGCCATTGCCGGCGCCGGAATCTACGGCGGCACGACGGCCATCCGCCTGGCCGAACAGGGCCACGACGTTCACCTATTCGATCCGCTGGGGATTCTGAACGCAGCCTCGGGAATCAATCAGTTTCGCATTCATTCCGGATACCACTATCCGCGCAGCCCCGAGACCATCCGCGAGACCATGGGAGCGCGGGCAGAATTTCTCCAGACCTTCGCGCCGGCCATCGTTCGCAATAGCCGGCACTACTACGCCATACCGCATGGAGGCTCGCAGACCCCGCCGGAGCTGTTCGAGCAGGTGATGGCCGAGCACAACATCCCTTTACAGCCCTGCCGGCCGGAGTGGATGAACTTCGATTTCATCGACAAGTGCTACCAGGTCGAGGAGCACATCTACGATCCGGAGATCCTGCGCGATGTCCTGACCGAGCAGATTCAGTCGCTCGGCATCAGCTTCCATAAGCAGGAATTCATTCCGTCGATGCGCCCGGAATACGACTTCGTGGTGTGGGCGACGTACGGGCTCGGCCCGTCGCGCGGGCTGCTCAAGTCAGTGAAGTATCAGGTGGCGGAAAAAATCCTGATCCAGTTGCCGCCGCAGTTGCACTGCATCTCGCTGGTGGTGGTGGACGGGCCGTTCACGGCCTTCGATCCCTACGGCAGCTCCGAGCGATCGCTCTGGGGCTCTGCCAAACATTCCAACCACTGGACCACCACCGACCCCAATGATCCCATCCCCGAGCAGTATCGTCCGCTCTTGAACGGACCGCGCTTCGAGCCAATCTCGTGGAGCAGATTCGAAGCGATGCGACAGGATGCGGCGTTGGGAGTGCCTGCCTCAGCGCAGGCGGTTTATCTGGGATCGCGCTTTACCATTCGCGTGGTGGAGAACAACCCCAAGCAGGACCGCAGGACGTTGTACGTGCAGGAGACGGCGCCGGGCGAGATTCACATCTTCTCTGGCAAGGTGGTCAGCGCAGTAAAGGCTGCGCGCCTGGTGAGCGAACGAATCGCGCAGGGCTGAACGTCAGGGAAGTTCAGCGCTGCCTTACGCCAGCAGTCGCGCCGCTTCCTTGGCGAAGTAGGTCAGCGTGATCGACGCCCCCGCGCGCTGAATGCACAGCAGCGACTCCATCATCACGCGCTCGCAATCGATCCAGCCGTTGAGCGCGGCGGCCTTGATCATGGCGTACTCGCCGCTGACCTGGTAGGCGGCAAGCGGCACGTCGAAGCGCAGGCGCGCCTCGTGCAGCACGTCAAGGTACGGCATCGCCGGCTTCACCATAATCATGTCTGCGCCTTCGTCCAGGTCGAGTTCGATCTCGCGCATGGCTTCGCGCAGATTTGCCGGGTCCATCTGATAAGACCGGCGATCGCCGAAGTGCGGCGCCGAATCGGCGGCCTCGCGGAACGGTCCGTAGAAGCCGCTGGCGAACTTCGCTGCATAAGAAAGGATGGGGATGTTCTGGAAACCATTTTCGTCGAGCGCGGTGCGGATAGCACACACGCGCCCGTCCATCATGTCGGAAGGCGCGATGATGTCCATGCCCGCCTTCGCCTGCGAAACTGCGGTCCGCGCCAGCAGCTCCAGCGTGGGATCGTTCAGAATCTCGTAGTCCTCGGCAGCGGTCGCGGCCAGTCCTGTGGCGGCGGCGATGGCAGCGCCGACTGACTTTGCGCCGGAGACCACCAACTTTCCTTTGGATTGCAACTCGCGGGTGAACTCCATAGCTTCTTGCAGGCCTTTGGCGGTGGGGCCAGTGTCAACTAGGCCGCAATGTCCGTGCGACATGTACTCGCACAGGCAGACGTCGCCCATCAGCAGCAGGCCGGGCACTTCGCGCTTGATGGCGCGCGTCGCCTTCTGCACGATGCCGTCCTCGGCCCACGCGCCGGTGGCGACCTCGTCCTTCGACTCCGGCAAGCCGAACAGGATGACGCTGGGAATGCCCAGCGACTTCACTTCGGCGCACTCCTTCACCGCTTCGTCGATCGACAGGTTGTACACTCCGGGCATGGAGCGCACTTCTTTGCGAATACCTTCGCCAGGACAGACAAAGAGCGGATAGACAAAGCCCTCCGGGCTGAGGCGGGTTTCGCGAACGAAAGAACGCATCGCTTCCGAGCGACGAAGGCGACGGGGACGATCAGTAGGGAACGGCATAACAGTAAATTCTAGCACCGGAAGATTGCTCGAACTCGCGAAAATAGCGGAGAAAGGAGCCGGACAGCTCAAATCGACCTTGAATCCAGCGCTAGCCGGAACTCGTTGAAGCCACCATAAACTTCGAGCGAGCGTTTCGCTAGTGGATCATCGAAGCTACGCGGCGGACGAGTGTTGAATGCAAGAAAAAACGCCCCGGAGCAGGAGGCGCCTCCGGGGCGTTCGATCAGGTTCGATCTAGGTCAGGAAGAACTCGCGGGTAATCTTGGTCCACTGCTCATCGGGCATGCTGCCAGCCAGATCGTCGATGGCTACGCCGCCGTCTTGCGCCAGGGCTCCGAGTGCACTCGGCATCACTCGTTGCAACCGCATCGAAGATTCCTCGGTCCACCAGCGGGCCAGCGCGCCGCCCAGCAGGTTGCGGAAGTTGGTCTTCGCGTCGGGGGACTGAACGGTTACCATCCAGCCTTCTCCGTATGGGTCCTTGGTCGCCAGCGATGGATCGTTGACCACCGCCTCATTGATGTCGGACACGCTGCCCTCGATGGGCGACACCATGTCAACCTTCACGCCGTTGCGTACGATGCTCCACACCTTTTGGCCTTGGCGAATCCACTGCCCGCGTTGTGGCAGGGTGACATGCTCCACGTTGCCAACCAGCTTCGAGGCAAAGTCGTCGATGCCGATTCGCACCAGGTTCGGACTCTCGCTCAGCGCCCACGTATGTCCGGGGTGATAGCGCAAGTTCTCGGGTACGGAGAAACCGCCGACCAGGCTCGGCTTTAGCCGCGGCGCAGTTGCCACTTCTTTGCTCATCGCGGGCGCGACCTGCAGAACGGGATGCTTGGCTTTCGCGTAGAAGTAGTCAATGGTAAGAAAGATGGCGAACATCATAAGAACGAGTAGGACTGTCATGGCGTGCCTCCTGTTGATTAACCTTGTCGCGCTTTCTCTTTTCTGCGCTGACACTTTTCATAAGGCATTCGTCGTACCAAAGCTGTCGGAGATGAAACTCGTTGTGATCTCTGTGTGCAACTTACAGAAGTGATGGGAGTTGCGCACCTATGTTGCGAAACTCATCAGGACGGAGGCTGCATTCTGCAACAGCGATTCTTGTTGCATTCTGCATCTGAGATCCGCACAGGGGACGATTTCATACGAGTGATTGAGACTTTACGGGCTACTGAATCAGTGACTTAGATCGTTTGTTCAGCCGCTGGCTGGCTGTGTTGCGATTCGCATCGGCAGTGCTGCGCT
>JBEKQY010000002.1:0-42063 GCA_049519235.1 Candidatus Korobacteraceae bacterium | reverse complement strand
CAAGCCTGGCCGAAGTTCCAGCCGCTGGTCTGGTGGACGTCGGCTCCCAGCTATACACAGATCGACGTGGTGGCGCGTTACAGCGTTGACATACCACCTGAGCCCAAAGACGGAAAGTACCAGGTGACGGTGCATTACCGTCTACTCGGCACCTACGATCTGACAAACGGCTATGTGCCCGAGCCGCCGGGGGCGAATCAGGATGTCGACTTCCTGGTCAGTTCCGAAAAGACGGAGTGGCGGATCGGCGATGCCGAAAACACGTTCCCTCACCTGTCACGTGCTGCCATGCTGAGTTGGCTGAACAAACAGATCAGTACGACGCAAGATCCATCAGCGAAAGCCCGCTATCAGGACGCTCTCAAGCAATTGCAAGCGCAATCGGCCTCGCCGTTTGCGAAGTAGGCTGAACTCTACTGCGGTGGGCCGACTGGCGGTGTCGCCGTTCCCTGGGCGGAAGTGGCTGGAGCCTTCACCGCGAAAAAGTCGTGGTCGTAAAGATTGCGATACATGACGCCGGCAAGCTCCGCTGCCTTGGGTCCAAAGGTCGGCCGCCCGCCTTCCAGGAAGATAACCGTCACGATGCGGCCATATTGGGTATTGGCGAACGAGCCAAACCAGCCAAAACGTGTGCCGTCCTTGGAGCAGGTTCCCGTTTTGCCGAGTATCGGCTCTTCGATGAAGTTGGTGCGCAAAAGGCGCGCGGTGCCGTACTCGACCGCGCCTGACATGCCTTCCGAGATCTCGGGAATGAGCGGACCGATATCCAAGTTGCGCTTCGCTTTGGGAGTGAAGCTCGCAACTTCCTCCGGCGTCGTAGGATGTTGCAGGTAGTACAGTGTGCCACCGTTGGCGATTGCGCCCATCAGCGCCGCCAGTTGCAACGGCGTCAGCGAGATGCTTTCCCCAAAGGAACACATCTTGCCGACTCCTCCAAGCCTTTCATCTAGCTCGGTCGAGGGGAAGGTTCCAAGCTGTTCGTTGGGGATGTTCCAGCCGGCCAGTTCGCCCAGTCCGAACTGGTGTGCGTAGTAGCTGACCTTGTCGAATCCCAGCTTGCGGCCTACTGCTTCGAAGTAGGCATTGTTGGATTTCGCCAGCGCGGTCGTCAAGTCCATCTTCCAATACTTGCCCAGCGGCACCTGCGTATCTTTGGTGATGACGTTCTCGCTGAGGGCCGCCAACGCCACGGCGACTTTGATGGTGGAGCAGGGTTGCGCGCCCGCAGAAAGCGCCAGCTTCTGATTCACCATCGCCAGAATGCGTCCGCTGTCGGGATCGATGGCGACGATGGTGCCGTTCATGTTGCCCAGGGCTTCAACTGCGGCGGCGCGGACGATGGGGTCTTCGCCGGCAGTAATGTCGCCTTCCACCTGGTCGTTGGCAAACGAGCTGGCGTAGAAGCGCTCGCCGTAGTAATGGTGCCTGCGGGAAACGACTACGTGGCTGGCACGATTGAGGCGAGCTGTCGTCGCGCTGCTATGCCGCATGCGAACCATTTTCTTTTGCGCAGAAGCGGACTCGGTTACGTGCCGCGAAGACTTACTATGAGACTTGTGGGTAACCGTGGGATGCGTGGCGATGGTGGCGGCTGAGGCTCCGAAGCAAGCGAACAGCGCCAGAGTGATCACGGCCGCAAACGGAGAGCGCGTTAACATGGAAAACCTTGGAATCCCTCGAATTAAATAGACGTGCCTGGCGGAGCCGCTTGCTCCTCCGCTTCTTGCTGTATTCTTCGCCGCTCTGAACCGAACTTTCATACTAGGGAGTTTCTGCCCCGAATTCAACGAGAAACTGCGTCACAGCATAACGACGAACCCTGGCCCGAAAACGGATGCCTGGATTTTGTGCTGGGTCGCGCGTCAGCGATCCGGTCCTCCAGCGAGATCTGACCTTCGGCAACAGCTCTTTACTTAATTACCATACTTCGGCTTAATTACCACACTTCGGCGGGAATGTGATCGTAGCAAACATGGTTCGCGCGGTCGAGAATCGGGTGTGAGTTGGACTGGCAGGGGGCGCCCAATCTGGGTGGTGTGACCGGGAAACTGTTGGCTGCGCGGTCGTCTTGTTTGATTCCGAAGCTTGGTTTTTCGATCCCCGAAACTTCGATTTAGAGCATGGGTTTCTGCTGGTAACAACCCTGGAATGGTAGTGTAACAGCGGCTGCCCCTCCGATGCGCAACTCACCCCTGTACATCGGAGGGTTTTTTGCGACGGTGGAAGCGCCGGGCTTAAGCCCGGCGAAATAGACGATGCTCCAAAGATGGCTTTAGCCGCGGTGGACCAATGCGGACCACAAAATCAGCGAATAGGCGCCGCCGGCTTTTGGCTGCGCGATTGGATGTACTCCTCGATCACGCGCTCCAGCGTGCCTTGCTCGCGGAGCACATACTCGATGGCATCGCGGACCGCGCCCTTGCCGCCTTCATGCGGGGTTACGAAGTGCGATTCGCGAATTACTTCCTCGCGCGAGTTCTTCACTGCTATGGCCAGACCGCAAAGCCGCATCACCGGCAGGTCGATGACATCGTCGCCGACATAACAGGCCTGGTCGGGCTGGAGACCAGTCTTCTTCAGGATCTCGTGAAGCGCCGCTGCCTTGTCCTGCTGTCCCTGGTAGACGTATTCGATCTTGAGATCACGCGCGCGTAACGCGACCGTCTCGGAAATGCGTTTGGTGATGATGCCAGTCTGCAACCCGCCGAGCCGCGCCAAAGAAAAGGCTGTGCCATCGTGGGCGTTGAAGCCCTTGGCCTCGATGACCTCGTGGCTGGCAATGCTGAAGCCGCCGGCGTCGGTCATTCGCTCGCGATGCTCGTGGGTGGTATGTCCGGCGGCGCCGCCCGGAGCGGGGAAGAAAAAAATCGTGCCATCGGTCATGACGCCGTCCACGTCGAACAGCATCAGCTTGATCTTCTTGGCGCGGTCGGAGGGCATGGGAAAAGTGTAGCAGCAGCGCGGTGTGCGCTCTCAGCCTTAGCTCTCGGAAGGTAGTCCGGTTCGGGTTACGCCGCCCGATCTGGCGGCAACTGGTTTCTAGCGAGGTCGAGAAGGAGACGGAGCGCCCGGTTCACGGACTCGGAGTCTTTGAAGACCATGGCAATATCAGGATCGAGGAACACGACATTGGTGCCGGCCTTGTATTGTTCGTGATGTCTTCCCCGCGCTCCGGCGGAGAAATCGTACTCAGACCGCATGTCTGCGTTAGCTGCCTCCTCCTGACTCATACTTTCTCCACTCTCTTGGCGTCGCCTCTCGGGCGCTGATGAGGCGAACTCGCGCCTCGCGCTCAGTATACGCCACGACCAGCAGCCGGCCCAACGCGGAGCAGCCCATGCTCAGGAAACGGAACTCGCTCTCGGAATGGTCTGGATCGGCGATGGTTACCTCCAGCGGGTCGGCAAAGACGGTCATGGCCTCGGCGAAACTCACGCCATGCTTTTCCAGGTTGGATTCCGCTTTGGCAGTGTCCCATTCGAACTCCATAATCAGCTCGCGTACTCGCTTTGTTTACCACCGATTCAAGCATCTCACAGAAAACCCCCGTATGGCAGCACCGCTGATGTGCTTCTGAGGTCAGATCGAAAGCGAACAATTAGCGAAAAGTTGCTACAATAACCAGATGTCTCCCAGTACGATTCCAGCCTCGTTATCCTGGGCACATCCACTCGTGGCCGAGTGGTTCGTCTCGCGCTTCGGCACTCCGACCGAGCCGCAGGAGCAAGGCTGGCCGGAGATCCTTGCTGGCCGTACCACGCTGATCTCCGCTCCCACCGGATCGGGCAAGACGCTCGCCGCATTCCTCATCTGCATTGACCGTCTGGTGCGCAAGGCGCTTGCCGGCGAGCTGCGCGACTGCACCGAAGTTCTCTACGTGTCGCCGCTGAAAGCTTTGGGCAATGACATCCAGAAGAACCTGGAAATCCCGCTGGGCGAAATTCTCGCGCTCGCCGGCCAGCGCGGCTTTTTGATGCCGGAAATTCGCACCGCCGTCCGTACCGGCGACACATTGATGAAAGAGCGGCGCGAGATGCTTAAGCGACCGCCGCACATCCTGGTCACCACGCCCGAATCCCTGTACATCCTGCTCACGGCCAACAGCAGCCGCGCCATCCTGAGCCACGTCAAGACGGTCATCGTCGACGAAATCCACGCCGTCGCCGACGACAAGCGCGGCGCACACCTCACACTGTCTCTCGAGCGTCTCGATCTGCTGGCGAATCGCCCGACTCGCATTGGCCTGTCGGCAACGCAGAAGCCGATCGAGGAAGTCGCGCACTTTCTCACCGGCGCGGACCGTCCGGCGCCGGCGATTGTCAACATCGGCCATCGCCGCGAGCTGGATCTCGCGGTCGAAGTGCCGCGCTCCGAACTTGGCCCCATTGCCACTAACGAAATGTGGGGCGAGATCTACGACCGCATCGCCGAATTGGCGCTGCAACATCGCTCGACGCTGGTCTTCGTCAACACGCGACGGCTGGCGGAGCGCGTGGCGCTGCATCTGGGCGAGCGCATTGGCGGGGACATGGTTGCGGCACACCATGGCAGCCTGGCGCGCAAGCTGCGGCTGAATGCTGAGCGCAAGCTGAAGAACGGCGAGATTCGTATGCTGGTCGCAACGGCGTCGCTCGAGCTTGGCATCGACATCGGCACAGTCGATCTGGTCTGTCAGATCAACTCGCCGCGCTCGATCGCCGTGGCATTGCAACGCGTAGGCCGCGCGGGTCACTGGCGCGGAGCGATCTCGAAGGGCCGCCTGTTCGCTACTACGCGCGACGACCTGCTGGAGTGCGCGGCCACAGTTCGCGCCATCCGCCAGGGTGATCTTGACGTTCTGCACATCCCCGCATCGCCGCTCGACATTCTGGCGCAGCAGATCGTTGCCATGTGCGCTTGCGAGGACTGGGACGAGGACGCTCTGTTTGAATGCGTGCGGCGCGCCTACCCCTATCGCGAACTGAAGCGCGAAGAGTATGACCGCATTTTGGAGATGCTGTCGCAGGGCATTGCGGCGAAGCGCGGACGCTATGGAGCCTATCTCTTCCGCGACATGGTGAATCGGCGATTGCGGGCGCGCCGTGGAGCGCGGCTGGCGGCGATCACCAGCGGAGGTGCAATTCCTGAGACCGCGCTGTTCACCGTCTTGGCGCGGCCGGAGGAAGTTGTCGTCGGTACCGTCGATGAAGACTTTGCGGTTGAGAGCAACGCCGGCGACATCATGCTGCTGGGCAATACCTCGTGGCGCATTCACCGCGTCGAGTCCAACTCCGGACGCATGGTGGTGGAAGACGCGCACGGCGCGGCTCCGACGATTCCGTTCTGGCGCGGCGAGGCTCCGGCGCGCACGGACGAGCTGTCGCTGCATGTTGGGGAACTGCGGGAGCGCGTTAGTGCGCTGCTGCCGAATACCGCGCCTTTGGCGGTGCCCGCCAATCCGGAAGTGGTGGAAGAACGGAGCTTTAGCTCCGCGTCCAGTCAGGAAGTAGCACGGGTAGAGCGGGCCTTCAGGCCCGCGTCTAGCCAGTCCTTTTCTTCTTCTGAGCCGGCTTCAGCCGGCGGCAGGCTAAGGCCTGCACAAAATGAAAGTGACGGGCTGGGACGCGGCGCTGAAGCGCCGCTCTACCCGGACACTCCGCGCCTTCGACTTCGCGGGCTCGAATCCGGCCCCGAGGTGCAGAACGCGGTTGCGTGGCTGAAAGACGAATGCGGCCTCGACGACCCAGCCGCGGAGCAGATCATCGAATACATCGTCACCGGCCGCGCTGTGCTTGGCGAGGTTCCCACGCAGCAGACCATTATCGCCGAACGCTTCTTCGATGAAGGCGGCGGGATGCAGCTCATCATCCACGCACCTTTCGGTGGGCGCATCAACAAAGCCTGGGGACTGGCTCTGCGCAAGCGCTTCTGCCGGTCATTTAACTTTGAGTTGCAGGCTGCTGCGACTGACAACGGCCTGAACATCGCGCTTGCCGAGCAGCACAGCTTCCCGCTGAGCGACGTCTTCCACTATCTGCAAACGGAAACGGTACAGGAGATTCTGGAGCAGGCGGCATTGGCTTCGCCCATCTTCGCGACGCGCTGGCGCTGGGATGCGAACCGCTCGCTGGCGCTGCTGCGTTTTCAGGGCGGCAAGAAAGTTCCGCCGCAGATTCAGCGCATCCGCAGCGACGATTTACTCGCGTCGGTCTTCCCCGATGTTGCCGCCTGCCAGGAGAACATTGAGGGCGACATCAAGATTCCCGATCACCCCCTGGTACAGGAGGTGATGAAGGATGTTCTCACCGAGGCCATGGACATCGACGGCCTGCGGCGCGTGCTGGACGGCATCAACAGCGGCGCGATTCGCTGCCTTGCGGTCGATACGCCCGTGCCGTCGCAGTTTTCGCACGAGATCCTGAATGCCAATCCCTACGCCTTCCTTGACGACGCTCCGCTGGAGGAGCGGCGTGCGCGCGCGGTGCAGATGCGGCGCATGTTGCCCGAGGCGGTGCTGAAGGAGGTCGGCAGGCTCGATCAGCAGGCGATTGCTCGTGTGCGCGAAGAGGCGCGACCCGATGTCCGCGACAGCGACGAATTGCACGACACGTTGCAGACGCTGGTGGCGTTACCGGTGGAGATTCCTGATCCTGATTGGCAGCAGGCGATCACCAGTTGGAAGCCGCTGTCTGCCGAGTTACTCGAGAGCTGGAGGGTAGTCCGCACGAACGTTCCGGTGGAAGAGCGGGCCTTTAGGCCCGCGTCAGGCCAGCCCCCTATTAATTCTGAGCCGGCTTTAGCCGGCGACAGGCTAAAGCCTGTCGAAGAAAATCATGATGCGCCGGGACGCGGGCCTGAAGGCCCGCTCTACCACCGTTATCTCGTTGCCTCCGAGCGGGCCAAGGACTTTGCGCTGATCTTTCCGGAAGCGCAATTTGAAACAACGCCGCCCGAGCTGCCATCGAACACCGCGTCGCGTGATGAGGCTGTGCTCGCCATGGTGACGGGCTGGATGATGCACTGCGGGCCGATTACCGCGTCGGCTCTAGCGTATTGGTTGGGAGCGACTGCCACCGATGTCGAGAAAGCTCTGCTGCGACTGGAGGCATCGGGATCGATCCTGCGCGGGAATTTCACCGGACTGCAAGCAAAACCTCCCGCCCAAGCAAAAGAAGCTTGGACGGGGCGCCCTCCAGAGAATTCCGCCAACGGAGATTTGGCGGGACACCAAGGTTCGACAACTCACCTGCCGACCAAACTTGAGGGAGTCGAATGGTGCGAGCGGCGCTTGCTGGCGCGCATTCACCACCTCACGGTGGCGACGCTGCGCAAGCAGGTCGAGCCGGTTACGGCGGCGCAGTTCATGCGCTGGCTGCTGCGCTGGCAACACCTCGCGCCGCAATCGCAACTCAGCGGCGAGCGCGGATTGCTACAGGCGCTGCGTCAGTTACAAGGTTTCGAAATTCCCGCCAATGCGTGGGAGAGGCAGATCCTTGCCCGCCGCGTGAACGAGTACGATCCGGCTGCACTCGATCAGCTTTGCCTGACAGGCGCAGTGGGTTGGGGACGTCTGTCGCCGCATCCGGCCACGCTGGAAAGTTCCTCCACCCCAACGCACGCAAACCCGGCGCGTGTTGGGGGCCCCGGATCCGGCGAGAGCCGGCGTCGAGTCGTCCCCACCAGCGTGGCGCCGATCACGTTCTTCGTGCGCGAAGAGTCGGACTGGATGCAGCCGCACCTCAGCCATGAGGAACAGAGCTATGAGCGTGTGCTCAGCCCGGCAGCTCATGCCGTGCTGGAATTCCTGCGCCGTCGCGGCGCGTCGTTCTTCGCCGACATTGTGCGCGGCACCGGCAAGCTGAAGGCAGAGATCGAGACGGCGCTGTGGGAGCTGGTGGCTGCGGGAATGGTGACCGCCGATGGCTTCGACAATTTACGTTCGCTCATCAACCCCAAGCGCCGGCTGGGAGCGGGGTCGGCGAAGGCAGTTCGGCCTCGGCACACCCCAGGGCGCTGGTCGCTGCTGTACGGCGCGGAAGCTGCCGATCGCAACAAAGTTGCCGAGGCGACCTGCTGGATGCTGTTGCGGCGCTACGGCGTAGTCTTTCGCGAGGTGCTAGCGCGCGAGTCGAACCTGCCCAAGTGGCGCGAGCTGTTGATCGCCTTCCGGCGTTTGGAGGATCGCGGCGAAGTTCGCGGCGGGCGCTTTGTCAGCGGATTTCTGGGCGAGCAGTTCGCGTTGCCCGAAGCGGTCGAGTCGCTGCGCGCCATGCGCAATCTGGCCGCCAGCGGCGAGGTGGTGACGGTGTCTGCTGCCGATCCCCTGAACCTGGTTGGCTTCATCGTTCCGGGCGAACGAGTGGCTGCCATCTCCGGAAGGTACGTCAGCTTCCGCGATGGTGTTGCGGTGGGAACGGAAGACCGTCTATCCGTGTTGCGTGAGGCTACCGCGCAATGATGTCCGAGGAGTTAGTCGAGGGGACCGACCATTACCTGGAAAACGGCTTCATGGTATTCACCGCGACTTACCTGCAAAAGCGCGGGTTCTGTTGCCAGTCGGGCTGCCGCCATTGCCCTTACGGATTTCTGCGTGATCAAGACCTGCCTGACCGCGGGCCCTCTTGAGCGTCCCTACCGGGACTACACATACAAAAATCAAGCCTACCCAGGACTTCGTCCTGGGCTAAACTGAGCCGTCCCGCAAGGCGGGACGGGATGCACGCGGATGCAAACATTCTCTCTGCATTCCGTGCGCTCCGTGCCCTCCGTGGTGAGTTCTCTCCTATCCCATGGTGTGAACGTGCTCGGGCGTGATCTTGTAGAGCACGCGCTGCTCGCCCGGCTGGGCGAAGGGATACTTGTCCTTGTCGAGATACTTCCTGGCCATCTTGTCGATGTGCTGCGGCGCGCCTTCCTGTGTGACTTCACGGACCTTGCCACGCACTTCAACGTAACGGTAAGGATTGTCGGGATCGATGACGGCGACGGAAACGCGCGGATCGCGTTTCATGTTTCTGTCTTTTAGGCGACCCACGGCAGTGTTCACCCAGACTTCCCCGTTTTGGTAGTCCACCCACACGGGATTGGTTTGCGGGCTGCCGTCGGGCATCAGCGTGCTCAGGCTGCCGAAGGCTTTCTTGTGGAAGAGGTCGAGATAATTCTCAGGAATCTTAGCGGGCATGACGGTCTCCTTGCGGAATAACGAACCACTGAGGTTTGGATTCCGGAACCATTGTATGAGGTGCAAGCAGCGATGCAAATCGGGGGCGGATGGCGACGGCCGGTTTCAAGCCGCGCCCCTTCAAAGCAGGATGTCAACAGAGCCAACGCAGTCTCCAAAGGCCGCCTGCTTGCTGAAGTGCGCGGGTTGTTCTAACTTGTCAGCGCAGGCGATTGCAACTCCGAACGAGGGCGAACTATGGGTCAGATAGAAGTGGAACGCGATGGCGCGGTGATGCGCATCGCCATCAACCGTCCCGAGAAGAAAAATGCTTTGACGGCGGAGATGTACGACGCGCTGTCGAATGCTCTGGAACAGGCTGAGACTGATCCCACGGTGCGCGTGGTCCTGCTGCACGCCAAGGGCGATGCCTTTACCGCGGGCAACGACCTGGAAGATTTCATGAAGCGGCCGTGGAAAGGACAGGCGGTGCCGCCGGCGGTGGGTTTTATCCGTGCCATGGCCGGCGCCAGAAAGCCCATCGTTGCTGCCGTCCATGGATTGGCCGTCGGCATTGGCACTACTATTCTGTTGCATTGCGATCTGGTATATGCGGCGGAGGACGCGAGATTCGCGATGCCCTTCATCAACCTGGGCATCGTCCCCGAGGCGGCGTCTACGGTGTTGTTACCGCTGCTCGTCGGGCGCCAGCGCGCAGCGGAGCTGTTCATGCTGGCAGCTCCCTTAACGGCGCAACGCGCGTACGAGATTGGATTGGTGAATGGAGTGCTGGTTCGCGAAGAGCTGCTGGCAACCGCCGCCGCGATTGCCAAGCAATTGACGGAAAAACCTGCGGGGGCTGTGCTCGCCTGCAAAGAACTGATGAAGCGTGCCCTTCGATCCGAGGTGGAGCGAGCTTTGAAGGAAGAAGTGGAAGTGATCTCAGAACGGCTGGAGTCATCCGAAACCAAGGAGGCGCTGAGCGCATTCTTGGAAAAGCGCACTCCCGATTTTTCCCGGTTCTAGAGCTTGTTCCATGAATGGCAGTCGGGAGAAACAGCCGCGGCGTCTCTCAGGATGACAACACTTATGAAACAAGCTGTAGTTGCATGGCGGTTGAATGGTATAGTCCCAGGAACAACGGGACTGGCAAGCAGGTCCTGCGAAAATGGTCTGGCATTGCGTTCCCTGCTTGACGCCAGCGCGCAGAAGGATTACCTATTGGGGATAGTAAAAGTTAAATGGGGTGACAACTAAGTTCTGGTGGCTGACGTGGTCATAGCGCGGGAGGTCTTCGAGCGTCTGCGGCAGGCAACTGCGGCCGAGCCCGGAGTACTTGCGGAGCTGTGCCGTGAGTATGTCGCGGAAGCGCGGTCCACTCTGGTTAAGTTTCGCAAGGCGCTCGCTCAACGAGATGCGGCAGAATTACGCGAACGGGCCCACTATCTGAAGGGCAGCAGTCTGATGATTGGGGCCAGACTTTTGGCGCACTGCTGCGCGAATTTGGAACAAATGGCACGCGATTCTGACTTACAGGCGGCAGAACCCGTGCTCGGCCAGGCTATCGCTGCTCTCAAAGCCGTAGAAGACGAATTGACCAAGGAACTGGGTCCCATAGTGCTTCCAGCCGAGGGATCAGCAGCCTAGATAACCTACATGAAGACCATCCCTCAAAGAGGAAACAAGATGGCGGTGACTGCAACGCGGATCCTGATTGCTGATGATCATCCTGTGGTTCGCATCGGTCTGCGCAACATGTTGTTGGCTGACCACCAGATGAAGGTAGTGGCCGAAGCCAAAGATGGAATGGAAGCGCTCCACATGGTGCGTACGCTGCGGCCCGATATTCTTCTGCTCGATCTGGCCATGCCCAAAATGCCGGGCATGGAGGCGTTGCGGGAGCTGACCGGCGACAGCGCCGGGACCCGCACCATTGTCCTGACCGGACAGGTGGACAAGCGGCAAATTCTGGAGGCGCTGCAACTTGGGGCGCGCGGAGTGGTGCTGAAAGATGCGGTTGTGGCCCATCTCTCGGCCTGCATCCGTGCGGTAATGCAAGGGCAGTACTGGCTGGACGGGCGGCCAGTGCAGAACCTGGTGCAGGTGCTGCGCGACCTGACCGCGCAAACCGCGCCGCCGCCGCGCAAGACCTTCGGCCTCACAGCGCGCGAGCTGGAGGTTGTCACGCTGATTACCGAAGGCTCGACCAACAAGCACATTGCCGAGACTTTCGGCATCAGCGAGGAGACGGTCAAGCGCCATCTGACCAATATTTTCAACAAAATCGGAGTTGGGAACCGTCTGGAGCTGGCGTTGTTCGCCCTGAACCACCATCTGCTTCCACCGGCGGCGAGCTCCGACGTCTCGTAGCCAGAAAAACCTGGGTTGCGGCGAGTTTGAATTCGCGACCGACTCCGCACTGCCGTCCTGATTCGAGGACCCGTTACTTTCCTGCTTCCGTCCACAAGTAAGCACTTTCCCGGTCGGCCGAAGACGGCTAGCTTAGTCAAAGAGCCTTACTATGGACGAAAGTCGCAAATGGGAGCCGACACTGAATTCAGTTGCCTTGCTGGAAGCCGTGCTCTGCGCCGACTGCGAGATCATCAGCAACAGCGGTGGTGAGACCTGCGAAGTTTGCGGCAGCCGATCGCTATTGAGTTTGGGCCGCGTCCTGGGCGGATGTATTGAAGGCCAGCGCGCGACGTTGGTGGAGGCGAATCCGAACCGCTTTCGCAACGGCTTTACCGTGCTGGTGAATCCTGATGCAGCCGGCGTCCTGCAGCGCCAGCGGCGCCGCAACAGCAGGGGCTAAGAATCCAGGTTCGTGCATCACCCCTCGGCCACGACGCTTGCCGCCGATCGCAGGCAGTCTCAATGTGACGCGCAGGATTACATCCAGCCGGGCGACGATCACATCCCACACTGTTAACTGAAGTCCTATGAGGCTTTATGGAACACGACAAACAGCTTCGTCAACAAATTGCGAAGGTGATGGATTGGCACGAGGCGCACGCCGACTTATCGGCGGCAGTTGCCGATTTTCCCGCCGCATTGCGCGGGCGCGTGCCGGAGGGATTGCCATATTCCGCCTGGCAGCTTCTGGAACACATGCGTATCGCATTGTGGGACATCGTTGAGTTCAGCCGCGATGCCCGGCACAAGTCGCCGGAGTGGCCCGAAGGCTACTGGCCAAGAACCGCGGCTCCGCCAAGTGAGGCAGCCTGGGGGCAGAGCGTCAAGTCAATCCGGGAGAATTTGGAAGCAATGCGGAAACTGATCAAGGATCCGAAGCGGGACCTGTTCGCGCCGTTTCCGCACGGCTCAGGACAAACGCTCCTGCGCGAAGCACTGTTGATCGCCGACCACAATGCGTATCACATTGGACAACTGGTGCTGGTGCGGAAAGCGCTGGGAGCGTGGAAGGGATGAAGAAGCGGCTAGCAATTAGCGGCTAGCAATTAGCTATTGCGATTCATGACCCAGTCAAGTGCGGCGCTGGGTATGCACGGCAGGACGCTTTTGAATCCGGACGAATTTGGTCTCGACGCGGCCGGCAGCTTGGCTAGTCGCTAGTTGCTGACTACCAGTTGCTAATTGCTAATTGCTGCCTCAAATCAACGACAGCGCATCCACATCCACCACAACATGATTGCGTGGAATTTTCTGCGTGTCGGCGTGCGCGAGCATGGCGCGCAGCACCTCGTTCATACGCTCGCGGCTGGCCGACTTCAGCAGGAAGTGGTAGCGGTACTCGGTCTTGAGCCGCACGATGGCCGCCGCGGCCGGTCCCATTACGCGCACACCTGGGAGGCGCGTGCTCGCGAACCACTTGCCCAGAATGCCTGACCAGGTCAGGGCTTCCTCGAGTTTAGGGCTGCGCACCAGCACGTTGCTGACCGCGCTGAACGGCGGATAGTGCATCCAACTGCGAAAACGGATCTCTTTTTCGTAGAAGCCGCGATAGTCGTGCGCGGCGGCGAACTGAATAGCGTAGTGATCGGGGAAGAATGTTTGGAGCACGACTTTGCCCGGCGTGTCGCCACGGCCGGCCCGCCCCGCAACCTGGGTCAATAGCTGGAAGGTGCGCTCGGCGGCGCGAAAGTCGGGGAAACTGAGCGCGGCATCGGATGCCACGACCCCGACTAGCGTGACGTTGGCTACATCGTGGCCCTTGGCGATCATCTGCGTGCCCACCAGTAGATCGATTTCGCCTGCGTGCAGCGTGGCCAACATGCGCTCGAAGTCATCGCGTCCGCGGACCGTATCGCGGTCGAGGCGCGCAATGCGTGCCTGCGGGAAAAGGCCGTGCAAAATGTGCTCCAGCTTTTCCGAGCCGGCGCCGAGATACTGCACAAACTCGCTGCCGCACTTGGGGCAGGTCTTCGGTGCAGGTCGCGTGTAGCCGCAGTAATGGCAGACCAGGCGATGCTCGCGCTTGTGATAGGTCATGGCGATAGCGCAGTTCTTGCAGTGCACCGACTCGCCACACTCGCGGCAGAGCACGAAGGCGGAATAACCGCGCCGGTTGAGCAGTACCATCACCTGCTCGTGCCGCGAAAGGCGTTCGCCGATCTCTTCCACGAGCTTGCGAGACAGCACCTCGTCTTTCCTGGTGCGATGGAACTCCTCGCGCATGTCGAGGATCTGCACTTCGGGCAATGGGCGTTTCTCGATGCGCTCGGGCAGCTCCAGGAGCCGGTATTTACCTCGTACCCCATTGTGGTAGGTCTCCAGTGAGGGGGTCGCCGAGCCTAGCACCACGGCAGCGTTGCACATCTTGGCGCGCATGACGGCAACGTCACGCGCGTGGTAGCGGGGCATCTCTTCCTGTTTGTAGGAGTGGTCATGTTCTTCATCCACCACGACCAGCGCGAGATCGGAAACGGGGGCGAAGACCGCCGATCGCGTACCTACCACAATGTGGGACTCGCCGCTGCGGATGCGCTTCCACTGCTCGGCGCGCTCGTCGTCACTCAACCCGGAATGGAGGATGGCAACCTCGTTGCCGAAGATCTGATGCAGATCGGCGGCGACGGCGGGGGTTAATCCGATTTCCGGGACAAGCAGAATCGCCGAGCGGCCCTTGGCCAGCACCGCCTGCATGGCGGACAAGTAGACCGCAGTCTTGCCTGAGCCGGTGACGCCGTGCAGCAGCATGGGTAGAAACTTGCGTTCGTCGACAGAACCTATGCTTGCTTCCAGCGCAACCTTCTGCGCGGGAGTAAACAGAAATTCCAGCTTGCGCGGTTTGAGGCCGGACATGTGAAAACTGGCGGCCTCTTCGCTGAGTTCGACGACACCGCGACGCACCAGCGTCTGGAGCGTGGTGCGGGGGACGGCCAGTTCGCGCAGGGCTTCGACCGAAGCGCGCCAGCCTTCCTGATTGCGCAAGTAGGCGACGATGGTCTGCTGATTGGGGTTGAGTTTGCCTTCGGCCTGCTTCAAGGTTGCGATCTGCGCCGTGCGGCTGGCATCGCGCATATCGCTGAGGTCCTCGCGCGCTATCCATTTCTTGCGCAGCAATGACTGCAGCACAGATTTCGTTGTTCCGCTGGCTGAACGGAGCGTCGCTTCGCGGACGATTTCACCGTCGGCAAGCCGATTCAATGCGGCATATTCTAACGTTTGGTGCTCTGACCCGCGTTGGGAACGCAACGAGGAACCGGTCATTGCTGCAGCATGGAGTGCAGCAATTCCCTTGTCAGTGATGCGATAGCCCAGCACGCGGCGAAACTCGGCTGAGAGCGGCAGCATGGTGCGGAAGACTTCACCGAGGGGCGCGATGTAATACTGCGCGATCCAGCGGCCGAGTTCCATCAGCTCGGGCGTGAGCGCCGGCGTGGAATCGAGCACCTGACTAAGCCGGCGGGTGGTGAACTTCGGCTCACGGTCGTGCAGCTCGGTGACGAGGCCGCACAGCCGTTTCTCGCGAAAGGGAACGATGACGCGGCCGCCGACCACGGGCTCAGGCGAGTTCTCGGGGATGCGGTAGGTGAAAGTGGCGTCGAGCGGGACGGGCACGGCCACATCGCAGAATTGCGGCATTGGCAGCCTAGCCAGCCTCGGGCGGGCGTTGTGGCGCGGTCAAGCCGAGAGAGCGCATCACCATCTGCAAATCTTTCCAGGCTTCTTTCTTCTGCCGCGGATCGCGTAGCAGAAACGCAGGATGGTAGGTTACCGCTAGTTTGCACTCCAAAGGCTCGCCAGTGCCGGTGAGAGTGCGCGGCGGCGAAAAATCGTAGAAGCGTCCGCGCATGGAAGCCATTGAGTCATTTACGCCGAGCAGATTCTTGGCGGCGGTTGCGCCCAGCGCTACGATGACCTTTGGCCGGATGACTTGAATCTGCCGCATCAGGAAGGGGGAGCAGGTGTCGCACTCATCGCGCTCGGGGGTGCGATTGCCGGGCGGGCGGCACTTCACAATGTTGGCGATGTACACCTGCTCCCGCTTCAGGCCCATAGCGGCGATCATATTGTTCAGCAGTTGTCCGGCGCGCCCCACGAACGGTAGGCCTTGGGCATCTTCGTCAGCGCCGGGACCTTCGCCGATGAACATCAGTTCGGCATGTGGATCTCCGGTGCCGAAGACGATTTGTTTGCGGCCAAGTTTTCCGAGCTTGCAACGCTGACAGTTGGGGCCGATGTCATTCGCAATGATGCGCAGCAGTGTGTCGCGGTCGGCATCGGCTGCCGCGACAAAAGCGGAGTCGTCGATTGCCGTCAAAGCAGCTTCTGCGGCGCCTTCGAGCAATTCATGGAGGACAGCGTCACCAGTATCACGACGATAGAGTGGGCCGATGCCCAATTCGCGATAGAACTGGAGGCGGTCGCGGACAGCGTTGCGATCAAGGGTCATGTGCCGCTGGTCGATGTTGAGACGGTGAGAGCCTGCTGGTGGCGGAGGCGAAGGGCGTTGTCAAGGATCTTCTGCGCCACCTCGAACTTCGTCGCTTCAGGTACGGGGATGGTGTCGCTTGAGGTCACGATTGTCACCTCATTGCGATCGGAGTTGAAGCCGATCTCCGAGCGTGAGACGTCGTTGAGCACGACGGCATCGATGCGCTTGTTGCTTAGTTTGGCGCGCGCGTTCTCCAGCATGTTCCCGGTTTCGGCGGCAAAGCCGATCAGCATAGGCGAAGTGTTTCCTGCGGCGTGGCGCAGACTGCCGAGGTCGGCGAGAATGTCGGGATTGGGCTCCAGTTGCAACTCCATTGGACCTGTGCGCTTGATTTTCTGCCGCGAGATATTCTTGACGTGGTAGTCGGCGACGGCGGCGGCCATGATGATGAAGCCGGCTTGCTCCCAGCGATCGAGCACCGCGGTGCGCATCTGCTGCGCGGTTTCGACAAAGATGGTCTGGGCAGCACTCGGGGGTTGCAATGCAGTGGGCCCACTGACGAGAATGACCTTTGCGCCGCGACGCAGCGCGGCTTCAGCAAGCGCATATCCCATCTTGCCGCTGGAACGGTTGCCTAGATAGCGAACGGGATCGATCGGCTCGTGTGTGGGTCCGGCGGTGATGAGCGCCGTCTCGCCCGCAAAATCCTGCGCGATGCCGAGGTGCTGGAGGGTAGCCGCGACGATTTCCTCCGGTTCGGCAAGCCGACCCTCGCCGACCATCCCACAAGCCAGATAGCCGCTGCCCGGCTCGACAACATGCACGCCGCGGCGGCGTAGTATCTCCAGATTGGCCTGCGTCGCCGGATGCTCCCACATGTTCACATTCATTGCGGGCGCGATGATCACCGGCGCCGTGGTGGCGAGATAGAGCGTGCTGAGGAAGTCGTTGGCAATACCCTGCGCGAACTTGGCGATCACGTCGGCTGTGGCTGGCGCGACCAGCAGGCAGTCAATCGATTGCGCAACCGATATATGCTCGACCGCCGAGTCGAGATTGGGCTGCTCCACCCCAGCAAGCGCAAAAGCGGCGCTCGGCGGGGACCCCGGTTGCTCCGTCGACGACCCGAACATGCTGGTGATGACTTTTTCCCCGGAGAGCGCGGCGAAGGTAAGCGGACGGACAAACTCCTGCGCCGCAGCGGTCATAACGACCTGCACCTGCACACCGCGCTCCTGCAATTGGCGGACGATCTCAGCCGCTTTGTAGGCGGCGATGCCGCCGCTCACGCCCAAGGCGATTTTCATGTTGTCTCTTATGACCTGATGCGGCAAAGTGCCCTGGTGATTCGTGCTTTGAGTCCTTCGCGGGCTGAAGCCCGCGAGAGAAGAAATCACGAGAAACTTGCAACGGCACACCTGAAGGTGCGCCCCTTCAAAGTACGCACTTTCGATCCGGCATCTCTCGAACTGTGCTGAGTGTCAGCTCCCCTAGTCGTCGGCGTCGCCGCCCACTGGCCCGTCCTGCCCTTGGCTGGCTGCTTCCATCGAAGCCGCAGCCGTCACCGCCGGGACCTCCCATTTCACTCTGCCGGCCTGGATCTCTTCTTCCGCGATGCGGCAGGGCTTGCGCGAGTGCGGCTCCACGACCGGGCGAGCGCCACTTTGGATCTGGCGAGCGCGCCGAGCTGCTACCAAAACATAACGATAATTGCTATCGAAGCCTTCAACCAGTTTCATGCGTTACTCCGTAATCGCGGGAAATCGGGAAAGATCAAAGGTCGCCAAAATCGTTTCGACCTGCTGCATCATGGGCTGCCGCAGGGCGCGATCCGCAACCGCCAGCACCAGTTGGTCTTTGGAAGTCGGAGCGGTATGGGAGCGTTTCAGCCGCTCGGCTTCAACAATCGATTGGAGGACATCGATGGATTCCTCCAGCCGATCGTTGACCAAAATATAGTCGTACTGGGCGAAATTCTCAATCTCGTGGGAGGCGGTTTGGAGACGGCGTTGGATGATGGTTTCGGTATTGAAGAGGCGCGCACCGTCGCCCATCAGTTGGCGCTGCAGGTCGTCGTCGGCCTCGGCGCGCCGCCGCAGCCGGCGCTCCAGTTCCTGGCGCGACGGCGGCAGCACAAAAATACTAACGGCGTCCGGAGCTTTGCGCTTCACCTGGGCCGCGCCCTGCACGTCGATGTCGAGCAGCAGATCGTGACCGCGGGCCGCCGCTTCGCGCAGGAAGCGCTTGGCCGTTCCGTAATAGTTGCCGAAGACCTCAGCCCACTCCAGAAACTCGTCTTCGCGAATCATGCGCTCGAATTCGTCGCGGCTGATAAAGAAGTATTCGCGTCCCGACTGCTCGCTGCCGCGCGGCGGACGCGTGGTGTAGCTGATGGAGAATTCCAGGTTGGACACACTGCGGCGCAGCTCGTTTGTGAGCGTCGATTTGCCCGAGCCTGAGGGCGCCGAGATGATGAAAATGGTTCCGCTCATTCCAGGTTCTGTATCTGCTCGCGCGCCTTCTCGATTTCCGACTTCATGGCCAGTCCCACCTCGGTGATGCGCAACGCTTCGCCGACGACGCCGGTGGTCTTCGACATCAGCGTGTTGGCCTCGCGGTTCATCTCCTGCAACAAAAAGTCGAGCTTCTTACCGACCTCGCCGCCAGCGTCGAGCAGCGAGAGAAAGTGCTGAATGTGGTTCTTCATGCGCACAACTTCTTCCTGAATGTCGCTGCGCTCGGCCAGCACAGCGGCCTCTTGCAGGATGCGGTCGTGATCGACATGTGTGCCCAGCAACTCCTGCAAGCGGCCATGCAGCTTTTCCTGATACGCCTTGAGCACGCGTCCGCGAAGCTGGTCCACTTCACGGGTGGCCGAGGCCAGATGAGTCATACGATTGCGCAACTCCGCAACTGCGCCGCGGCCCTCCTCTTCGCGCATCGTGTTGAGCCGCTCAATGCACTCTTCCAGAGCTGCCGTGACTTGCTGCTCCAGAGCGGCCATGGCGTCGCCGCCCTCGGCTGCGTTGAGCGCGCCCGGCAGCTTGAGCACGGCGTTGAGATCAGGTTCGGCGCTGACCCCAAATTCCTCGGCCACTTCGCGGAAGGTGCGCAGATATCCGCCGACGAGATTGCGGTTTACCGCGAAGGCAGCAGCGCCGCTGCGTTCCAGACTGAGCGTAACCTCGATATGGCCGCGATGCAGGCGCTCTTTCAGCACCCGGCGGATTTTCATCTCCACCGGGTCAAGCTCGCCGGGCAGCCGCAAATGCAGATCGAGGAACCGGTGGTTCACCGATTTCAGGCTCAGGGTCAAGGTGAGCTGGTCGTCCACGTTGACTTTCACCTGAGCATAGCCGGTCATGGAGCGGATGTTCATGGCGCGCGGTTACCCGGTCCCCGAAGTTGCCTCGATATCCTCGAACTGCAAATCATACAATCTGCGATAAGTGCCGGTCCGGGCCATCAGGCACTCATGCGAACCGTCGTCGGTAATCATGCCATTTTCCAGCACCAGGATGCGATCGGCGCGGCGCACGGTGGAGAGCCGGTGGGCGATCACGAACACGGTGCGACCAGCCATCAGGTTTTGCAGCGCGGATTGCACCAGGGCCTCGCTCTCCGAGTCGAGCGCGGAGGTGGCTTCGTCGAGGACCAGGATGGGCGCATTCTTCAGGATGGCGCGCGCGATGGACAGGCGCTGGCGCTCGCCACCGCTGAGACGCAAACCACGCTCGCCGATGACGGAATCGTATCCGTTGGGCAAGGCCATGATGAAGTCATGCGCCAGCGCCGCACGGGCGGCGTCTTCCACGAGCTGCGGCGAAATCTGCGGCTGGCCATAGGCAATGTTGTTGCGCACGGTGTCGTTGAACAGGATAGTGTCCTGGGTCACGATGGCGATTTGCGAGCGCAGCGATGCGACGGTGAGATCGCGGACGTCGTGGCCGTCGATCAGCAATCGCCCGCGGCTGACGTCGAAGAAGCGGGGCAACAGGTGGACCAGGGTGGTCTTGCCGGAGCCGCTGGAGCCGACGATAGCCACCACTTCGCCGGGGCTGATCTCCAGGTTGATGTCGCGCAGCACCTCGCGCTCGTCCTCGGCTTTGGAATAGACGAAGTGGACATGGTCGAAGCGAATGCTGCGGTGAAAGGGAGCCAGCTGGATGGCGTCCGGCTTCTCGCGGACTTCGTCCTGCGCGTCGACGAACTTGAATATCTGCTCGGAGGCGCCCAGCGCCTGTTGGAAATTGTTATTGAACTGGCCAAACTTGCGCACCGGCTCGTACAGCTTGAAAACGGCAATGATGAAAGCAATGAAGAAGCCTTCGCTGAGGTAGCCGCGCTTGATGTATTCGCGCCCCAGCAGGATGAGCAGCACAATGGCGATGGCGCCAAAGCTATCCATGATCGGGGAGTTGAGGGCAAAGGCGGCCGCCGACCGCAGGTTGGCTTTAAACAGACGCCGCGCGGCCTCGCGGAAGCGGCGCATCTCCCAGGACTCCATGCAGAAGGCCTTGACGATGCGAATGCCGGTGATGGTTTCGTGCAGCAACTTGTGGATTTCGGCGAGTTTGTCCTGACCCTTGCGGGTGGTTATACGCACCCGGTCGCCCACCCGGCTGGCGGAAGCGATGACGAAAGGCACAAAAATCAGCAACACCCAGGTCAAGCGCCGGCCCAATCCGACAACCACTGCGGCAATGAAGATGAAGGTAAAGAACTGCTGCAGGAACTCAGCCAGCACGCTAGACATGGCGAACTGCACGCGCTCCACGTCATTGACGATCGCCGAGAGCAGGGAGCCGGTGGAATGCTTCTGGAAGAATCCAACCGAGCGGCGCAAGGTGGCGGTGTAGAGTTGGTTGCGCATATCGGTAACCATGCCAAAGCCGGCATAGTTCGCCAGATAGGTGCCGCCATAATCAAAAATGCCTTTCAGTAGGGTGGAGATAATCAGGGCAAAAGCGACTACCGACCACACGTTGTGCAAGTGCTGGGGAACAAACAAGCGCAGATCCAAGCGGTGCCCGAATATCGGAACCGGCAGTAAGGGAAGTGCGCGCGACTGCGACGCCGGATTCAATACCTGGTCAAGGACAGGACCGATGAGCAGCAGGCGGAAGGCGTCCAGCAGTCCCACCAGGGCCATCGAAATCACCGAAGCCAGCAGGTAGAGCCAATAGGGCTTGAAGTAGCGGAGAAGGCGATTCAGTCGACCCATAATCTGCTGCGATCTGCGCCAGGACGCTGGGGAGCGCAGCGCAGGCCAGAACATACACGGACAAATCAGTGCTCGCTCCCGATTCTACTGGATTTGCAGGTAGGTGGAAACGGCAAGTATGAGCAGGTGCGCCGCTCAAGCTCGTTTTCGCTTTGCTTCGTTGAGCCACTGGCGCAGATGCTCATCAACGCGCGCCTGCCAACCTCGACCGGAGGCGCGCAGCTTTGAGACCACGTCGCGCGAGAGACGAATGGAGATGAGCTCCTTCGTAGGCATCTTCTGCGGGCCGCGAGGTCGCTTGAGAGAGCGGAGCTTTTCCTGTTCCTCCTTAGGCAGGGCGGTGAATGGGATGGCGCGTTTGAAATCCTCGCTAGTCCATTCCGGATTGACATCGTCGATCATTTCAGGATCGGGTCGCGTCTTCATAGATCTTCACCTCTCTGCGATTCGCCCGCCGCAGACTGATCACACGCAGTGTTTCACCGCGGACGGTATAAACCAACGCGTATAGGCGCTCTTCAATGTAGCCGAGAGCGCGAATACGGCGCTCGCCATAGTTGTAGCGATTGTCCTCAACGTAAACCGCCGTCTCGAAATCGAAGTCAGCCGTCAGCTCAAAGGAAAGCCCGCGCTCGCGGACGTTGCGCTCGCTCTTGGCGGGGTCGAATTCGATCTCCACAGTCTTATTGTATATACAATCTTCGGATTAGAGAAGAAGAAACTATGGGACGCTGGACCAACTGTGGCAGGCGCTTGATTTTCTGTGAGCGCTTTTCCCCGCTGTTTTGCCTTACGTCTGGCCGCCTCGTTTCTCGCGGAAGAAAGTTTGCAGCAGGTCCATGCAGCGCGCGGCCAGAACTCCCGAGCTGACTTCCACGCGGTGGTTTAGCTTGGGATGATTGAGGACCTGAAGCATGGAATGCACCGCGCCGGCCTTGGCATCTTCGGCGCCGTAGATCAGCCGGCGAATGCGCGCGTGAGTGATGGCTCCGGCACACATGGCGCAAGGCTCGACCGTAACGTACAGGTCGCAATCGAGGAGGCGATAGTTGCCGATGGTTTGCCCAGCTTCGCGCAGCGCGAGGATTTCGGCATGAGCGGTGGGATCGTTGGCGCTGAGCGGGCGATTGCATCCCCGTCCCATGATGCGGCCTTCATATACGACGATCGCGCCGACGGGAATTTCCCCCAATGCGAGGGCACGCAGGGCCTCGCGCAGGGCCTCTTCCATCCATAGTTCGTCGGAGTGCATAAGAAGCCATTAGCAACTAGCATTTAGCTGCGAGCCTCGACCTCTCAAATTTGGCAAAGACTCGGCTCTTGCAAAGTATTAGCTCAGCGCGGGGCCGACGTTCCGACGGCAACATCTCCCACTATCGCCTGAGAATGATGCGAACGCTAGCTGCAGAATGACGGCCTTGTGGGACAGAGCTAATTGCTAGTTGCTAATTGCTAATTGCTTCTTAACATAATCCTCTGCACGGCAGTCGCGCGGCCCGTCTCAGTGTTGCAATCGATCAGGGTTGCACAAAGGCGCACGTCGTTGGTCGCGGGCTCAAAGCGCGATGGCATATTGGTGAGGAAGCGCTGCAAGATCAATTCCTTCTGCACGCCGATGACGCCAGCGTACGGGCCCGTCATTCCAACGTCGGTTTGCACCGCAGTGCCTCCCGCCAGCACTTGCTCATCGGCGGTGGGAACGTGGGTATGGGTGCCGAGCACCGCAGTCACACGTCCTTCCAAATACCAGCCGAGCGAGAGCTTCTCTGAGGTCGCCTCGGCGTGCATATCCACTACGATGACCTTCGCCGTGACCTGTTTCAGGAGCTTGTCGGCCAAGCGAAACGGATCGTCATTATTGGCCATAAACACGCGGCCTTGCAGGTTGATGACAGCGTAAGGAACGCCGCTGCGGGCGCGCCCTTCGTACCAGCCAAATCCGGGCGAGCCGGCGGGATAATTCGCCGGCCGCAGCAGGCGCCGCGCCAGCGAAGCCTCATTGCCATTGGCCGAGTTCATGTAGTCGATGATCTCGCGCTTGTCCCAGATGTGGTTGCCGGTAGTGATGACGTCGATGCCGAGCTCGAACAGTTCGTCGGCGATTTGTGGCGTGATGCCGAAGCCGCCGGCGGCGTTCTCGCCGTTGGCGATGGTGAGATCGACGGCGTGCTCCTTCTGCAGCTCGGGAAGACGCTCGTGAACGATGGTCCGGCCCGGCCGGCCGAAGATGTCTCCGACGAAGAGTATTCGCAAGCAGTGCGGTCCTTTGGCGCTAATTATTTTCGATGGTAACACGCGAGTTGTAATCGCCAGCTATCCGCAGCCGCCGAAGAATCGTCTCCCACGGGTTGCTATTCGCAGGTATACTCTATTATCGCTCCCTCAGATTCTGTGAAAGGGAAACGTAAGCGGGCCAGTCGCTTAGTTGGTAGATCGTATGGCTGTCCACCCGTATACCTGCCAGTTTGTCCCGGCAGATATAGAAGCGGCGCTGGGTCGGCGCTATATCATTGGTCCGGAAATTGCCGTTGGTGGCCAGGGAGCAGTTTTCAAGGCGACCAGAACTTCTCGGGCAGACGGCACAGCCGCGAATGATGTTGTAGCTCTGAAGCTGCACTTCGATCGTAGACGGAGCATTCCCGGACAGCCCGAGATCACCGCGACCGAGAACCTCTCGCATCCAAACTTGGCTGGGCTGATAGAGCATGGCTATTGTGACGTGGCCGGTAAACACACGCGGTACGTCGTGTGGGAATTCATAGACGGACAACCACTGAGCGTGCTGTTGAAAGACGGACCGCTGCTGGAATCCGAAGTCCTGGCGATAGGGCGGGATGTCTCGGCTGCAATTGCGGCAATTTGGTCGCGACGGGTTGTGCACGGGGACATCAAGCCCTCGAACATCATGATTAGAAAATTCGACGGCCCCATCACGGCCGACTCAGAGGTCAGCGCCGTTCTCATCGACCTGGGCGCGGCCAGATATTTGGGTCAAGTGAATATTCGTACATTCAAGCCTTTAGATGGACGCGACCGTCGTTCCCCATGGCCTATCGGAACGTGGGGTTACTTTTCCCCGGAGCAGATGAGAGGGACAAAGGTGTCGTGCGCTTCGGATGTTTTTTCCCTTGGCGTAGTAATGCTGCAATGCTTACTGGGGCGACATCCCACGGACTGTGACCAGACCGCCTTAGTAGACGGCCTCCAGGCGAGCGGAAGCAGGCTGGCAGCGAACGCAGGCTTGCTTTGCGCGTTGGATAGGATGCTGTTGGCACTTCCGGCGTTTAGGCCAAATCCGGCAGACCTCAGCCACCGTTTCCAAGGCCTGCGGCAAATGCTGCAAGCGGAGTTTGCCAAGGGTGGTCGTCCTTGACGGAGGAGTGATTGGGCTCTCGCTGGCGTGGCGCTCGATTGGGGTAGGTCATCGGCGAAGGCGATCTGCCCTTCGGACCTTCAGACCTGGATTACTTACGAGAAATCGCCATTTCGCAAGTAACGGGGTGTATCCCATTCGCGATTTTTCCTGCGCCCCGCATGCCAATCGCTTTTTTCTCGGGCCAAAGGGTGGGAGCGGAACGGTCTTCGGACTCTACGGGTCTTTCACCCACAGCGCCGCCGAGCCGCCGACCCATTCCAGATTCCGGTTGTGATCGACGCCCATCATCATGCCGCGGCCCATGCGCACCAGGGTCAGCACCGGCGTGAGCTCGCCGCCTTCGGGCCACACGTACATCATGCGAACCTCCATCTGGGTTGGCCCGTGCGGCGTCCGGATGACCGGCTCGAACTGCACCCGCTCCTGGAGTATGTAGTTGTGGCGCTGATCCGGGGGAATCGCGTCGATGTCGGCTTGCGCCGGCGCGAATTTGATCCCGACTCCGGCAAACGAATACAGCGGCTTGAGCAGATAGTTTTCTCTGTCGGCCGGCAGCTCGCGAATCTGATCGAGGAACCACGTTCTTGGCACACTCGGATGTTTGAGATACGGAATGGAAAATTTGCTGATGCGGAAATACCAGTTGGGATGTCCGGCCCATTCGACATCGAGCTCATCGCGCAGATCGAACGGCAACGTGATTCCCTTGCGCTCGAGTTCATCGACAATGCAGCGGTTGTAGATGCGGCGGACTTCGATCTCGATCTCGCGACCGCCTTCTTTTTTGCAATAGAAGAGCCGCCGACCGCGCTTCACCAGCGACAGAATGTCGACGATGGCGACGCCCAATTTGCGCTGCGTGATGAGGAAATCCGGCAGCGTCTTCTGACGCTCAGGATCGAGCTCCATTAAGATCACGTTCGCCGGATCGTGATCGGCGACGATGAGCTGACGCATCAGCCGCCAATAGGAATCATCATCGAAGCCACTAAGGTAGATACCAAGATCAGGCGAAAGATCATACGACTCGACATACTGATGGGCCGCCGTCGACTGATAGCCATAGAGAGAAGGGAAGGCTTGCAGCTCGACCAGCCTGGGCTCCAGTTCGCCGTTGGCATTGCGCACCACACCAAAGTCCACCTGCACAAACATCGGCAGTGAAGCTTCGTTTGGTACGTTGTACTGCGGAGGGACGGCCGCATCCGACGCGCGGCGGTACTCAGGATTGTTGACCAACTGCGCGACCAATTGACGACCATCCTCGGCCATCCGATCGAGCAGGCTCTGAGGAACGAAGCAAGGCGTCTCGGACACGCGAAATTCGACGTGCGTGCCGGCGGCCTCATCCAGACGGTGGAGAAACTGCCGGTACTTCGCAGCCGTGAAGTTGCGGTTGAATTCCTCACGCAGTGCCGGAACCATGGTCAGGCCTCGATGAGGAAACGCCCTTGCTGCATGATTTGCCGGCCGTCGACCCAGATGTCGAACTTGGTTCCGACCACGTCAATGTGGGTGGAGGAATACCACTTCGCGCCGGTGTGCTCGCCGTAAGGATTGCCGAAGGCGATGTGGATGCCGGGGAATTTCTCGTCCTGAAGAATCTGCCCGATCACGTGGGTCAGCTCGATGTTGGTGCCGATGGCGAACTCGCCCACCAGATCGCTATTCTCGTCGGTGTGCGTATAGGCCCAGAATTCCTGCTCCAGCTCTTTGTTCTCGCTGGAGACTTCGGTGATGCGGTTGTTCTTGATGCGGATGGTCAGCGGCTGGCGGGCCAGGTCTTGATATTTTTCGCAGAGATAATCGCCCACCACGCCGTCGACGACGCAGATGCCGTTCACTTCGCCGGGTGTGGTGAAGACCTCGCCGCCGGGAAGGTTGCCCCACTTGTCGCGGCTGATGATGCCGCTGGTCTTGATCCAGCGATAGCTGGGACTGAGCGTCGCGGTGAAATCGCTGCCCGCGGGATTGGTCGCGCGGATTTCTTTGGCGCGGCTGACGAGGTCGATGACCTTGCGGCTGAGGGCGTCAACTTTGTTGTAATCGGCGCGCATGCCTTCCAGCATAATCTGGCGATTGATGTTGACCATGTGGGCGTGCCGCATCCTGCGGCGGTTGACGATGTCGGTCATCTGCATGCGCGACTTGAGTTCGTTGCGCTGCACGCGCACGGCGAAGATGCTGACATCGCTGGTTTTCATGTCCTCGGCGATTTCCGATGGAAGGCCGGTCAGCGGACGCGGCGCGAGGTCTTCTAGCACGAAGGCTTTGAAGGGCGAGCCCAGCGTCAACAGTTCTTGCGCGATGCTGGAGGCGATATCACGGCAGGCGTTGTCGGTGATCAGCGTGACCTTTTCGCTGGGCTGAATGTGCAGGCAGGTGTTGACGGCGTTGTGCGCGCCCGGTGTAAGCTCCGGGTCGAATGAAGGTTGAGTGAGATCGTTGAGAACGGGTTGGATCAAGTACGGTCCTTTCGTGCAATTCGTTTAGGGATTGTCATCCTGAGCGCAGCGCCCGTCTCGGTTTCCGACTCGCAGCGTTTGCGAGTCGGTCGGGCGCGGAGTCGAAGGACCCCTACAGTTGCGAAGGTATAGAGGTCCCTCGACTCCGGCGGCCAAAAACAGGTCGCCTCCGCTCGGGATGACAATAAATTAAGAAATTCGTAACGGCGCAGCTAAAGCTGCGCCCCTTCAAGGATCGACACCTATGTCCGCACTGCGGTCTGATCGAACACGCCCACGCGGGTTTCGCTGACCATGTAATCCACAACCTTCTTCAGGTCGCCGGTTTGCTCGAACACCTTCAACTGGCGGTCAGCGCCGGTGCCCATCTTGAGCATTTCGTGAATGTAATTGATTTCCTGGCGCGAGCCAAGCTCATCGACCACATCGTCGATCAAATCGAGATACTCGAGAATCAACTGCCGCAGCGGTACTTCTTCCTCTTTGCCAAAGTCGATCAGCTTGCCGTCCAGCCCGTAACGCGAGGCGCGAAACTTATTCTCCGAAATCAGCGCCCGTCCATAGATACGGTAACTCTTATTGGAAGCATGAAGCTTGTACAGCATGGCCACGGTCGCCTGGATTAATGCAGCGATGGCCATGGTTTCATCGAGCCGCATGGGAATGTCGCAGACCCGCACTTCCAGCGTGTTGAAGAAGGGATGCGGCCGGATGTCCCACCAGATTTTCTTGCCATTATCGATGCAGTTGGTCCTCACCAGCAGATTGACGAAGTTCTCGTATTCCGACCAGTTGGAAAAGGTGTCGGGAATTCCGGTGCGCGGAAAGCGCTCGAAAACTTTCACCCGATACGACTTGAATCCGGTATTCATGCCCATCCAGAAGGGCGAATTGCTGCTGAGCGCCAGAATGTGCGGCAGAAAATAGCGCATGGAATTCATGATGTGGATGGCGGTATTGCGATCTTCGATGCCGATGTGCACATGCAAGCCGAAAACGAGGTTGGCGCGCGCAATCAGTTGCATGTCCTCCACGACGCGCTGGTAACGCTCGTCGGGATAAATCTCCTGTAGCTTCCAGTCGGAAAACGGATGGGTGCTGCCCGCCGCCAGCCACATGCCGCTCTCGCCGGCAAGCGTGATCATCTCGCGACGAAGGGCGCGAATATTTTCCCGCGCTTCCTGGACGTCCTTACAAACGCGAGTGCCCACCTCGATGACGGACTGATGCATCTCCGGCTTGACCGCCTCATGCAGCGCCAGCTTGGCTTTGGGCAGGATCTCGGAGGCGATGTGCGAGCGCAGATC
Source organism: Candidatus Korobacteraceae bacterium (assembly GCA_049519235.1). GTDB lineage: Bacteria > Acidobacteriota > Terriglobia > Terriglobales > Acidobacteriaceae > Bog-257. The sequence continues at coordinate 13,714 of JBEKQY010000002.1, read as the reverse complement.
GCGGGTCTGCGGATCAATCGTTTGGTACTCCTCTTCGATGCCGATACTGAGGCTGGGACGAGGCATTGGCTTTATCCCTTGCTCGCTCGCGTACGTACTGGCTTGGATGCGGGCGCAGTGTCCGACTCGCTAGCACCACTCAGAAAGGCGCTCCAGCGATAGTCCGGAATTTTGCCGGTGTGCTGCTTAGCTTTGCGCACCGCCAGATCGGCAACGTGGTTGACGATCCAATCGAAGTTTTCCTGGCCAACGGAATTCACATCCGCATCGGGCGCAGGATTCATGAAGTCGATGGCGTACGGAATTCCGTCCTCGCAGGCGAACTCCACGGTGTTGAGATCGTAGCCGAGCGCGCGGCACAGGGTGAGACAATCGCGCTCCACGCGCGCGATCAGCCTGGGATCGGTGGGCGGAGGATTCTTCACGTAGCGTTCCTGGAACGGCGCCGATGGATCGTAGTGCATGATGTGGACTTTTTCCTGTCCCACAACGTAGCAGCGGAAATATTCTTTGAACTTCACGCCGCGCTGCAAGGTCATGCAGAGATCGCGTGTCTGATCGTAAGCGTTGAAGAATTCCTCAGGCGAGTTGACCTTGTAGACGTCCTTCCAACCGCCGCCGTCGAAGGGCTTCAAGAACGCAGGAAAGCCGACATAGCTGAAGATGCTGTCCCATGGCATGGGAAATTGCAGGTTGCGCATGGAGCGATCCGTGGTGCCCGGCGGATGTTCTTTGTGCGGAATGAGGACCGTGGGAGGAATCGCAACACCCAGCTTCTGGCCCAGCGCATAGTTGAAGAACTTGTCGTCGGCGCTCCACCAGAAGGGGTTGTTGATGACGGTTGTCCCCGAGAGTGCCGCGTTTTTCAGGTAGGCGCGGTAAAACGGAATGTCATGCGAGATGCGGTCCACGATCACGCGATAAGGAGAAGGCTCGGCCATGCGCACTTCGCCGACGATGGCGAGTTCGGCCTGAATGCCGGGCTCGCCCATGGAGTTGATCTTCTCCACCAGCGCCGGCGGGAAGGTGGTCTCCATGCCGAAGATGATTCCGATTTTCTTCACGATGGCTCCTTCGCCGGCGACACTCGTCCCTTGTCTTCGATCAGCAATTGTAATGTGAGAAGCCCGGAAAACGTGCGAATGGGACTCCGAATATTGTAGGCGAAAGTGTGGGCGATGAGTAGGGGAAGCGAGGGAGCAGGCGTTGGGCGCGAATGCAGGAAGGAGCCGACGTTATTGCAGGTAGTAAATTTGCACCTGTTCGGAAAATCTGGTGTGCGCGAAAATGCCTGCGGCGTAAATCTCCTTCAGCGTCTTTTCGTCAGGCTCAATCAGTGCCGACTCTGCCTGATGCCGCCGCAGATCGTCCACGGTCCAGAACTGCAAGGGATAATACTGCGACAGGTTCAGCTCCAGGCGCTGGTGAAGATAAGGATCGGGACCAGCCTTCGCTTCCCGGTTGAAATCGGAAGGCAGCAAAAGCACACATTGCTCGGGATGAGCGGAATACTGTTGCGCCTCGAGAAACAGCAGAGGTCCGGAGAAGACGAAGTAACGCTTGCCTTCGACTTGCAGCGCGCTTTCCAGTTGCAGGAAGGAGCGAATGCCAGTGGCCTCGACTTTATCGGGATGGCGAACCACCGTCAGTTGCTGTCCGGCGCCCCACGCCGCCAGCAGCACAAAGATTCCCATCGACACCCTTGTCGCGGCGCGAAAATGCCGCCACAAGAGAAATGCGAACGCCACGGCTACGCCTGGAATTACGCCGATAAAATAGCGGCTGTAGAAGGCGTTGGTCTTCCACTCGGCCACGACGAACGCGGCCAGCGGGATACTGAGAAACAGCCAGCCAATGGCTTCGGCGGATGGCATCGGCGGCAGAGTGGTTTCCTTGGCCGTGCCGGAAGCGGAGAGCACGATCCAAACCACGATGAGCGCCAGCAGGAACAATCCGTCAGGAAACAACTGCGAGAAGATGACACGCAGCTCGGCGAACGATGGGCGGTTCCAATAGCCGCCAGCAAACTTGTGCGAGAACGACAGAATGAGAGGCGAAAGCAGCAACACCGGGATGATCGCGCCCACAATTCCGGAGATCAGCTTGGCGGACGGCCGACGACCGGGCTTCCAGCGGAGCAGCTCCCACACGACATAAGGCACCAGACACATGGCGAAGTAGTAGTGGAAGCAGACACCAGCGAAGAACGCGGCGCCAAAAAGAATCGCCGGCCATTTCTTGCCCGCGCCATCGTAGGTCCACGCCCAAAGCGACAACGCCGCCAGCATGAAGTAAATGGCATACGAGCGCGCCTCGTAGCCGTAGTAAGGCAGGAAGGAACAGGTCGCGACGGAAAGCGCAATCAATCCGTGCAGGCCGTCGGCCAAGCGGCGCGCGCAATCGAAGATCAGCAACAGGCCGATGACCATCGCCAGCGCCGAAGGCACTCGGGCCGCAACATCGCCCGGTCCGAAGAGCGAGTCGAATGCCCGCACCAGCATGTAATACGCCGGAGGCAGCGCATCGACGCCGTTGGCGAGCGCGCTCCAGATCGCCGTCCAGTTGGGCAAACGGGCAATGTGCAGTGTGAACAGCTCGTCGAACCAGAAGACACGATGAGACGCGATGTAGATGCTGGTGACGAAGTAGAAGACCGCCAGCAATCCCGCGACAATGAACGTCCACACAGCGCTGGCGTTGTCGGCGCGCGCTACGCCGTCAACGTGCTGGACGCAGTGAAGTGCGGCACTGCGCAAGGTTTTTCCGGTTGAAGTCACCATGTTTCCCCTGGTGCTGTAATCCCCGCGGACAATGCGGCGAGCGCCCCAGCGCTTGCCCTCGTCCGGCCGCGAGTTCAGCACGCAGACTTGTCGACGATGAACTCTGGCTTGCGAGTATGACAGGAATTTTCGCAATCGCCAAAAGCACCGAGGGCGAATGCGCAGCCGCTATCTCGCGATTGTGTCACCTCAAGGTAGAATGTCTCTCGTCTATGGGGAAGCTCCATGCTGCGCCAAGCCAGCACCGCTCGCAGGTCTCAGCTACCAAGCAAGGCCGGTTTCCGCGGCTACGGAAATATTGGGATTTTCTCGCGGTGGTGCTGCTGGTACTCGCATCGTTCCCTACGGTGTGGCTGACGCAGCGCACGGCCACGCGTGTCCCCAACCTCGGCCTGATCGACGACAACTGGCATCTCGACAGCATCTTCAAGGCTCTGCATGGCATCTGGATCGGCCGCGACGTGGCTTTCACGCACGGGCCCATCTTCCAGTGGCTGTCGTCGATTCCGGCGCGCTCCATGCCGCTGTCTTTTGGTGCGCTGTATGCGACGTGGAACACGGTGCCGCTCTGGTGCGCCGTAGTTTTTGTCTCTCTCACACTCCGTTTGCTGCTCCCAGAACAACCGCCATGGAAGCGCTTCGTGCTTCTGCTGTTGCTCGCCTCGTTCTGGGAAACATCGCTGCGATCTACGTTTCCTGTGCTGTTGTTCGCCGTCTTTCTGCGCGGCTGGTACGCGGTCAAGGATGCTCGCGTCCGCAGCTTGTTCGCTGGAGTTGCCGGTGCTCTGCTGTGTGCAATCGCATTCCTGATCGCCGGCGATGTCGGCATCTATGCGACGGCAGCCTGGTTCATCTGCTTGGCCGCGATTGCCCTGGAAACCCGCCGCGAGCGCTTTGCCGGGAAGCTGCTCACCGCGCCGCTGGCGTTCGTGGTTTCCGCTGCGGTCTTCGCCATCGTGATCAACCGCTTGCTGGCCAGCCCGTTTAACTTCAAGTTCTGGCGCGACTCGCTGGCGCAGGTCGCGGTCTATCGCTGGGCCACGCCAGCCGCGATGACCGGCAAAGGAACGCTGCATCTTGTCGGCGGGCTGCTGATCGCATCGGCGATCTTCCTGGTGCGCTTCGCGACGCGCGGTAAGGCTGCGATCGCCATTACACAACGCACCGCGTTCTTGCTGGGCGCATTTGTCCTCGGATTAGTCGAGATGCAGAGCGCGCTGGTCCGCTCCGACCTCGGCCACGTGATCATCGGCGAGTTCGCGATGATCTTCTTCGCCAGCGTCATTCTGTTCTCCTTCGAAGGCAGAGCCATATCCGCTACTGGCGTGTTGATCGCGGTCGCTTGCAGCATGTTGTTTTCGCGGCCCGTGTTTCGGCCGTCCAGCGTGATTCGTCTCTTTGCCGAGCTGCGACATCCAATGACGGAATGTCCGTCCAACTACCACGAGTTCGATCAGGCCTGTTACCTCGAGCCGCTGACGCCGCCGATGCTGACTGCCGGCGCCAACTTTCTCAGCCAGCACAGCGGCGCGAACGATTCCATCTTCGTCTTCCCTTACCAGACCATTTTTGGCCTGGCGGCGCGGCGCAATGTCGCCGGCGGACTGATGCAGGCTTACACCGCCAGCGGCCCATATCTCTCGCAACTGGAAATCTCCGGCCTCGCGGGCAAACCCATTCCCGCAGCGCTGTATCTGCCCGACGATGACTACAGTCACATGTCGGAAGCCGAGATTGCGCTCTGGTCGCGCAACTATCTCAGCGTTCCCGTCGACGGCATTCCGAACTTCACCCGCATTCCGGAAGTTTGGTTCTGGATGGTGCGCCACTATCGCGCCGCGGAGCAACTCTCTCCCGGCCTCGTCGGCTTGCAACGCGACGACTCGCGCCCCTCGCGCATCGCCCTGCAAGCGCAGTCGCTCGACTTGCCGCTGCGAAGCTATCCCATCAGTGAGCGCAACTCCGCCACCAACATCGGAGCGCCCAATTGGCCGCCAGGTTTCGACTTCCTCCGCCTGCGCATGACGGTCCATTATCCGCTGTGGTGGAAGCTGCGCAAGCCAGAGCGCTTGCAGTTGGAGATCACGCGCGCCGACGGCACGCGCGACGTGCAGTGGTTCATCTTGCAACCCAATGTCTCCACCGAAGTGTGGTTCTATCCCTGGCGAGGACCGGAGCTGGCGAGCTACTTCAACCCCGATCCGGAAACGTGGCGTGTTTCGCGACGGCCCGCGGTCACCAATCTGCGCCTCCTGGCCACGCCGCTCGATTGGGTTTCACAACAGCCGCAAGCGATCAGCATCGAATCCGCCGAAGCGGTGCGGCTCGACATGCTATCGCAATAGCGCAATCGCCGGCGCGGCCAGTTGTCCGTACATTACGAACGATCTTTTGATCCGTGACGTTCCGCTGACAACTGGCAACGACAACCGACAACTGGTTCGACCCTCCCCCTAGTTACCCTCTGTAAGCCCTTGAAAACAAAAAGAAATGTAAAAAAATCCCGCTAAAATCCTCTCGCCATTAGACTTATAGGTAAAATCCTATTTCCAAAGGACTTACGCCGGTTTCCAAACGGTTGACGCACATGTTCGCTTTGTGGGTAATCGCCCTTGCCGTGACAGGGCTATGGGTCTACAACTCCATCAAGCGTTCCCCATCCGAGTTGGTCAATAGTCGTGTTGGGGGTGAGTTGGGCGGTCGTAGGCCCCTTGAAAGCAAAGGCCGTGCAATGCCGCGTGCCGAGTTGATCGTTGTAATTGATCGTTGCAATCAGGATCAAGAGATACCCGCCCCTGCCGTCCGGGCTATGTATAACCTGCTCTGGTGTAACGCCAACGCCCCATCCCCAGCCATCGGTTTGGTTCGGGAGGAGAACCGAGCCGCCTTGGGCTGGGACGTGTTGCTTACACAAATCTATCAGGTGCTGATGGACTGGAACTATACTGCTCTGAATTACCATGAGTTCACAAAAGGGGAGAACATTTTGGGCCGGATAGTTCCCGAAATTCTTCGGCCTTACCACGCATCGAGAGTCAATTCCTGCTCGGCTATTTATGGTGATGGTGTCAGCCTGAACCCCATTTTGTTCCACCAAGCCAACCCAAGGGCGCTGAGAGCCGAGCATGGCTTCCTTAGAGATTTGATTGCTCTTTCTAATCTCGCGCCATTGGAGGGCAGCGAAGGTGGTGTATGCGATAAGGAACACAACACCTACAAGCTGAATCCAAAACATAGCGTGATCGTGCCAATCACGATGTGTGTGGTGGGTTATGTGCTGGCCCTGTGGGGTTACTGGCAGCTCCGGTTTGGTCGCACTGGTTCTCGCCGTCGCCTGTGGCTTGGAGCCAGTGCCATGTTTATCGGATGGCCTCTTGCTAGTATCGGATTGGGCGTTTTCCTCGTTAGGGTTTTCTGACATTGGGTTAGACTCAGAAACATGAAAGCAGAATACAAAGAAGGCCCGAAGGCAAGAGAAAACTTTGAGCGGCTGGCAAAGGCCGTTTTGCAGGCGAAGACCCAGAGAAAGCGGCAGCCCAAGAGAGCTACCGCCCGCGAAACTTCCCGCCGACTCCTTGTCCTAAGCGCGGCAACCTGTGGCAGGCGTAGTTGTTGACGCACCCAATGTGCAACATCGTGGCCGCTACTCGACGTATTCTGCGTAGTAGCTCAACCAAACGTGCGCCTTAGCCTGGCCGTTGTAATGAATGTCCACATCGCCACGGGTCACGATGAAGAATGTCTTGCAATCTTCCGGCGCCGCAAGGACGATGGGTACGGCCGCCTCGATTCCCGGAAGTGAGGGCGTGGTCGTGCCAAGTTGATACTCCAGCCAAAGACTTCCGGCAGGCTGAGACGGGTCTCGATATTCTTCCCAGTGGACCGTGAGCGTCAGCCGGAACTCCCGTCCATTTATGTCAGGGGTATCAACCTGTTGATCGGCGTTAGCACTCGTCAGAATGAACGCATTGCTGCCGGTCATTATTCTTAGCTGCTGATTGCTTCCCGCCATTTCTTGTGCCTCGAATTTGCCGTGAGGATGCTTGCGACTTGTTCATACCAGCCTATACCAGTTTCGGAGTTAGTGTAGACCGGGTAGAGCCAGCCTTCAGGCTGGCGTCCAGGCAATTCACTTTTATAAGGCTTGCGGTTCTCTTGTCCGCGGCGAGACGCGGCGCTAAAGCGCCGCTCTACCCGTGCGTGCCGGACTACACTAACTGTGAAACTCTAAGCACGCCAATTGTGGGACTCCGGATTCCATCAGTAACGTTACTCACCGATTTGCAGGTACACTGGAAACCGGCCTCATGCTCATCATCCCAACCTACAACGAACACGACAACATCGCAGTGCTGGTCAGTCGAATCCGCAAAGCTGCGGGCAATGAGCCAATCCTCTTTGTGGACGATAACTCGCCCGATGACACCGCCGGCGAGATCCGTCGCATTCAGGCGACCGATCCCGATGTCCACCTGCTGGCGCGGCCCGGCAAAGGCGGATACGGTTCTGCCTGTCGTGACGCGATGAAGAAGATCATCGGCGAGCACCTAGCCGATTACGTGATCCAGTCGGACGCCGACCTGTCGCATCCGCCGGAGCTGTTGCCGCGCATGATCGAGCTGCTCAAGACCAACCCGGTCGTGATCGGCTCGCGCTATGTTGCCGGCGGCGGCGCGGAAAACTGGGACATTCGCCGGCGCTTCCTGAGCTTCGGCGCGAATTTTTATGCGCGATGGTTCACCGGCGTGCCAGTGCGCGATATGACCGCCGGCTTTGTCGGCTACCAAACCGATGTCCTGCGCCAGATCGATCTCGATGCCATCCGCTCCGAAGGCTACGCCTTCCTGATGGAGATGAAATTCAATCTGCACCGCAGCGGCACCAGCTTCTGCGAGTTCCCCATCGTCTTCTACGAACGCGAGGCGGGCAAATCGAAGTTCAACCGCAAGATTCTGTATGAAGGCATGCGCTTCCCGCTGAAAGCTCTGGGCGCCAGAATCAGCGGAAGGCCTGATTGACTATCGCATAGTGACGGAACTGTTTGGATTGTCATCACCAGCGAAACGAGCTGGGCGCCCGCCGTTTGCCAGAATAGCAGCTATGGACCGGACTTTCGTTCCTGCTTTGGTTAGTCACCCAGGCGTGTGGCAGCGGTCACTGACAGGCACCGCCGCAGTGCGTTAATTAGCTATCGGAGAGGACTCTCCCGGCCTTTTTCCTACCCCGTTCCGATTGCGCCTACGCGGCGAGAAACAAGACCCTCGACCTGACTTCTCCCGGATGTGCGCACGCACGTTTCGGTCGTGTCCTGAATTGCAAGGCGAGGACACCACGCCCCCATTCCTATTACGTCGCCTTTTTCAGATCTGTGGCGAGGAGGACAAGCCAATGCAGGGCAAAGAGCAATCTCTCAGTTCAGTGTTCCGCACAATCTCCCTGGCGGCAATCGCAACGCTGGTGATGGCAATGGCCATCGTTCCCGCCTGGGCACAGAATTCGGTTCCACCGACGGCGGTGCAGGCGGCGAAAATGCCGCAGTTTGCGACGCGGCTGGCCCACCACGCCCAAGCGGCATCGCCCGCCAATGCATCGCGAGTAGTTCGTCCGGCCAGGCTGCGTGCGTCCAACAAGTCCGCCCCTCTGGCGTGCTCACAAAAACAAGCCCGCTGGCTACCGGAGGATTACATCTACAACAACGGCCCAACCAACGGCACCAGTGACGCTTGGACCATCAACTTTGGGTTTATTGTTAGCGACAGCTTCCCGATACCGGCCGGCGGCGCCACCATCACTGGCGCTACCTTCGCGATGTGGCTAGCCGAGGGCGATACACTGGAGTCGGCCCAACTGTCCATCACCTCTGGCGAAAACGGCGGCACCAGCTACTTTAATCAGACTGTGAGCTTCGCCCAGAGCGGTTGCTCTGCGAACCAGTACGCGTACGACGTCTGCACCGAGGGGACGAGCTTCAATGGCCCGGCCCTGAATGCGGGCACCTACTGGGTGAACTTCCAGAATGCCGTCACCGCTGAGGGCCAACCGATTTACTGGGACGAGAATAGCGGGCCGTCTTCGGCTTCGGAGAATGAGGTGGGCACGATTCCTTCGGAATCGTTCACCATTCTTGGCAATGCCAGCACCACCACCACAGGCAACAGTTGCATGCCCGAGCAGTATGGAAATTTCAGTGTGATCCACGATTTCAGCGGCGAGGGGGATGGACGCGTTCCCGCCGGTGTGGCCGTTGATAGTGCCGGGAATCTGTACGGACCAGCGGGTTCCACCGGCGGCGGCCCCGGAACGGTCTTCAAGCTGGCGGAAGCAGGTTCCGGTTGGCTGCTCAACACGCTGTACAACTTCCTTGGCGGGAATAATGGAGCTTCCCCAGACGAGGTGATCGTTGGCCGCAACGGAATTCTCTACGGCTCGGCCGGCGGAGGAGTAGACAATTGCACCGGAGTTGGGTACTGCGGCTTGATTTTCAGCCTGAGACCATCGCCGAACGCCTGCCTTACAGGGTCCTGTAGTTGGACGGAAAACGTGCTCTATACATTTACCGGGCCCACGGACGCATCGCAGGGCACTGGTCTGGTCGCCGACCAGGCCGGCAATTTGTATGGCGTGTCCCAGTCTGGCGGCGCGCTGCAACGAGGCGCGGTCTTTGAACTGAGCCCGTCCATTGGAGGTTGGGTCGAGAGCATCCTCTACAACTTTACCGGCGGTAGCGACGGCGGACAACCTACCGCTCTTCTCCTCAGCAACGACGGCAATCTGTACGGGCTGGCGGGAACCGGCGGCGCTAACGCCAGCGGCGTCGTGTTTCGCCTGACGCCGTCCGCAAACGGCTGGACCGAAACTGTCGTGTCCAGCCTGCCCTACTCCATGTACTTCACCTCCCCTCATTCCTTGATTCAGGACAGCGCGGGCAATCTCTTCGGCGAGTGGCACTACTGGTACCAGGAATCGGGGGGTGGCGGAGAAACCTTGGGAGTAATCTTCGAGTTGAGCCCGTCCAACGGCGGCTGGACATATACCGAGCTTCGGCGGGGCACTCACCAGCCACTTACCAATGATATATTTTTCAATCTGATCCTCGATACCGCCGGGAACCTCTGGGGCACAGGAGGCGGTGCCGCGGGTTGCTATAACCCCATCCTTCACGGCTACATCTTTGAGCTTGCGCGCACCAACGACGGCTGGCAATACGGCACGCCTGTGTATTGGGACAACACGGACTTTTCCGTTTCGGGCGCCACCGCGATGGACGCGCACAACAATCTTTACGGAACTACCTCCGATTGCGGAGCCCACAACCAGGGAACGGTCTGGCAGTTCTCGCCATAAGAGCAGTTGTCGGTTGCCAGTTGTCAGTTCACAACGCTGTTAAGGCCCCATCCATGCCTGCTTCACTTGGATGGGGTCTCTCGTTGCCGGTCAACAAAATCTGAATTTCCGCCGATATCACCTCGCCCTGCGGCACAGATCACTGACAAAGGTTTGCCGAAAGTGTGGAATTCTGATGGGTGTTTCGGAGAAGACTCCCCGGCCTTTTTCCCACCTGGTCCGATTGCGCCTGCGCGGCGAGAAATAAGACCCTCGACCTGACTTCTCCTGGATGTCCGCGCGCCCGTTTCGGTGGTGTCCTGAATTGCAAGGCTGAGACACCACGCTCCATCTCTCTTACGTCGACTTTCTTTTCAAGCCTATGGCGAGGAGGACAAGCCAATGCACGGCAAAGCACATTCGCACAGTTCAATGCTCGGTGTGAGCTGGAGCCCCGCGGGGGTCGCGTTGGCGATCATGCTCACGCTGCTGTTGCTCATCTTCCTGATCTTGTTCATAACCCTCACCGCGCAGCCCGCGATGGGGCAGGCGTACCAGGTGATCCATAACTTCACCGGCGGAGCAGATGGGGCATATGGGTACGTCGGATTGACCCCTGATCGCGCAGGAAATTTCTATGGAACAGCCTGGGCCGGTGGCACCTACGGTTACGGCACCGTCTTTAAACTCAACCATTCCGGCTCTGGCTGGGTGCTCACCACCCTGTACAGCTTCGCGGGAGGAAATGACGGGGCTACCCCTTGGGGCAGGTTGGCCCTTGCCCAAGACGGAACTCTGTACGGCACGACCGCTTACGGAGGAGGCAGTTGCGGTTGCGGCACGGTCTTTCACTTGACACCGCCTCCGACCGCTCCGAGAACAGCACTGACGATGTGGAATGAAACAGTGATTCATCGCTTTACAGGAAGCGATGGAGAGATGCCCTTGGCTGACCTCACCTTCGATCCGTCAGGAAACATTTACGGCACGACATTTGTTGGCGGCAGTACCGGCAATGGTGTGGTTTATCAATTGACGCCTTCGGGCGGCAGCTGGACGGAGACCGTCCTCTACTCCGCACAAAATAATGGTGACGGGAGGCTGGCGTTGGGTGGAGTTGTCATCGACAGATCCGGCGACCTCTACAGCGTGTTCGCGCTCGGCGGTCCATACGGTTACGGTGCGGTTTACCAGTTGTCGCCGTCCGGGTCGGGATGGACAGAGCGAACCATCTACGGCTTTACTGGTGGAAGCGACGGGGCGCAGCCAATGGGAGGGCTGATCCTGGACTCCGCCGGCAATCTCTATGGAGAAACTACCGGCAGGGGAAACGGCGGGGGCGGCACGCTGTTCGAACTGTCGCCTGCCGGCGACGGATGGACCTTTTACATGCTCTACGGCTTATCTGGGAGCTATGGGGGAGGACCGTCCGAGAAGCCGATCTTGGATGCTGCTGGCAATCTCTACGACACAGCCTATGGAGACGGGGCCTATGGGTGGGGCTCGGTTTTCAAGCTGACACCCTCATATGGCGGGTGGACGTACACCGCGCTCCACGATTTTACTGGCGGCAGCGACGGAGGAACTCCCTCTTGCACCCCCGCTTTCGATGCCGCTGGCAACCTCTACGGCACGACGCGGGCTGGCGGAGCCTACGGCTATGGTGTTCTGTTTGAGATCACACCGTAAGGAATTTTGCGGGGTCCGGAGCGGCCGGCATCATGGTCTGAGTGTCGACCTTTTCGGAGCGGCCACGCGATCACTCCCAGTTGGTCGACAGCTCTTACCTTGATATTACTTCAGGTTTGTCCGTGAACCGCGGAGTTAAGGGCGGCGCGTGCGGGTTTGCACAGGCATGTTAGGCTTGCTTGGAGCCGAACAGAAGGCAGGAGAGAATGGCGGAGAACAAAACCAAGCCCACCCAATTGAGCGTGATAGCGTTTATTGATGCCCTCGCGGATCCGGCCAGGCGTGCCGACGCCAAAGTGCTCGTCGAGTTGATGCAAAGCGCGGCCGGCGAAAAGCCAAAGATGTGGGGGCCGTCTATCATCGGCTTCGGCAGTTACCACTTCAAGTATGACAGCGGGCGCGAGGGCGATATGCCGCTGATCGCTTTTTCACCGCGCAAAGCCGCAACTGTTCTGTACAACATGACCGCGTTCAGCGACTCCGAGGCGCTGTTGGCCAAGCTGGGCAAGCACACTATCGGCAAGGGCTGCCTCTATATCAAGAAGCTCGCCGATGTAGATCAACAAGTGTTGAAAACCATGATCCGAAAATCCCTTGCCGCCAGCCGAGCTCAACGCTAAGAAATAGGGGATTGTTGCTGGATCGTCGGCAACTCTTACCTTGGGATTACTTCCGGTTGGCCCGTCATTCCGGGGCTCTATGACTTTGCAGGCCGCTGAAAAATTCCGATTTCGGCGAGCTTTGTGTCAGGGCACGACTTCACCGGGCCCCCAGCAGACGCCGCGTTTGCGTCTGCTGGGGTGGTCAGTCGTGCCGAAAAGTCCCTCATTTTTGTCATCCCGAGCGGCCTTCAGGCCGCGAGGGATCTGCTGTTTCGACTTTTTCAGCGCCCTGCTTTAGACCAGGTGTACAATACCGGCATTTCCAGGTCAGCGAGGGGAATCGTGATGCTACTCGGGAGAATTGCGCGCAAGAGTTTCGGCGGACTCGTGGCTGTGGCCTTGACCACAGGCATCTGTATTTTGGGTCAAACCAGATCGGCCCCCGTAGACCCGGGCGTGCGCGGCGGCGCGGCGGGCGCGGGCGCTGCGCTGAACGGTCTTACCGCAGACGAAATTGCGTTCTTCCAGGATGGACAGGCGAGGTTCATGGAAATCGAGGTCGTGGCCAAGGGCGCGAACAACGGCCTGGGTCCTCGCTTTAATTCCAACCAGTGTTTCTCTTGCCACTCGCAGCCGGTGGCCGGCGGCACCAGCCCAGCGCAAAATCCCCTGCTGGCAGTTGCCCGCTTGAGCGGGGCGAAGAACACGGTGCCCTGGTTCATCGTGCAAAATGGTCCCATCCGCGAAGCGCGGTTTAAGAAGAGCAACGGAGTCGCCGACGGCAATGTGCATGCCCTGTTCGTAATCACCGGGCGAAGCGACGCCCCCGGCTGCAACATCGCCCAATTCGATTTCCTGCCTGCGGGAAATCCGCTGACCGGCCAGCGTGGGAACGAGAACATTATTTTCCGCATCCCGACTCCGGTCTTTGGCGCGGGACTTATCGAAGCGATTCCCGACTCGGCGATCCTTGCGAACATGCAGGCCAACGCATCCGAGAAGCGGGCGTTGGGTATTTCCGGGCACGCCAACGCGCACCTCAGCGGCAACGTGAACCTCAGTGCGAATGATGGGACCATCACCCGTTTTGGGTGGAAGGCGCAGAACAAATCCCTTCTGATGTTCGCGGGCGAGGCCTACAACGTAGAGATGGGAATCAGCAATCAACTTTTTCCGCAAGAGCGCGACGAAACGCCGGGCTGTCTATTCGTCCCCAATCCGAACGACACCCTCAACTTCACCACTACTCCTACCACCAGCGTCTCGAACCCGGCGGTCATTTCAGACATCGAAGCGTTTGCCAACTTCATGCGAATGCTG
>JBEKQY010000001.1:0-55297 GCA_049519235.1 Candidatus Korobacteraceae bacterium | reverse complement strand
CGCGGGGCAGGCGGCGCAGATCGAGAGCGTAATAAACAGTATCGAGTCGTTTCTCAGGATGGCGACGCCGTCGGTTGCACCGCCGCCGGATCCAAGCCCGAAACCCTCCCTGCCGGGCACCAATAACACTTCTGGAGCGCCTGAACCATCTCAGCCTGGGCCGGGCGCGGCTTCACATTTCGCCGCAGTTTTTGCTGCTGATGGAGTGGCGCGGCAAATGGGGTTCTCACCGGAAACCGGTACTGGACCGAACGCCACCTGGCAACACATCCTCTGGGTCAAGGCGCTGGAGTCCGGGGGTTCCGTCACCAGACAAAGTAGCCTGTTCGGAACCAAGATTCGCTTCAGCGGCGGCGCGGTCGACACCTATGCCGTATTCCAGTTGGACGGAATCCTGGTCTGCTCAGGAAATGTCTATAACTTTGAAAGTCCGGTACGCATAAGCGATCTCGAGCAGTCATTCCGCGCTCAGGGGATCGGCGACCCCACGAAATCGCCGGAGGTGCGCAGCACTTGCAGCATGCTTCCACACCCATCGATGTAGGCACTGATTGGGGAGAGTAGATCGCAAATCTCGTACGCTGTCCGAGGGCTTGCGCCCATGCTATACCGGCTTCGGAGTTAGTGTAGACCGGGTAGAGCCAGCCTTCAGGCTGGCGTCCAGGCAATTCTCTTTTATAAGGCTTGGGCCGCTGCGGTCATTTTCAATGACCGCAGCGGCCCAAGCGGTTCTTTTGTCCGCAGCGAAACGCGGCGCTAAAGCGCCGCTCTACCCGTGCTTGCCGGACTACACTAACTCTGAAAGTGCTCTAGTTGGCGGAATGTTTTACGTCATGGATTTTGTGGCTTCTAGAAAGACCGCAAATCTTACAGGTGCGAAAGCCGGCAGTTGGCTTGAATGAATGTGGTTTGTCTGACCCACGGCGAGCCAGTTGCTCTCGCACCGCCTTTGCCCCTTTTTCGCTCATATTACGCAAGACTAGCGCCAAAGCGAGACCGCAAGCAACTCCCCAAAGCAGCGAACGAAGGAACGAAGGAGATCGCAGTTTGCAGAGGATGTAAGGCGTTCCTGCTTTGTTACATTCATTTAAGCTGGTCCCCCGGATGATATATCCACTCCGCTGAAACTCTTGCGACTCTAGTTCCCCATCCCGGTGGAAGGCAGTTGTTGGTTCACTTTTCTTCCTACTGAGGCTGGTGACGGTTCGTGCTCGGCACCGTCACATGCTGCACCGTCCAGCGACTGGGGACCTCCGGCCAACCTCTCGCGCTGGCGTCTCCAAGGTTCTCGATCACATCGCCTAAGCCGTTCGTCCCGCGGGTCAGAGCTCCGCTCGTGGATACCACACCGTTGAACGCGAACACGCTCAGGTCCGTGATTTTGCTCGGGGTGGTCAGCAGAAAAATGGAATCAGCGCCGAAGGGCGTCCCCACTGTCGTGGCGTTAAGAGTGATGTGATCAGGGTAACTGTCATCTGCTCTTGCCTGAGGCAAGCCGGCGCCCCCATTACTGTCGACGTCGGGATAGAGAAGATAGATGTGGGCCGAACAGTCAGCGCCAATGACATATACATACTGAGGAGAAACGCGAGCATGGGAGCTCAAATAGTCCTTGCTCGCTACCAGCGCAATTTCATAACCGGCCCCTGGTGCGAGCGCCGCACCTGTGCTAAATGGCCCGCCCTGTTTGCGCTCAATTTCCAGACGGTAAGGCCAAGAGACGTCGCCTGCCTTGCTCAGGAGCTCCATCCATGCCCGCAGCTTTGCGATCCGCTTGCCAATGTCTTCCACCGATGCAGCAGCCTCTTGAAGCCGAGATACTTGCTGGGCGTTCTCGGCAACGGTCTGGTTAGCGTCCGGAACCAGGACCCATTCCGAACGTACTGGAAATGAGTCCGTCTGACCACAGACCACCTTGGGGTCCGCACGCTTCAGTTGCGCGCTCACATTGGGGCTGTTTTTGTCGAAGATGCTGCTTTCGATATAACCGGAAGCCGGTCGCGAACCAAGCGCGGTTGAGCGGAACAACGCGTATTGCAGTCCGGCTGCGGCCTGACGGCCAAGCAGGTAGTGCGCTCCGGCAAGCTGATCTGACATTACAATCCCGCCGCTCTGGAAAGCAGGCTGCGCCTCCAGAGCTGCCACCAGCGTTTTGGTTGGAGGTAAGGCAAGAAACGCCGATCGCGGTTTCGCCGCCCTCGCCAATACCCGCACATCATCCGGAGAAATGCTCTGGCCGTTCAGGTCCATCGCCTTCCACTCGTGACCTGAGTAAATCACGAAGTATTGCACCGCATCCAAGGCGGGATCGGCCTTCCACTCAAATCCAGGGAACAGTGCCTTGGCGGTTTCTGGAGGTGCTATTGCCGGATCCCAATCCTTGCTCGACACATAAAGCCGCAGTTTGGCCTCCTCCGGGTACACCATCCTTGCCATTTCCACGATATCGCCCGGCGCAATCTTTCCGTCCGCGGGTGAAACGGATGCGGTGGAGCTGGTTGGGCTGTCGACGCTGGTGATCGTGAGTATCGTACCCGAGGCTTCGTTTACCGGCCGGAATGTCGTCTTCGCGCCAAAGCCGGCCAAACTGCCTAGATTCAGCGTAACGGAGCCATTTTCCACGCTGGTGACGGCGGCGCGCAGCGGCTGCTCGATCACGCCCCCAAACAAAGGCTCATCAACTTTTCCCTCGACGGAAGGCTGCTGTGCGGGCAACTGATCGGCGCGCATGAGTTGATCGACAGAGTTTATGACATCCACACCGCGCAAATTCGGATTGGTCTTTAATACCGTAATCAGCGCGCGAGTAAAGGCGCCGTGATACTGCTGGTCATCCGGATACCATCCATCCTGAGCTGATTCCAGTGGACCAGCGGCCGAGAGGATAACTGCATTTCCATCTTTCGGAACATGCTTCAGGTCCGCGCCCGTATAGGCCTGCGGATCGTCTTTGACATCACGGTCGTCGTAAGGCAGGCTACGCGTCACGCCAGCCGTAAGCCCGCGCGCTTGCGTGCCGCTGTTGCAGCTATCGAAGATTGCGACCAGTCGCGCACGCTTCTCGTACACAAAGTGGTTGAATTCCCGCGCCAACTCTTTGTCGGTGATGTCATATGCCCCCTGGTAGGCGTCGGCGGGTACGATGGTCTGGTCCCATTGACCTTTGTCGGCATCCGGCGGGCGGGTAGTGTCCAGCCGCCGTGAGCCGTGTCCGGAGTAATAGAAGACAACCACATCGCCCGCGTGGGTCCGGGCAGCCAAAGCGCGCAGCGCATCGAAAATTCCCTGCCGCGTTGCTGCCGGCTTGCCCGGCTGGGTGGCCGCAGGTTCCCGCAAGACAGCAACGTCGTCAAACCCGAAGGACTTCAGCAGTAATTCCATCTGCTCGACATCGTTAGACGGGCCGTGAAGGTTGTGCCAGCCGATCGGTCCTTCGCCGAACCGGCTGTCGGGTTTGTGCCTGGCCGCCAGCGCAGGGGACAACCATTGCGAATGTTCGGGGTGATACTGGTCAATTCCAATCAGAAGGGCGCGCTTAGTCTGTCCCGGAGCTGGGGCGGAGAGAAATAGCAGACAGAGCAAGAGGAAGGTAGACCACCAACGCGATCGCACCAGCTCTCTCCTTCCGTTCGCGAACTGCTCTGTACTGGCGAATCTCACTATGGATCGCTCCTGTGAATGCGCAAAAAGCCCAGCAACCTCACGCTACGTAGACCGCGCTTTATTGTTTGGAAACTGCGCCATCGATCGCTTTCTGCCGGCAGCCATTTGCTGAGGCTTATGTATCCGGAGGAGTTAACTTCCTTCGAGGACGATTGGTTGGAAGGGGGACTTGCTATCTGGCCAAGGAGCGGTGGAATCAGAACTGCCAGGATACTAGCACTGATTAGCGAGGGGAGGGCCCGGTACTGCAAAGTATCTCCTGCTCCAAAGTACTTCCCGATCAAAATTACTGCAATAGGAGGTACCGAGTCCAGACATTCCTATACAGTACGGCAGGACCAGGAGCATGTTCTCAGGCGCCAGCAGTACCTGGATCGCGGGGTTGTCTTACGGGTGCAGAAGGAGATAAATTCAAGAAAAAACCGGGGAGAAAGGCTTAGCGGAGGTCGGATAGTCCAAAAACCTCAGGGGATGCGGAGACGCCGGGTCACTTCCGGCCCGCATGGCGAATAGTGCCGAGTATTCCAAGTGTGGATGGTTTCCGCTCGGGCTTTGATGGCGCAATGCGCAAGTATAGCGTCATAAATGCCGCCTCCGATGATGCCTCGAGCCGCCGAGGCTTCCAGTGCCTCGGCGTATTCATCCCCGTCCAGCGCGACGATCGATAGCCGTTCCCGTATGCTGCCAATGAACAGCATCGCTTGTTCGCCGCTGATACGATGTTTGCCAGGCATCCGAGTCAGCGTGGAAAACACCTCCGCCAAGCTGTGCGCTCCACAGCAGCCGGTCGCTTTGTGAAATTGGATGAAAAGCTCCAGACTGGCCTGATGGTGAACGTGATCTCCGTAAAACACTGGCACCAGCACCGACGTATCAAAGAACGCTTTCATTCGTCCTTGCCGAGGTTAGCCAGGTCGCGCTCTTCGCGGATCTGCTGCAACATCTGATCAGTCACGGAAGCGGACAAGGTCTGCCCGGTATGAAATACCCAAACTCCGTGCTCCTTTGTGAGCGGTCCTGTCCCACGGACCGGGCGCAGAGTGATCTGCTCGTCGGCACTCTCCATTTCCAAGGCGTCTCCAGCCTCCAGATGGAGCTTCTTCCGCAGCGGTTTCGGAATGACGATGCGGCCAGCCCTATCGAGTGTCAAACGCGTACTCATTTTGGCATAATATCGTGGTTCGACCCACTAATCAATACCATTTCCGTAATGATCAGCGGTCGGTTCGAGACATGACCTTGGGAAAACCGCCTGAAGAGAGCGTCCCCATGAATGGAGCCGGGACAACTAGACAAGCGTCTCGGCCGGGCGACGGGAACCAGCAATCTCCCGCGGTCCTGTAGCCTGCGCTTTCGTCCTTTCCGCACTCCAAGACAGTGACTAGCGAACTCCGGCCGGATGTTCCTGGTGCAGGGATTTTTCCGTCGTGGAGGCTTGCGCCAATGCCGCTGACATCGCCGCGCCTTCAGCCCGTCGAGCTTCCTCCGCAATTCTGCTCCGAATCAACGGCTTCAGGATAAACAAGGAGAGGACCGCAGCGATCGCACACAATACCGCGGAAATGTAGAACGGCACTCCAAACGAGCCACCGAAGTAAGCTGCCAGCGCGGCTGCCCCAAATCCGGCAAAAACCGAAGCCAATCCCTTCGATGTATACAACATGCCATAGTCGGCAGAGGCGTTGGCCGGGCCGAAAACATCCCCCACCGTCGCCGAAAACAAGGAGAATATCTCGCCCCAGAACAGGAAAATAAACGAGAACAGCACTAGAAACGCGATCGGCGCGCCCGCTATTTTGGTCACCGCAAATACCAAAACCGCTTCGATGCCAAAGGTCATGAACATGGTATTTTCCCGGCCCAACCGGTCCGAAACCGTACCCCACAGGATTCGCGACAGAGCATTGCAGGCTGACGCAAAGGTCGCCGTCAGGGGAACAATCGCCATACCCCAGATCCTGGCGTCGCTTACTTTCAGCGCCTTGGCAATCTGTGAAAGATTGGCGGTGGCGATCAGGCCGCCCGCGCAAGCGAAGAAGAACATGGCATAGAGCAGATAGAACTCGGGCCTGGCCAGAGTTTGATTCCACTTGTAGTTCACCTTCGACTGCACGACAGCCGCGTGCTTTGCGTGGTCCCACCCGGCAGGCCGCCAGCCGGCAGGCGGATGACGCAGGATTAATGCCGCGACAAATGCAATAATGCCTTGGCCAAGCCCCCAGAGAGCCATTGCCTTGGCCCAGCCGATAGAGTGGATTGTGGCAGCGATAGGCATGATGGCGAGGGCGGCGCCGCCGCCGAATCCTGCGGCAGTCAGTCCAACCGCCAATCCCCGCCGGTCGGGAAACCATTTCACCGCATTGGCGACGCAGGAGATATAAATGATTCCTGCACCGGTTCCGGCAATCACCCCGTAATAGATGTACAAGTGGAGCGGGGAGGTGGCGATGGTTCCACCCAGCACCCATCCCAGCGCGATGCAAATCGCGCCCAGCGCCATAAGTTTGCGGATGCCGAACTTATCGACAAAGTACCCCGCCACCGGCATGGGCCATGTCTCAAACAGAATGAAAGCCGAGAAGATTGCCGCTATTTTTGCGTAGGGCACTCCGGTGAAGGTTTGTTTCATGCCGGGCGTAAAGAGCGTGAAGGCATACTGATAGTTGGATATGACGATCATCGCGATGATGCCGCATACCAACTGGATCCAGCGATTTCCAGCAACGCTGCCGTACAATTCTCCCGCAGTGTCTCGCTGTTCTGTGGCTGCAATTTCCGTGGTCATGCCTGGTCGCCTCCTAATTCGTGGTGAAGCAAGGCGGATTGTGTTTGTACCAAAGTAAAGTCGGTCCGCACTCCACTGGTCCTAGCCGGATTGCGTAAGGAAAAGCACTGCGGTTACAGCTTGGACGCGACCAGGCTGGCATGCAGGCTTGTGGTGAGGATCTTGTGAATGGTATGTAAACACGCTGCAGAATCGCGACTATCGCCATCGCGAATCCGCGGCCGCACTTCGGAACCCAATAGTCGACGCTCTTGGGCTCGCTACGAAGCAAGCAGGTCACATTCGTGACCATAGAGGCCTCCCAGACGATCGCCTCAGTACTTCGCTTAGTTGTCTCGTGCGCTGCCGGCCGAAAATGATCCGGCAAAATTCCCGGCCAAATGAAAACCCGCCCCATTACAGGGCGGGTGCGGTTTAACCTTCGACGTCTTTCTGGAGCGGGATGACTCCCGGCACCAGCCACTTGTTCCACATCTCGTCGATCTTGCTCTGGAAGTATTCGATGTCCTCGTCGATGAAGTGCGCGAACCTTCCCTGTTTGAGCAGGTAATCGCGGACCGGAAGCCGCTTGAACCTGCCGTTGGCAATGTCCTTGGTCTTGCCGTACAGCTTCAGCTTGCCGTTTTCGATCTCATACAGCGGCCAAATGCCGGTGTTGACGGCCAGTTCGCCCAGTTCGAACGACAACACGGGATCGAAGTCCCAGCCTTTGGGGCAGGGGTTCAGGCAGTGAATGAATGTTGGCCCACCGATCGACAGTGCTCTGCGAACGGCGTTCATCGCCTGTAGCGGGTAGGAGGTCGAAATGGTTCCTACAT
Source organism: Candidatus Korobacteraceae bacterium (assembly GCA_049519235.1). Classification (GTDB taxonomy): domain Bacteria; phylum Acidobacteriota; class Terriglobia; order Terriglobales; family Acidobacteriaceae; genus Bog-257. The sequence goes on along the minus strand of JBEKQY010000001.1, from coordinate 48,031 downwards.
ACTTGCAGGTGGGATGACCGGCCATCATCATCGGCGCCATGTTCTTCTTCCAGCGCTGATTCATGATGCGCTTCACTTTTCCCGGCGTGCTGAACGAGGTGTTGACGCCATACGGCGACGTTCCGGAAATCTGGATGTCGGTGTTGGCGTACGACTCGTTGTCATACATCAGGATCAGGAGGTTGTAGTCGGGATGGGTCAGGGTTGCCGAGATGGCGCCCAGGCCCATGTCCGCACCGCCGCCGTCGCCGCAGAAGGCGATGACGTTGATGGGCTCATCCTTCATGACGCCCTTGCGCATCTGGACCCGGAATGCCGCGGCCGCTCCCAGCGCGCTGGAGCCCGCACTGCCGAGCTGGGTGTGCATCCAGGGAACGCCCCAGGGGGTCGCGTAATAAGAGGTGTTAGCCACGTACATGCAGCCCGTGCTGCCCAGAACAACGGTCCTGGGTCCTGCAGCCTTCGCCATCAACTTCATGATTTGCGCAGACTCGCAGGCCTGGCAGGTGCGGTGGCCGGACGTGTAGTACTCCTCATATGGAACCTTCTTGACTCCGTGGAAGGCTTCCAGGTTTTGCGTTGGTTTTTCTTCTACAAGAGTGCTCATTATCGTTGTCCTTTCCGGCTCTGGATAACGCGTCGAGGCGCGTTATCCCCGCAGCCCGATCCACTGTGTCAAGGGTTGCGCCTTACCTTTGGCGGCTTCGAACACGATGTCGGTCATCGTCTCCACGTCTGGCACCGTCACTTCACGTCCACCCAGCCCGCAAATGAAGCCCAGTACGGGTGGCCGGGTAGCCGCGCCGGTGTACATGGCCGAGCGAACTTCGGTGGCCACGACACCGCTCAGATTGGGCGAACCGAACGAGAAATCGCGGTCGATGACGCCGATTGCCTGGAAGCGTTCCAGACACTTCGCCAAGTCGGGGCCAGGGAACGGCCGGAACCAGCGCAGCCGTACGAATCCGACTTTCTTACCTTGTTCGCGCATTTTCCGGATCGCAACTTTCACCGGCGTAGACATCGTGCCCATGCCCAGCAGAACGACGTCCGCGTCTTCGGTCATGTACTCCTCGAAGAAGGGATTGCCGTACTTGCGTCCGAAGGTAGCCTCGAAGTCGGCATAGACTTCGCGAATCACCTCGCAGGCGATCTCGGTGACCGCGTAGTTCTGCCGGCGAATCTCCATCACCCAATCCTCGTTGGCCTGGGGCGCGATGGAGATGACGTTGTCGGGATGCAGCAGCAGATCGCCGCGGTCATATGGAGGCAGGAACTGCCTGACCAACTCCGCCGCCGGGATCTTTACCAAGGCTTGCGAGTGGGTGAGAAATGCGCCGTCGCAACTGAGCGCCAGAGGCACGAAGATGCGGTGGTCTTCCGCCACACGATAGGCAATGAGCGCGGTGTCCAGCGCCTCTTGCGCGCTGTCCACCCAGGTAAGCAGCCAGCCCAGATCGCGGACGGCCAGCGCGTCGTTATGTTCCACGCCGAAGGCGCCGGGATCGTCGAGCGCCCGGTTGCCCACCATGCACACCATGGGGACACGCAGCGCCGGACTGACGGTCAGCGCTTCCATGGCATACATCCAGCCCACGCCGCTGGAACCGCAGAACACGCGGGCCCCGCAGACCGACGCGTGCTTCACGATTTCCACTTGTGAATGTTCGCCTTCCGCCACGATGTACTCGCAGTCCATTTCGCCGTCGGCCACCAACTGGCTGATGTACTGCATGACCGTGTCGTAAGGCCGGATGGGGTAAGCCGTGACTACGTCCACGTTGGCCAACTTGCAGGCAATCGCAATGGCTTCGGCGCCGGTAATCAAGGCTTCCTGCTCCTGGATCTTCTTCTTTTCCTCGACAGGTATTGTTAAAGTCGCCATCTTAATCTCTCCTTGTCTTCAGGCTTGCCGCCTCGCCATTAGCCTTTTGCAGCGATTTCCAGGGCTTCGGGGACCTGTTCCTGATACTGCCCGCGATAACGGAATCCATGGGCCCGCTTCTCGATCGGCTCGGCCTTCTGGATGGTGGTCTCCAACCATTTCAAATAGGCGTCCGGGTCTTTCTTGAACTCCGCCCACTGGCTGTTGTTATCGTGGAATTCGGACTCGTTGACCATGGAGACGCAGTTCTTTACCGGACAAACCTGCTCGCAAACGCCGCACCCGCAGCACGACTCGAGATTGACGTCGTAGGTGCCGTCCGGGGTAACGTCGAACGAGGCATCCGGGCAGTTCAGCCAGCACAGCGTGCACTTGGTGCACGTCTTAAAGTTGACGACCGGCCGCATGGTGCGGGTTGAGTACTTCTTGAACAGCTCGTTGCGGTGCGGACGGAAGCCGCCGACGTTCCCGGTCACTGGATCGGCATAGGGTCCGCCCTGCGGCTGGCCGGTAATGGAGACGGCGTCCCGCATCTTCTCCCAGCCGGGCAGGGTGAATTTGAACAACTCTTCGGGATTGCCCTCACCCGGCTTTACGTCGATTGTCGTGAATCGATCGAAGGCGGCGCGAGCGGAGGTCACCTTCAGCGGGTTCTTCAGCTTTTCGTTGATGAATTGCTCCACCGACTTCAGGCTGAACAGCTCCGGCAGCGCTTTGGCGATGACGCCGAGGATACGGACGTCGGTGTGGTCGTCTTTATAAACCCACATGCCGGAGAAGCTGGCAGCCCCTTTGACAATTCCCAGCTTGTAAGGCTGCTCCCGGCGGTGAATGTTCTCCAGCAGAGCGGGCGCGTCCTCCAGAGAAACTACGATGAGCGTACGCCCTGGTTTGAGAGCACGATGCACGGGCTGCAAGCCGTACCATGCCCACGACTCCGCGCCCTTGCAGAGCGTGTCGTCGAGGACCACGGTCAGGTCGACTTGCTTCGGCTCGTATTGCGCCATGCCGGCTTCCAGCGTCTGCTCGTCGTTGGCGACGATAGCGAAACTTTTGGCCGGAATGCCGTTGCGCTCTGGAGAATCTCCATAACGGCCAAAGGAGATGCCCGGTTTGCCTTGGTTGTGCGCGGCCAAGACTATGCCGCGCGTTATGTTCTTAGCCAGGGTCTTCTGAAAGACCCCACGGTAGATGATTTCGACCGCGAATAGCTGGCCCATATTTGCAACCTCCGTTCCTTTACAACTTCTTGAGTGCAATGTTTTCGATTTCCTGCAAGTGCCGGAGCATGGCAAGCTCGGCGGCTGCGCCGTCCTGCCGCTTCAGAGCCGAAAGAATTCGGTGATGCCCGGCAAGGGATTTTTCTTGCCTTCCTTTTCCCTGTAGCGAATGTTCCCGGGTTTCGCGCAACAAATCCATCAACACATCCACTACTTTCAAAATCGCGCTGTTGTTGGACGCCAGAGCGATGCTGTAATGAAACTCAGAGTCCTCCTCGACGGCGAGTTCGCCCCGGCGCAGCTTCGCCTCCTGGCGGGCAAGAATGTCTTCCATCTCAGCGATCTCATCGTGGGAGGCGTGGAGAGCGGCGCGACGCGCCAGGTGGGGCTCGATCATCTTGCGCACGTCGATCAGTTCCGCCACCAGCTTCCGTTTTTCCAGCAGCGCGTCAGCCAGGGGATTGGCTGCGCCGGCGCCAGGACTCCGAACCACGGTGCCGACACCCTGGCGCGGCTCCAGCAAACCTTTCAGCTCCAGGCTGCGGATGGCATCGCGCACCGAGCCGCGACTGACCCCGAGCATTTGCACTAGCTGCCGTTCTGGGGGCAGCAAGTCGCCGGGCTTCAGGCGCTCCGTAATGTGGCGCTCCAGTTGCCTGGCAACCGCCTGGTAGACCTTATTTCTGGGAATGGTTTCGAAGCCGACTTTTGCTGGTGCTTCGGTGGCAAGCATGGCATTGGTCTGATGACTAACCAATTTCTACCTTGCCCCCAAAACGCCGCAAGGACAGAAATCACGTCCCGATGTGACAAGAGCAAAACGAAGCCGGCAGAGCGCGGTGGGTGCCCCGTTCTAGCCATCTTCTGGCTAGGGCGGGGCAGTTGCGTGATCCGGTTTGCCCCACCCTGGCCAAAACCGGCCAGAATGGGGCACCCAAGAATTCTCATTCACAACGTCCGCCGTGGGTTCCAGCAACCCAAGCAAAGAAAGGCGCGCCGTTGCCGACGCGCCTGAAGATCAGTCAAACTGCATCCGCAAGTTAGCGGACTGCTACTTCTACTCCTGCGTGAGCTGCGCGGGCAGTTGGGGTGAATACAACGTCCTGCGCATCCACCACGGCGATGGTCGTGATGTTGACGATTTCCTCCACTTCAACACCACGCGCCAACAGGTGCACCGGTTTCGCCATGCCCATGAGGATGGGACCAACCGCTTCGGCTCCGCCGACGCTGCTCAGCAGCTTGCAAGCGATGTTGCTGGCTTCCAAGTTGGGGAAGATCAGCACATTGGCTCCGCCCTTCAAGGATGAGAACGGGAATGCCGCCTCCAGCTTTTTGGCATTGACGGCAATGTCGCCTTGCACCTCGCCATCGACAATCAGGGTTGGGTCGGCATAGCGTACCAGTTGTGCCGCCCGCTGCATCTTTTCGCATAGCGGATGCTTGGTGCTGCCGAAGCTGGAGAAGGACAGCATCGCCACTCGCGGCTCAATGCCGAAGCGGCGCGCTTCCTGGGCCGCGCAGAGAGCGATCTCTGCCAGCTCCTCGGCGGTGGGTTCGATGTTGACCGTGGCGTCGGCCAGGAAGTACAGATCGCCCTTGCGGGTGATGATGAGATAGAGACCCGAGACTTTGTGGATCCCTTCGCGCACTCCGATCACCTGCAATGCCGGACGAATGGTGTCGGGATAATTCTGCGTGACCCCGGATACAAGGGCATCCGCGTCGCCCATGCGGACCATCATCGAGCCGAAGACGTTGAGATTGTTCATCAGCTCATCGGCCGATCCGAGGGTCACTCCCCGGCGTTGCCGCAGCCGATATAGCTCTTTCACGTACTCTGCCCGGCGAGGTGCAGTTTCCGGTTCAACGATGGTCACTGCGTCGAGTGGCACGCCCAACTCGGCCGCGGTGCGCTCGATTTCAGCCTTGCGGCCCAAGAGCACTGGAGTGGCAATCTTCTCCTCCACCAGCACATGGCAGGCGCGCAGGATCTTCTGATGGTTGCCCTCGGGGAAGACCACGCGCTTGGGATTCGCCTGCGCCTTGTGAATCATCACGCGCATCAGCTCATGGGCTTTGCCCAGGCGCTTCTCGAGTTGCTCGCGATACTCAGCAAGGTTAACGGGGTTCTGCGCCACACCGGTTTCCATTGCGGCTTTGGCTACGGCCGACGCCTCCCAAACCAGTACGCGTGGATCGAACGGCGTGGGAATGATGTAGTCACGGCCAAACTTCAACCTTTCCACACCATAGGCGCGACAGACGGAGTCGGGAACATCTTCCTTGGCGAGAGCGGCCAGCGCATGTGTTGCCGCCAGCTTCATTTCTTCATTGATACCGGTGGCGTGTACGTCGAGCGCGCCGCGGAACAGCGATGGGAATCCGAGAACGTTGTTGATCTGGTTGGGATAGTCGGAGCGTCCCGTCGCCATGATGAGGTCGTCACGGACGGCGCGCGCTTCTTCGTAAGTAATTTCCGGGTCGGGGTTCGCCATCGCGAACACCAGCGGATTCGGCGCCATCGACGCGATCATCCCCGCCGTGAATGCGCCCTTAACGGAAAGACCCAACAGCAGGTCAGCGCCCTTGGCGACCTCAGCCAGGGTCCGCATTGGCGTGTCCTTGGCGAACCGCTCCTTGTAAGGATTCATTCCTTCTTTGCGGCCCTTGTAGACGACTCCCTTGGTGTCGACCAAAGTGATGTTCTCGCGCTTCACGCCCATGCAGACATAGTGCTCAGCGGTGGCGATGCCGGAAGCGCCGGCGCCATTGACCACGACCTTGATCTGGTCCAGGCGCTTGCCCGTCAGTTCCACCGCGTTGAGCAGCGCCGCGCCAGTAATGATCGCCGTGCCGTGCTGGTCGTCGTGGAAAACCGGGATCTTCATCGTCTTCTTCAGGGTTTCTTCAATGTAGAAGCATTCCGGCGCCTTGATGTCTTCCAGATTGATGCCGCCGAAGGTGGGCTCCAGCAGTTGGCAGGCTTTGATGATCTCGTCGGGATTATGGGTATCCAGTTCGATATCGAACACGTCGATACCGGCAAATCTTTTGAACAGGACACCTTTGCCTTCCATCACAGGTTTGCCGGCCTGCGCACCGATGTCACCTAGGCCAAGTACTGCGGTGCCATTGGTTACCACCGCGACCAGGTTGCCTTTGTTGGTGTATAGGAATGCGTCTTGCGGGTTCTTCTCGATCTCGAGACAGGGGACCGCGACCCCGGGCGTATACGCGAGGCTAAGATCGCGTTGTGTAAGACACGGCTTAGTGGGAGTGACTTCCGTTTTTCCCGGTCGTGGCTTGGAGTGGTAGTCGAGTGCATCTTGCTTAGTAATTGCCATGACGGCCTCCGAATGAATGAAAAATAAATGTCGACGGCTTGTGCGGACGAAACAGTTCCGGCCCGATTACGGCCCCGGCAGCTTATCAACCGAGCGGCCGACGGCAAAATGAATTGGCGATGAGATGCGCCTTCACATCGATACACACGGACTCTTGCGAGCCGGAAGATTAATCTCCAGGAATTAAGGTATGTCCTTTTGCCGCCGCAGGATAGTGCGGGTGTCACACGGGGCTGTGAGCGGACGCTCGGAAGCGGGGCTGGCGCCGACACCCCATCCTCGTCCGCAAACGCGGCTTGGGTGGGGGCACGCGGCCGGGTTTGGCTAAACTGTAATATTCACAATGATATTTACTATAGTTAATAAAAAATGATGTATGCTGCTTACCATCGTGGGGGAGTTCTGCCGTAGCTCGCCTCGAAAGATGGGGGATACACCGTGAAAACAAGTGCCGGGCGACTTCTGCGTCGCCAGCTTGGACTCGGTCTGTTGGCAGCCGCTGCCGTTTTACTGCTTCCAGCGGAATTGCTGGCACAGGGAGAAACCACTAGCGCCATTCTTGGGCAAGTCACGGACTCGACCAATGCTGCGATTCCCGGAGCAACGGTGAGTATTATCAACCGCGACACCGGCCTGAGGCGCAGCGCGAGGACAGACGATGCAGGCCGCTTCAATTTCCCGCAACTCAAGCCGGGCACCTACACCGTCAGAGTGGAAGCGCAGGGATTCGCGCCGCAGCAAGCCGACAATGTCATTTCCGAGCTGGGAAAGAAGCAGACCGTCAACCTCACCCTCAGAGTGGCGCAATCGAAGCAAACAGTGGAGGTCAGTGCGGAAGCGCCGATCATCAATCCCAGCAACCCAAACACATCCACAACATTGAATGCGTCGGCGTTAGAGAACCTGCCGAATCCTGGGGGCGACCTGACTTATCCATTGCAGTTCGCGCCGGGGGCCCTGATTAATACGGCGGGCAACGGCAACGATTTTGTCGGCAGCAGCAACGGATACGGTAATGTGGAATTCAATGGTTTGCCCGCGCTCTCTAACGGGTACATCGTGGATGGACTGGAGACGAACGATCCACTGACGAATCTCAACAGCGGCCTCTCGACCAATCTGGTGCTGGGCCTGAACTCGATCTCGGAAGTAACCGTGAATACGCTCTCGTATTCGGTCGACCAGGGCCGCTATGGCGCATCCCAGACCAACTACATTACCAAGTCCGGGACCAACCAGTTTCATGGCAATTTATACGAACTGTGGAACGGCGCAGCCCTCAATGCGGCCGACTATTTCACCAACGCCACACCCGGAAATCACAAACCGGGTTCCACCGTAAACCACTTTGGAGGGAGTCTGGGCGGACCGATCATTCACAACAAGCTGTTCTTCTTCTTCGATAGCGAGTGGGTGCGGATCGCATTGCCCATCTATACGACTGTGACCGTTCCCACACCCGCGTTCCAGCAATATGTTTTGCAGCAACTGCCGCTGGGTGGAACCGACTCCGTTACCGGATCACACTATGCACCTGCTCCGCAAGAGGTGCCGTTCTACCAGAAGATGTTCTCACTGTACGGGAACACCAGCGGAACGCCGCTGGCGGTGCTGGGCTGTCCTTTCAATTCGAACGGGTCTCCAGCTTCGGGCAGTCCTGCAAGTGGGAACGGCTGCGCAAATCGTAGAGGCGTTGCCAACTCCAGCGACGATCACGAGCAGGTGCAGACAGCCCGTATCGACTACAACATCGGCCCCAACGACACGACCTGGTATCGTTTTCAGGCGGACACTGGCCTGCAAGCTGCTTACACCGACCCAATCAACCCTCTATTCAATGCCTTGTCCCCGCAGCCGCTCTATTCCTTCGCGGCCGGGTACACGCACGTGTTCTCGCAGAACCTGGTGAACTACTTCAATCCAGCGTTCTCCTGGTACGAGAGCCTGTTCGGGCCAAGCGATTTTCCCGCGACGCTTGCTGCATTTCCAATTGTGTTGCAGGGAGTGGGCGCCAATGCACCTTTCACCACCATTGGCGGACTCGACAACACTTGGTTGCAGGGTCGGCGCGCTACCCGTTTCTTTATCAACGACAATCTCGCATGGAGCCATGGCGCTCATGAGCTGAGGTTTGGTACCAACACCCGAATCTTTCGCCTGAATGACTTCGACTTCGGCGAAGGGACAGTCCCTACGGTGACGTATACGACGTTGCCGCAATTCATCTATGGAGTGGCATCGACGGCCAGCAAGACATTCCCAACATCTCCTAACGAGCCTTTCAATTTCCTCAATCTGGATTTCTATGCCCAGGATACATGGAGGGTCACACAAACGCTGACTTGGACGTTCGGGCTGCGCGATACCTACAATTCCAACCCGCTGAATCCGCACGACCAGATTGCCCGTCTCGACGGCTGGTTCTATTCCATCTCACACGATGTTAACCAACCGCTGAGCGACGCGATTCAAACTCACCTCGGCAATATCTTTGCGTCCACTCCATTGGCGATTCTGCAACCCAGAACCGCCATCGCGTGGCAGTTTGAACCTAATACGGTTCTTCGGACCGGCTTCGGCCTCTTCAGCGACATCTTGCCGGGAAGCGTTGCTGACTTGGTGGGCGTGAATCCGCCTTACGTGCAAACATTTCAGGGCGGTCTGCTTGGAACGGTGGGTGGCACGGCAATCGCGCCGGGAGTGCCTAACAGTGCAGTCGATGCAACTATTGCGGCGAATCAGACCTTCTCCGCGGGCTTCCCGCAAGGCGAGCTTTCCTGTGCATCTCCGCTGGCAAACCGGGCGAAGTGTCTTCCACCCGTCGCCATCACGGCCGTCCCTGACGGCAAACTCCACGCACCCTATTTCATGCAGTGGAGTTTGGGCATCGAGCATCAATTTGGAAACACAGGCAGCGTTCAGGCGCAGTACGTAGGGACTCGCGCCGTGGATCAACCCTATCTCACGCAGGTCAATGGATACCAGACGGTGTGCCAGGGGTGCTTTGCTCCGTTCCCCTACATGCAGCCAATCGATCCGCGATTCGGGGCGGTAACCCAGCTTTCGACGGGCGCCAACAGCAACTACAACGGCCTTCAACTCACGGCCAAGAAGCGCCTTGGGCACGGCCTGCAAGGGCAGGTCAACTATACCTGGAGCCATTGCCTCGACGAGGTTTCAAATGGAGGGTTTCTGCAGTTCTCCTCAGCCGGAATTCTCTCTCCCCTGCCGGGAGAGCTCAGCCGCAATTACGCTTCCTGCGACTACGACGTCCGACACAACCTGACTGGGCAATACGTGTACGAGTTGCCGATCAAGGTGACCAACCATTCGCTTGGCTACGCGCTGAACGGCTGGCAGGTTTCAGGAACCGTATTCTGGCACAGTGGACTCCCGTTCTCGGTGCTGAGCACTCCTTACTCGGCGAACGGAAACGGCATCGTGCAGGGCAGCGGGCCAGAATATGCAAGCCTTGTGCCCGGGGCGGATCCCTACTGTCGCAATTGCAATATTTCAGGCGTGACTCAACCTGGAACGATTCAGTGGCTGAATCCAAATGCATTTGTGTCCGCGGTTGATCCGGCGACGGGAGCTTGCTATGGCGGGAACACCCCTCAGAACTGTCAATTCGGAAATCTCGGCCGCAACGCGTTACGCGGCCCCGACTTCTTCTGGAGCGATCTCTATCTCACCAAGTGGTTTCCGCTGGGCGAACGGGTGAAACTGCGATTCGACGCACAATTCTTCAACGTCTTCAACCATCCCAACTTCGCGCTCCCGAGCATGGTGCTGGCCGGTATTCCCGGAAAGCCCTCCACGCAAACGGGCTTCGGGGCGCTGACTTACACCACTTCTCCTCCTACCGGATTGCTGGGAGTCGGATTGGGTGGCGACAGCAGCCCCCGGATGATCGCGTTTCAGGCGCGATTAGAGTTTTGAGCCACGGCATCCTTGTCCGCCGCATTTGCGGACAGGATGGGAGCCGCGGACGGTTAGGTTACTAAGGGACATGTACTTTCGTAACTTGACGACTGTAGCGGACGCGCTATGCTGCTAGGTTGGGCTTAGCGTCCAATGCCTCGGGAAGTTTTCCGGGGCTGAAGATCTTTGAAAGATCAGTGGTCAGTGGCTAGTGGTCAGTGGTCAGGGGCCGTCAGTGGCTAGTAGCCAGTGGCCAGCCGTCCACGCCCGGCGCTTCGGGATGACACAGTCCACGGCCGGCGGATGTGATTCGCTAAGTCATTGTAAATACTTGGTTTAAGCAAGTCGTTTATCCGCAATATCTTGCGCTGAGAGGAGTGCAAGCTATTGAGCTGCAAGGACTTACATCGACGAGTAAGTCCAGTATTTTGAATATTTTGCGGGCAAAATATTCAAAACAGGTAATTTACGATATGGGGGGGAGGGGGGTACCCCAGATCAGACGCCTTGCCAATCCTGGCGCTGCGCGCCAACCCGCTGTAGGATGGGGTTCCGCTTCCAAGCAATGGCCGGGATAATCCCGCCAGTGGAGGAAATCTCATCGACGCAGCGTTCCGGTTGCATATTATCCACGGCATCTTCCTGTTTGGCGCGGCAGCCATTGCTGGGACGCTAAACGCGGTGGCGGGCGGCGGCACGTTTATTTCGTTCCCAGCACTCTTAGCGACAGGTGTGCCGGCGGTGCAAGCCAACGCGACGAACACGGTCGCGCTGTGGCCTGGGTTGGCAGCCAGTACCGGCGCGTACCTCAAACGACTGGACGTGCCACGACGCTTGTTGGTTCCGTTGCTGTTGACGAGTGTTGTCGGAGGCCTGGCTGGCTCGTTGCTGCTGCTCCACACGCCGCAGCATGTGTTTCTGCACCTCGTCCCGTGGCTGCTGCTGAGCGGCACCTTGCTGTTCGCCTTCGGCAACAAGATCCGCGCATTGGCCGGCAAAACTGCGGTTGTGGAGGAGTGGCGGAACGCATCTTGGCAGGTCGTCACCGTGGCTTCCATCGTTGAGCTGCTAATCGCAATCTACGGCGGATATTTTGGCGCGGGAATCGGCTTTATCACCCTGGGGATGCTGGCGGCATTGGGTATGCGTGATGTCCATGCCATGGGCGCGATCAGGACGTTGCTGGCGGTGGTGATTAATGCGGCGGCGGTGCTGATGTTCATTGTGGCACGCGCCATCTTTTGGCCGCAGTGCCTGGTAATGATTGCGGGGGCTACGGCAGGCGGCTGGTTCGGCGCGCACTACGCGCAAGAAGCCGATCCTGTGAAGGTGCGGCGCGTGGTGATTGCCATCGGCGTGGCCATGAGCGCCTACTACTTTGTCACTGTGCGGTAGGGCTGAAGTGCGCCAACCGGGCTACACCGCAGCTCGTGCCGCGTTGGCCTTGGGCAAATCGGCGACAGGCAAGCCGCTTTTAGAATCTTTGACCACCCGAGCTGCCAGAGGCTTCAGCCACAGCAAAGCCATGAATGCAGCGATCAGATCGCACGCAATCATTGCCCAGAACACTTTCGTCCAGGAGCCGGTCTTGGCAAAGATCCAAGCGGCGCCGGGCCCGGCAAAAGCCGCAGCCACGCCTTTTCCGGTGTACACAACCCCATAGTTCGTGGTGGCCCATTTGCTTCCGTAAAGATCGCCGGTCAGCGACGGGAACAACGAGAAAATATTGCCCCATGCGAAAAAACACAGGCCTGACAGCACAACGAACCAGATCGGGTGGCTGATCAGTTGGATCAGCGCATACACCGCACCGGCCTCCAGAACGAAGGCAATGAAGATGGCATTCTCGCGGCCAATATGATCTGACACCCATCCCCAGAAGGGACGGGTAAACCCGTTCAGCAGCCGGTCGACGGTGATGGCCAGCACCACCGCGGTCATACCGAAGGCCACGACGACTCTGTCGACATGGTACGAGGAAGCCATAGGGTTGAGTTGTGCAGTCACAACTAAACCTCCGAAGGCCAGCATTGTCATCATCAGATAAATGACATAGAACGATGGCTGGTGCAGCATTTGCCACGGCGTCATGTCGGCAGCCGAGGTGTTCACTTTGGCTTTGATCTTTACCTCTTTCGCTTTCCAGTTGGGAGGTGTCCAGCCCACTGGCGGCCTGGCCAGAAAGAGAGCCGCAGCCAGTACAACGAATCCCTGGATAATCCCCCAGACAATGAACGTGTGCTGATAGCCCGAGCTTTTCAGCATGGCGGCAATAGGAGCGATGGTGGTCGCGGTGCCAACGCCGTAAGCTCCGGCAGTGAATCCGACGCACAGGCCGCGATGATCCGGAAACCATTTCAGTGCGTTCCCAATGGCTCCCCCATAGACGATCCCAGCGCCGATACCACCCAATCCGTACCAAAAGTACAGGCCGGTGATGGTCTCCGCCCGCCCCGCCCCAATCCAGCCCAGCCCGACCAAGATCGAGCCCACACCCAGCATGAATCGCGGCCCGATTCGATCTACCAGGTATCCTTCGAAAGGCACGAGCCAGGTCTCCAAAGCAATGAACAAAGTAAAGGTCCACTGAACCGCGACCAGGCTGACGTGCAGATGGGCTTGTATGGGCTTGGTAAAGAGCGTCCAGGCATATTGCAGGTTCGCGATCGCCATCATCGCGACAATGCCGGCTACGAGCTGGACCCAACGATTAGGAATACGCGAGGGGTGAATCAGCGAGGCCGGAGATGCAGCCATAGTTTTACCTCCGCAGTAGAGCGTAGGGAACGTAAATAGCTCAGCGATAAACGTCAGCTCGACAAGGATTGCCGCAAATTCTACTTGAGAAACTGTGGTTCGAACACCTGCTTACATTTCGCAGGCTTGGCCCTGGACTTCCGGACGCCAGGATGTGCTAAATTGGTCTGGTCATCGAACCAGCGCGGAAAGTTACCACGCCACCTGTTTACTGTCAATGAACTACGAGTGCCCGTCAGCTCAGATGCCGATTATGACGTGCCCCACTGAGGACGACGTTCGAGCGCAGGTTGAACTCTACCGTGGCCACCTTGAAGCTCTAGTCCGCAGTGGGCTGGAAGTGCGCGCTGCGCTCGCGGCGGACCCTTCCGACGCCACTGCGCTTGCGGCGGTTCGCGCCTGGCAGCAAGACTGTGGCGTCACCGTGAACGAGCTGTCCGGAGGCAGCAAGGCCCATTGGCTTGCCCGGTCGTTCAGCGAAGCCTTCCTGATGCGCCCCGCGCTCGACCGTGCCGTCGAAGAGGCGCCGCCGATCGAGATCGTCAAGCGATTGCTCGCCGTCCTTGAGCAAGCCGTTGCCTCGCTCTCCCGGGACGATGCTGCTGCAATTGTTGCGTCGTCGGACGCCCCGGCTCCTCATCGCTTCGACTTCGTTCACAACCCTGAGCTGCGGCCCGTGGTCGAGCAGGCCTACACCGACGGCCGGCGTGCCCTCGATGAGGGAGATTATGAGCTGGCGTTGCTCACTTCTTGCGGAATCCTGGAGGCCATCGTCACCGACGCGCTGGAACATACGGGGTTGACTGCGCTGGCTGCTGCGGATACGCCCGCAGGGAAAATTGCCGATTGGTCATTCCAGACTCGGGTTGCGGTCGCAGAGAGGACAGGTCTCATTGGCAGCGGGTGCGCCCGCCTGCCTGCCGTCGCCCGGAGATATCGAGACCTCACCAATACGAACGGCGGGGAACGGTCAAAGCCAACAATTTCCGAACGCGATGCGCGACAGGCTGGCCAGGTGCTTCACGTGGTGATGAGAGACCTGAATCCGGGCCGGTGAAGCAGTTTCATATTCGAGTAGTTTGGGTAGAGCCGGCCTTCAGGCCTGCGGTCAACCGCCGAGGATGGAAATGGGCCGGGGGTGGGGATTTAAAATGACCACCCCCCGCCCCGGCGTCCGGCTTGCGGGCCACCAACGCGCCGCGAAAGAGGCGCGCGACCCACACTCTTCCAGGTCTTGGCGAAACACCGGTTGCGCGGGATCGAGGCTGCCATCGATGACTGCCATCAGCAGGTCTTCGTATGCATCCGTCGCCTCTGACAATGAGGTATAGCCGCGTTCCCGCTGCAAACTTCCGGCGGCGGAATAAATGAGGGTGAAGTAGCGGCCCGACGAATACTGAAGTTCCAGCAACTCGTTGGGCATCTCGGGATCGCCTTGTTGCCCCAGCACGTCCATCAGTGCCACAGTCCACCGCTTGCCCTTCGGGTCGGTAACGACCTCGCGTTCAATGTACTGCCACTCGTCCATGCTCCACAAAGGCATAGCTATGCCAGGAGCGCGAGCGCAGTCGCCACCTGCGCCCCGGTGAAGGGTTTTGTTACCAACAGGACTCTTTGCGCGTTCCGCGAACGCAGGCGAGCCTCAGCCAGTTGCGGGGTATCGCTGATGATGACGACGGGAATCCTGGCGTGGTCCGGATCAGAACGCAGGCTATCGAAGATTGACTCGCTCATGTCGAAGCTGGAGCAGTCCAGCACGAGCGCATCGGCGTGCCGCTCCACAAGCAGCTCGTTGACGGAGGTGGTGTATCCGGTTGCGAAGACCTCGTAGCCACGGTCTCGCAGAGCGAACGCTAGAAGCTCGGCCGTCTCCGGCGTGTCGTCGATGAGCAGAATGCGAGGCAACCGTACCTATTTCTTGCCCGTTCCATAGCCGGGCAGTCGCGGCTTCTTGCCTTCGCAGGGCTCCAGATCCATGACCCACACCCGCCCGCCGGCAGTGTAGTAGGCACGCTGGTCGTTCTCCACCACTGCGCCCCAGGCTTCCAGCGTGCGCATCGCGAAGGTATAGCCCTCGAAGTTGTTGCGCGTATGGTCCAGCACTTCATTGGTGTGCCAGTTGTCGGTGAGGATAGAGTCGCCGGCGTGCACCCGCAGTACGGTATAGAAGCGGTCGAAGGCCGCTTCCGGTCGTACATCGCGCGTCGAACCGCGCTTCTTGCCTTCGCTGACGATGTAGCTTTCCTGCGCTTCGGAAGCGGCAGGCGGAGTTGTTGTTTTTGTGCTCATACCGTTTGTGCCACCACGGCGGCCTCTACTGCGACGGCCATATCGGCCACGTTTTTCGCGTCGGCGGCTTGGAGCAAAGCCTCGGGCAGCTCAACCCCCATCATGCGCCATTGCTCGTTGGCAAACTTCTGCAATTTGGCGATGTCCTCGGCATGGAGGTGGCCGAAGCGTCCTTGCAATTTCAAGTACTCGGATACCGGTCGCATGTTCTGCGGGCGGAAGCTGTAATCGTACGCACGGTTCTCCGGATTCCACTCCCAGACCGGATAGAGCCCGCACTCCACAACCAGCCGGCCAAGATCGATGGAGCGCGGCGTCTCGTACACGAAGCCTTTCTGGCACGGAGTGTAGACCATCAGAAACGCAGCGCCTCGGTGATTCAGCCCCTTGCGCACCTTGTTCATCAAGTCGATGGGATAGCCCACGCTGGCGGTCGCCACATAGCAGTGAGGATGGCCCGCCGCCATCATGCGAGCCAGGTCTTTGGGAAACAGCGTCTTCGCCTGCGGAACCTTCGGGCCGGGCGGCGAAAAGGTCGTCATGCCGCCATAAGGCGTGCGCGATGACGCCTGAATGCCGGTGTTGGCGTACTGCTCGTTGTCGTAGCAGATGATCAGGCAGTCGTGATTGCGATAGAGAGCACCTGATATCGAGCCCAGGCCGATGTCGGACGAGCTGCCGTCGCCCGCCTCGCAAATGATGTTGGGAAAAGCGCCCTTCCACTTGCCCTTGCGGATCATAGCTTCGTAGGCGGCGGCGACGCCTGCGGTAAAGCTGCCCGCGCTGCCAATTTGCGTGTGCGCCCACGGCACATTGTAGGGAGTACAGAGATACGAGCTGTTGGCGACATACATGCAGCCCGTCGGTCCGACCAGGATGGTGTTGTCGCCCGCAGCCTTCGTCGTCATCCGGTACTGAATGGAGGGCCCGCAGCCGGCACACGTGCGGTGGCCGGGGACGAACGGCTCACTCGACGGCAGGTCGGGGTTGTAGAAACGCGCCCCCTGGTTAGGGTTTTCGAGAATCGGCAGCACCTGCCGCCGTACTTCAATCGTCGCCATATTCATTCCTCCCGATAATGGTGGAAGCGCCGGGTTTCAGCCCGCCAGAAATTCTCGTATCGTGTCATCCTGAGCGGAGGCGCGTCCGCCGTGGCGGACGCGCCGGAGTCGAAGGACCCCTATGGTTACGGCAATATAGCGGTCCCTCAGCTTCGGCGGCCAAAGAAAGGCCACCTGCGCTCGGGATGACAGCAAGAAATTTCGTCCAAGCTGAAGCGCCACACGACCAAGCTCCTCTACTCTTCGAATCCGACCCAATGCGTACGTTTTTCGATTGTCCCGCGTTTCATCGCCTCCGTCATCTTCTGCGTCATCCAGTAGAATTCCTTCAGCACGATCGCCTCGCCGCCCAGGCCGGCCATAAACGAGACCACGAGCGGGCGCCGTTGGCTTTCGTAAAGGGACGCGCATGCCTCGGCATAAAGCGAGCCGCCGCTGCTTACGCTGCCCAGACCTAAGTTGGTCTCGATGACGCCAACTACTTTGAACTTGCTCAAGACCTCGTTCACGCGATCGGTGGGATATGGCCGGATGGTCCGCAACCGCACCATGCCGACTTTCGCACCCTCATCGCGCATGCGCTGAATCGCGAAACGCGCCGTCACCGCGTGGCCGCCCTGCATGAAGAACACAACGTCGGCGCCATCGGTCATGAACTCTTCCAGCCAGGGGTCGTAGCGTCGCCCGAAGATTCTGGCGAAGTCGTCGTGGACCTCCTCAATGACCGCCATCGACTCTTCCATGGCACGCGCGCGCTCCAACTGAAGTGGCGGACCCTGTTCGGGCATGATCTGCGGTCCGTGCGAGACCGGATGCCGCGGATCGAGAGGATACGGATGCTTGTACGGCGGCAGGAATTCCTGCACCTGTCCGGGGTCGGGCAATTCGACGTCAGTGGTGATGTGCGAGACGAAGAACCCATCCTGGCAGACCATCTGAGGCAAGAGCACGCGCGGGTCCTCACCGATGCGATAGGCCATCAAGTGGTTGTCGAATGCCTCCTGCGCATCACAGGACCAGCCCATCAGCCAGCCCATGTCGCGCGTTGACAGAGCGTCGGTATGCTCGGACCCAAAATCTCCGGGCGGATCGAGCGTGCGGTCGGCAATCATCATCTGCACCGGCATTCGACTGCCGGAGATCGGGGAATAAAGCTCGTAGGCATACTGCACGCCGACACCCGAGCTGCCGGTGAACACACGCGCGCCGCTCGACGAAGCGCCGTGCGCGATGCTCAATTGCGAATGCTCGCTGTCGGCCACAATGTACTCGGCATCCAGCTCGCCGTTGGCCACCATTTGGGCCAGCGCCATCATGGTCGCCGTGTAAGGCCGGATCGGGTAGGCCGTAATCACGTCCACATCGGCGTACTTGGCGGCCTGCGCCGCCGCAACACAGCCGTTGATCCGCACCGTCTTCTTGCTTACCTGTGTAGCCGTTGCCATGTTTGACTCCACTGATTCCGGGTCCGGTAGAGCGGGCCTTCAGGCCCGCGTCTCTCCGTCAGCTTTGGGGCTCAGGCGCTGAGGTCATTCGACCTCAGCGCCTGAGCTGCTTTTCTGCACTGCTGAACGCAGGCCTAAAGGCCTGCTCCACCCAGCTAAATATTCTTCGCTGGCTGCTCTGCCAAATGTTTCAACTGTTCCGCCTGCCGTCCGTGCAGCCCAGGCGTGATAGCGAAGGCTGTATCCATCCGCACTACACCGGTGTCAAAGTCAAGTTCGGGAACGCCTTCGAGACAGCCCGTGGGACATTCCTCAATGCATACGCGGCAACCTTTACAGTAGTCGACCAGGATCTTATAGAGGCCGTTGGAGCGCGCCCCGCGCACGATGCACGGCTCGGGGCAGACCAGATAACAGTTGTCGCAGGCGTTACAGGTGCCACAACTGAAACAACGGCAAGCCTCCTCGACTGCCTGCTCTTCTGAGAACCCCTGGATCACTTCCTCCTGCGTTTTGCGCCGGCTTGTGGGCGGTAGCAGCGTCTGCTGCACACGCGGGAAGTGCGGAAAGTACGTCATGTTCATGCGATTCAAATCGAAGATTACGTCGACCGGAATGTTGCGCGGCTGCAACGGCTCCCCACGCAGCACCTTGTCCAGGTTGAAGGCCACGCGCTTGCCGTCGCCAACGGCGTTGACCACCATCAACTGCTGACCGGTGCTGAGCTGCACAATGTCTCCGGCAGCAAAGAAGTTCGTGTCGCCGAGACGACCGAAGCGGTCGGCTTTGATGGTGCCACGCTCGTTCTTGAACTCGTCCGGCAGCCACGCGAGCGACGCGCGCTGTCCCACCGCGATGATTACGTTGTCGACCGCGAAACGCTCAGCCGGGGCTTCACGATCGACGATGATCGGCGAAGCGTTGATGGCGCCCGAGAAGCGCGCGGGATGCAGTTGCAACGCATCGACCCTGCCGTTGCCGAGCACCGCCGTCATCGCCCGCCCGTGCAGCAGTTCCACACCTTCTTCCAGCATGTCGTGCAGATCTTCGGGCACGGCCGGCATCTCGTCGCGATTGGATTCAACCGTGATCATGGTGACTTCCACGGCGCCTTGCCGCAACGCTTCGCGGGCGCAGTCGATCGCTGTATTTCCGCCTCCGATGACGGCGACCCGAGCCCCCAGCTTGACCTTCGACGTGCCCATACCGATATCGCGCAGGAATGGCAGCCCATAGAGCACGCCGTGCTTGTCCTCGCCTTCGGCTCGCACGCTGTTGGGCTCGATGAGGCCGACGGCCAGCACGCAAGCGTCGTAGTTGTGTTTCAAATCATCCCAGGTAACGTCCTTGCCGACTTCAACGTTGGTCTTGATGGTCACCCCGAGCTCGACGAGGCGCTCAATCTCGCGATCAAGAATTTCCGGCGGCAGCACCCACAGCGGAATGCCACCACGATTAAGTCCGCCCGGTTTCGGCGACTTCTCGAGCATCGTCACTTTGTAACCGAGGCGCGCCAGTTGATAGGCGGCGCTGTGGCCGGCAGGACCCGAGCCGACGACGGCAACTTTCTTGCCGTTCGGCTTTCCGGCCTGAACTACATCACGGGTCAGTGCCTGTCCGAGATCGCCGAGAAAGCGCTCGACCGCGCGAATCGAGATGGCCTCATCGTACTGTCCACGGTTGCAGGCTTGCTCGCACGGGTGGTAGCACACCCGGCCGGTGACCGACGGGAAGGGCATGTCTTCCTTGATGAGTGCGTAAGCGTCGAGATACTTGCCGCGCTTGACCAGATCGAGGTAGCCCTGAATCTTCTCATTCGTCCCGCAAGCGTTGTTGCAAGGGGGCAGCTTGTCGCGATAGACGGGTCTGATCGCACGCCAGTTGCCCGTGGGAAACAGGTCCTGGCCTTTTTCCTGCGTAGGAGCGGGCGTGATGCCGGCAAAGGTGATCTTGAGCCGGTCGGGGATGCGGGTGCCTTTGGTCGACATTAGGGTCCTTCCTACACCGCTACCGGATTCAGCGGCATGATGTGCAATTCGCCGAGCGCCGTCTGGAATGCTTTCTTGTTCGCAATCATGGGTTCAATCGTCTCCAGCTTCACGATGCCCGTGGTCTTTACCACGGCTGCAATGAGCGGCGCGGCGATATCGGGTGCGATCGCTTTGTTGCGCTCAGCCGCGCCTTCGGTCGAAAGGCGATCCAGGCCCAGCTCGCCCAATCGGTAGTAGAGCCATTTATGATCGGCCAGTTTTGCGGCATCAACGCACACCAGTTGGGCCAGCCGCTCAGGGCCGGGCACGAAGCGGATCATGTACTCCGGCGTGTAATGCGTGTTGATGACCAGCGTTCCGCCTGGTGGCATGCCGCGCATGTAGTCCCAACCCTTGACCATCGTCTCCTCGACCAACACGACGATGTTGGGATTCTCGTTCTCGTAAGTGAGCGCGTTCTCGATTACGCTGTCGCTGACCCGGCAGTACTTGCGCGTCGGAGCGTTGGTGCGATCGGGATTGTCCACGTAGTTCTCCATTGCCTGGGCGAACTTGCCCTCGAGCCGGGCGGCAGCGGAGATGGAATTGACGATGTCGCGGCCCTCTTTGTCCATAATGATGCCGCGCGTCCAAACCGTGAGTTCCGTGTAATTCATGGCCAAGTCCTTCTTGGTCAAAACTGGTTAAGTACGATCTCTTCGACGTCTTCAATGTGCCGGCGCATAGCAGACTTTGCGCCTTCGGCATCGCGACGCTTGATGGCGGTCAGAATCCTGCGGTGCCCGGTGAGCGATTTTTCCTGCCGCTCCGGCCCCTGCAAAGACCGTTCCCGCGTGTCGCGCAGCAGGTCCATGATGATGTCGAGCACCTTCAGCACAACGCTGTTACCGGAAGCCAGAGCAATGCTGTAATGGAATTCCGCGTCCTCGGCGACGGCGGCTTCTCCGTGAAACAGCTTTCCTTCCTGCCGCTGCAAAATATCTTCCATCTCTGAAATTTCGTCAGGCGAAGCGTGGGTGGCGGCGCGCGCAGCCAACGGCGGTTCCAGCATCTTGCGAAAATCCAGGAGCTCGCTGACCAATTCGTGCTGGCGCTTTAGCGCGGTGGCAAAGGGACTGAGCGATGAGTCGGCTGGTCGTTCACAAACAATTGTCCCGGCCCCCTGACGGGGTTCAACCAAGCCCGTCAGTTCCAGGCCTCGAATGGCGTCTCGAATGGAGCTGCGGCTCACTTGCAGCAGCTCGGCCAGTTCGCGTTCCGAGGGCAGTTTGTCCCCGGGTTTCAGTTTTTCCAGAATCAGACGTTCGATCTGCTTGGCGACGGCTTCGTAGACCTTGTGTCTGCGGACAACCTCAAAGTCGGACGTGATCGGAGCTGGCATTGGCAAGTGGTCCGATGATTGGACCAGTTAGGAGGGAAGTATATCCCGTTGTCATGCCGAGCGGCAACATTTCTTCGTGTTTTTGGATATCTATGTTGGGTGGATGAAAGGTGGAAGCTTGCCCGCAGCCAAACCGGGCAGACTGCCTGGAAGCAACGAAATTGGTCAGTCGCAGCCGGAATGGCGAATTCGGGCGCGAAGCCGACAGTTAGACCGAGCGCCTTTTTGCCGCTGCGCTCGAGCGCCGGTCGGTTCGTTCATTTTGGTTGCTGCCGAGTTGCACACTCCGCTAACAGCCTGGTGCAGGCGTAGACCGCTCGCGAGTAGGGCATGGCAACGCCGACGCGTTCTCCCAACTCCACCACAGCGCCTACCAACGCTTCCAGCTCCATCGGCCGCCCGGCTTCAAGATCTTGCAGCATGGAGGTTTTGTGCTCGCCAACTTTTTCCGCGCCGGCAATTCGCTGATCGATGGAGACAGGCAACTCCATGCCCAACTTGCGGGAGACCGCTTCCACTTCCTGCATGATGTTTCGGACCACCGAACAAACTCCCGGATCGCGCACCATCTGCACCAGCGTGGCGCGGGTCAGGGCGCTGACCGGATTGAAGGAAGCGTTGCCCAGCACCTTGACCCAAATCTCGTGCCGGATGCGAGTGGTGATCGGACAGCGCAAGCCGGACGCGATCAGCGCCTCGGCAATTCGGCGGCAGCGATCGGAACGCGTGCCATCCGGCTCGCCCAGAGAAATGCGATTTCCCTCGATATGTCGGATCACTCCCGGCACGGTAATTTCGGTTGAGAAATAAACGATGGAGCCAACCACGCGACGCGCTTCGATGGCCGAGGAAATCACACCCCCGGGATCGACGCGCTCCAGACGCAATCCATCCCAATCGCCGCCGAAACCCTGGAAGTACCACCATGGAATTCCATTCTGCGTGCTGACGACCGTCGTGTCGGGTCCCAACACCGGCGCCAGATGAGGAGCAAGTTGCGGCAGGCCGTGCGCCTTGACGCCGAGAAAAACAACGTCCACCGGTCCCACTTCTTCGAGAGAGCCGGTCATGGTGGGCCGCGCCACGAAATCTCCCTCGGCAGTTTCCACCAACACACCACGCTCCTGCATGGCGCGTAGATGCGGCCCTCGCGCGAAGAGCGTGACATCGAAACCGGCGTGCGCCATGCGGGCGCCGATGTAGGCACCAATTGCGCCCGCCCCCGCGATCAGGAATCTCATTGCTGGTCATCCACAAGCGCAGCGGCGACGGCGCGGCGGCGAACTTTTCCGGTCGCGGTGGTTGGGATGCTTTTCACCAGATAAATCTTCTTCGGGCACTTGTATTCTGCCAGCGACTCACGGCAGTACTTGATGAGTGCTGCCTCGGTGGCGCCATGCGGTTCGTGCAAGACCACCGCCGCAGCCACTTCTTCGCCCAGCGTGGGATGGGCATAGCCGAACGTCACCGCAGCCGCGACCGCGGGATGCTTCAGCAATAGCTCATCGACTTCATGAGGCGCGATATTCTCGCCTCCGCGGATGATGATGTCCTTGATCCGGCCGCTCAAGTGCAAATAGCAGTCGGAATCGAGCCAGCCTTCATCGCCGGTGCGGAACCAGCCGCGCACAAATGCGCGGTCATTGGCTTCGGGATTGTTGTCGTATCCGCGAAAGACATTCGCGCCTTGAATCGTAACTTCGCCGCGATGGTCATTGCCGAGGTCATTGCCGTCTTTATCCATGATTCGGACCCGCAGCCCCGTGCCTACTCCCACAGACCCCGGTTTGCGATGCCGCGGCGGCAGGGGATTCGAGGTCATCTGATGCGCCGCCTCGGTCATTCCGTAGGCTTCAACAAAAGGAACGCCAAACATGTCTTCGATCTTGTGAATGAGCTCCGGCGACAGCGGCGCGCTACAGGAACGGATGAAGCGCAAAGACGCAGCTTCTGCCGGTTTGTGGTGCGTCCGGGCCAGCAGGAGCTGATGCATCGTGGGCACTCCCGAATACCAGGTCACATGATGGTCCCGCACGGTGCGCCAGAATGAAAGCGCGTTGAACTTGGTAGGAACGACGACGGTCCCTCCGGAAACCAACGTCGACATGGTCGAGCCGATCAAGCCATGAACGTGGAACAGCGGCATGATGCAAAGCGAAACGTCTTCTTCGGTGAGGCCATAGGTGTTGGCGATATTGGCCGACGAGACCGCGAGATTGAAATGCCGCAGGGGCACGCGCTTCGGCCGGCCCGTGCTTCCACTGGTGTGCAGGATCAGGGCAATGTCTTCCGCCGTGGGCTCGGTTGCCGGAACTCCCGTCGGAACACCGGCCAAGTGAACGTTGCCCTGGTCGCTCATTTCCACCGAGAACACCGGGATGTTGCGGTCCGCGGCTGCGCTGCGCGCCAATTCCGCGCCCACGGGTGGGCAAAGCAAAATACGGGCATCGGTGTCAGCGAGAAAAAAAACAAACTCCTCATAGGGGTACGCGGGGTTCAAAGGGGCTGCTGTTCCAGCGATGGAGGCAGCTAGAAAGCTCACGATTGCAGGCAAACCATTGGGCAAGGCGATGGCCACAGCATCGCCCCGGCGAATGCCGGCGGCGGCCAAAGCGCCCGCCATCGCCAGCACCTGCTGCCGCAGCGAATCGTAGGTGACACGGATTCCAATCTCGGGAACGATAACTGCGGTGTGGCTGTCCGCGAAGTGTAAAACGTCAAGCAGTGTGTCTACCGATTTCAGGCTCATTGCGTGTCCCTTGGCGCAGCGGCAAATTGAAATTCAGCTAATACATGAATTCTAATCGAGTAACGGTTGGCGTTCAGCGCCCTGCTAAACTCTTTCAGAATAAAGATGCACATTGTCCTCAGATACTGAGCGTCTCGACTGCCCGCACTGCGAATCGCGCTGCGCACGTGATTGTAGTTGGTGAAGAGCGCTGCGAAAGGCAAACCACCTATGTTGCCCAATGAGGTCGAAACTTTGGCGCGTGAACTCCTCGCCGCGCATGAGACGGGCGAGATGGTGGCCGCGCTTCCCTCGGCCCGCCCCGGTTTCGACCTCAACACGGCTTACGAGGTTGAAGCAGCACTCAAACGGTTTCGCGAAGCTGGTGGGTCCAGGGCTGTCGGCCGCAAGGCTGGTTATGCCAATAAGGCCCTGTGGCGTGTGCTCAAGCTTGAAACTCTGCTTTGGGCCCACATGTACGACAATACTGTGGAGCACAGCGAAAGCAACTCTGCCACGCTGACGCTCCCACATCGCCGTTCGTTGAAGATCGAGCCCGAGATTGTTTTCGGCTTGAAACAAGAGATGATTGCTGAGGGCGTCGATGCCACCGCTGCGCTCGGGTCCACGGAATGGTTGGCGATGGGATTCGAAATCATCGATTGTCCCTTTGCGGAATGGCAGTTTCAGCCAAGTGATTTCGTTGCATGTTTTGGACTTCATGCCGCACTCGTGATCGGAGAGCGGGTGCAGGTGCGACCCGATTCCATTGCCACTCTGGTGGACGAGCTGGCACGATTTAAGGTTCGCGTCTCGAAGAACGGAGAGTTCGTGGAAGAAGGATCGGGCAGGAACTGCTTGCGGAGTCCCGCTTTGTGCTTGGCGGAACTCAGCGCAGCCATCGTGCGGCGATTCCCAAACGAACCATTGAGTGCTGGGGAAATCGTCAGTTCCGGAACGCTCACGGCCGGACATCCAATCGACAGCGGCGATGTCTGGACAGTTGAGGTGGAGGGGCTGTCGCTGCCTTCGCTGACAATGCGTCTGACTTGAATGCTTTGTGGAGCCGTGTGGCTCCCACAGCTCCATACGTTCGCGAAACTAACGACTTCGACCTGGCGTATCGTATCGCTTAAGACTTTTCCACTTCCGCCAAAATGACATGACACATTCACGAAGCAGTAATTTGACCGGAAAACGTAACCTGACGGATAATTTGGTGGTTGCCCCCTCGTTCAACGGCAGGACAGCTGACTCTGGATCAGCATATCGGGGTTCGAATCCCTGGGGGGCAGCCAAAACTTTCCACGCATTCCTTTTATTACCATAGACATAGTTGATGCCTGCCGCTTGCCCAATCAGCCTCACAAATCGTCGTCTGTAAGTGTCTGATTACGCGCCGTGGGTGAGCCAGCCGCCAGCTTGCCCACAGACATCAGTTCTTGATGTGAGTATCCCAACTTCCCACAAGAGGACTTCCGCCCACGTCACAGGCAATGAAGGCCCTACCGCTTTCCTCACCCCGGTACGATTGCCTTTGCTATTGCAGCAGTCCCACCTTCTTCATCAGCTCGGCGAAGCGCGGGTCGGAACGGATGGGGTCGAGCATGAAGTCGGTTTTCAGATTGATCAGGCCATCGCGCTCGCGGTAGGCCGTATCCAGCCAGTAGAAAGCTTGGTTCTTGTCGGAGAGATCGGCGTACATCTGGGCGATGAAGTATGGCGAGTAGTAGCCGTTCTTGCGTTGCGCCAGGCGCACCGCGATGCCCTTGTTGAGCGCGGCCTTCCAGCCTCCGGTCTTGTAACCCTCCTCCAGCGCGGCGGCAAATGCCACTTCGTGCGGATCGCCATCGAGCCGGCCGAAGATCTTGTACTCTTCGATCGCCTGCGGATACATACGCTTTCCCAAATAAGCTCTAGCCAAATATAAGTGCGCGACCGGAAATGCCGGATTGTCGGCGACGACCTTCTTCAGTACCTCGATAGCCTGGTCGAACTGGCGTTCCGAGACGAGAACGATTCCCGGCGACGCGGCCATAAGCGCTGACAGGGGATCCGATTGATGGGCGCGATTGGCTTCGGCCAGAGCCTCCTCCTCGCGGCCGCCGACCGAGGCCATATCCTCCGCCATCCAGTGGCGCGCGGTGGCGTCGTTGGGATCGAGTTCCAAAGCCTTGCGGTAGTCGGCTTCACCGTGTGCGAAATCGAAGTCGAAATCCATCTCGTTGCTGCCCAAAATGGCGTAGGCATGGGCTAGCGTTGGATCCAGCTCCAGCGCCTTACGCGCCGCAGCAGTCGACTTGGGAAACTCATCAACGGCCTTGCCGCCGTAGGACGACAGCACGCCGTAGACGTCGGCGAGCCCAAGATACGCCAGCGCGTAGCCGGGATCTCTGTCGATGGCCTGGTTGAAATACGAGATCGCCGCGGCCAGGCTCGCGGGAGTGCGCTTGCTCCATTCGTAACGGCCTTTCAGGTACAGCTCGTAGGCTTCAGGGTCCTTCGTTCCCTGCTTGGTGACTTGCTGCTTCTCGGTGCTGCTCATCTGCGAGCGCAACTTGCCTGCGATGTCGCCGGCGATCTGCTGCTGTAGCGAGATGATGTTGGCCGCCGGGCCGCTGTAGTGCTGTCCCCAGATTTCGGTGTTGTCGCTGACGTTGGTCAGCTCGGCGCTTATTTCGATGGTGTCGGCGTGCGGCACCACGCGCCCGCTGACCAGCGCCGCCACGCCCAGATCCTTGCCCACCTGCTGCACGTCGACATCTTTGCCTTTGTAGCGGAAAACCGAATGCCGCGACTTCACCTTCAGGTCCGGCACGTGCGCCAGATTGTCGATCAGCGATTCGGTAATGCCGTCGCTGAGGTAGTCGGTCTTGGCGTCGCCGCCTTCGTTGGTGAACGGCAACACCGCCAGCGAGTCGATCTGTTTGGTCTTGCCGGATCGCAGATACCACGCGCCGGCGGCTGCCAACGCAAGAACCACAACGACGCACGCCGCCACAATCATCCACAGCTTGCGCGGCTTTGCCGTAGTGACCGCCGGCATCCTGCCGCTGGACGAAGACGAATGCGCCGCGACCAGCCGGGTCGACTCGGTGTCACGCTTCAGCCGTTGCAGATCGGTGCGCAGATCGGCCGCGGTTTGGTAGCGCAGGTTGCGATCTTTCTCCAGCGCCTTGCGGATCATGCCCTGCAACTCCGGCGAGACGTCCGGGTTTAGCTGCGCCGGCGGCGTCGGCTCGTCTCGCAGAATCGCGCTGCAAATTTCGCCCGAGCTCGCACCGTCGAACGGCATCTTGCCGGTTGCCATCTCGTACAACACCGCGCCGAAGGAAAACAGATCGGTGCGGGGGTCCACCTCTTTGCCGCGCACCTGCTCCGGCGACATGTAGGCCACAGTGCCCAGCATTGTTCCCGGACTGGTGAGGTGCTGCGCGCCGGAGTCCGTGACCCTGGTCTCGGATTCGGAATCCGTTTCCTTGGCTCGAACCTTCGCCAGTCCGAAGTCGAGAATCTTGGCGTGACCGCGCCGGGTGACGAAGATGTTCGCCGGCTTGATGTCGCGATGGATGATGCCCTGGCCGTGCGCCGCATCCAGCGCGTCGGCCACTTCGGTCGCCAGGTCGAGCAGCAGCTCGTGCTCCATCGGCTGGCCGGCAATGCGATACTTCAGCGTCACGCCGTCGAGAAACTCCATCACCATGAAGACGCGGCTGTCCTCTTCGCCGATGTCGTGGATAGTGCAGATGTTGGGATGATTGAGCGCCGAAGCTGCGCGCGCCTCGCGGCGAAAACGCTCCAGTGCGGCAGGGTCGCGAGCCACATCGTCAGGCAGGAACTTGAGGGCGATGAAGCGGCCCAGGCGCGTATCTTCCGCCTTGTACACCACACCCATCCCGCCGCCGCCGATCTTCTCGACAATGCGGTAGTGCGAGATGGTCATGTCAATCATGTTGGGCCGGGCTACGCGGATGCCTGATGATAGGGCGGGTCGGAGCGACAGTCAATTTGTTGTCAGTCGTTACGCTATCAACCGGTCGAGCGTGAAACGCTCTTCGAGGAGATCAGAGCGCGAGCAAGATTCAGCAACAGCACACCTCCGCGAAGAGGACTTCTCGGGATTTTGCTCGAATGAGGCGCAGCCATGCGCCCAAGCTTGATAGTGCGGCGGGGTTTGGATGGCCGCGCTGCTGCTGACAGTATTTACCGAACTGCGGAGTTTCGTCGGTGCGCCCTTACACAATCGCGCCCCTCGGCGCGACGCGGAGGACCTGTTCTAAAGTCTTCGGCCAGTTTTCGACGAGCCGTTGTCCCAGTATAGGGCCACGCGGCGGCGAATTCAGTCGGGAAAACTCCTGCCTTTACCAAAACAGGAAAACGAAGATGCAAAGCGGAGCTTGCCAGAAACCGGCTTCGCGGGAGCTCAGTGCACAAGCAGCGCACCGTAACACCACATTTTTCCGAAGTCGACTTCTGGGACTTTCCTTTCTGGAGCACCGTTTGGGCGGTTTTCCGCTTCGCTTATGATCTGACCATAATCCGATCCCGAAGCAGGTTACATCCCCTTCAGGAAACGTGAGCTGACAACTAAGGGCAGACGTGCAAGAATCACTCACCGAGCGTGAGTGGTGCGCGCATGAACCTGCCTTCGGCAACGGTATTGGCCCGGGATGTTCCAGGGGCACAGAGCCGGACGCACGTAGTCCCACGGCTCTCCGCCGGTTTGTCATACGCCATTTTGTTGGGCGGGCTGTGCACCATTGCTGCCGCCGTGTACACGATCTGGGTGAGTTATTCCAGCCTTCCCTGGTGGGACACATGGGAGTACATCGCAGCCATTGCCAAAGGCGAGGGTCCGCTCTCTCCCAATTGGCTGTGGCGCCAGCATAACGAACATCGGCTGGTCATTCAGAAGCTGTTTTTCGCCGTAGATCTGGAAATGTTTCGCGCCCGCCAGGTGTTTCTGCTGGCCAGCATCGCCGTAATCCAGCTCCTGCATTTAGGGCTGTGGGGATGGAGTATGCGAGTGCTGGGCGGATGGCGGGGGACACTGTGGCGCAGCGGCGCGGGCCTGGTGGCGTTCTGTATTTTCTGTCCCTCTCCGTGGCTGAACTACACCATGGGATTTCAAGTCTGCTATGTGCTGTCGCCGCTGTTTGCCACACTCTCGTTTGTCGGGCTGCTGCTGTATTCGACCGATTCACAGCGCCATCCCGGAAAACCGGGCCCACCGAAATTCCTCTGGCTGTCTATCTCCATTCTGGCGGCCTTGTGTGCAACCTATTCGCTGGCTAACGGGAATCTTCTCTGGCCGTTGTTGGTGGTAGCGGCCCTGTTCCTCAGATTGCGTCCTTCTGCGGTGTTGAGCTTTACCATTACGGGTGCAGTCAGCACGTCCCTTTATTTTTATCACTATGTTCGACCGCCATATCACGCCGATCCAATTGCTTCACTCGGTGCGCCTGCTCGTCTCATGAAGTATGTGGCCGTGTACTTCGGGAGTTCATGGGTAAACGAACCTATTGTTACCGCGGAGGAGATCGGCGTTATCGGGTTGGCCGTTGCCCTGGTTGTGCTTCTCCGGACGCCCTACTACATCCGGACATCTCGCGCATTCGCGCTGCTGCTTGTCCTTACCATTGCCTTCTGCGCTGCAACGGCACTCATTACCGCGGCAGGACGATTAAATTTCGGCGTCAAGGAGGCATTGGAAAACAGATATCAGACATTCGCACTTCCTTTCTGGTGCAGTTTGGGACTGCTGCTGTTGGGCTATGCGTTCTCGCTTTCTGCAAGACCATACCGTTTCCTCGCGGCCCAGATATGCCTTCTAGCGGTGTTGGGGAGAGGGGCGATGCTGGCTGATCGGCCGATCGGGAGGGCGCGAGCGCATGGATTTGGGCTCAATCTCGCCAGCATGGCCCTGCGGACAGGTGTCTACAGCCCGGAACTGTTAACCGGGATCGCGGAAAACAGTGACAAGCTACTGCTGGGTATTCGTTACTTCAGAGAGCATGAACTATCGCTTTTTTCGGGGTGGGATTCTTCTTTGCTGGGAAGTCCGCTGGAAAATGCCTTCCGCGTTGCGTCGCCCAATGAGTGTACAGGCCGGTTGGAATTCGTTCCGCTCAAGGATTCCGCTACGCCGGGTTGGTTTGTATCCGGGTGGGCTTGGGACCGCAAGCACCACCAGCCACCGCGTGAGATCGTTGCCACTGCTGAAGGAGTCATCACCGGCCTGGCCGCAGTGGGGTACAGGCCCTCCAGTGTCGGGAGAACTGATCCGGAAATGAGCAACAGCTACGACGGGTTTGCGGGATATGTCCGGCAACCGAAGCCTGGGACTGTAGTGAAGTTTTACGCGATCCTGCACGACAGCCCGCCCTCTGCCTGCTATTTTGACACCGCTGACGAGGAGCACCGCCCAGCAAAATGATCTGGTGGTCGGGTTCCCCACACATGCGCGATTTCCGAAATGTGTGGAGAGAAGGGTCGATCCGAGTCAAGCATGGTACGCCGATATAAATCAGTCCCCACTCATTCCAAAACCGGAAATGAGTTGAGTGGATAAGAGCGAAGGCTCGCTTCCAACCGGTAGTCTTGGTTGAGGACTAAGACACTGGGGAAGGAAGGAGCCAAGGCGCGTACCATTGCGGCAGAAATCGCGAAGGCCGTCGCGAAGTGGCGGGACGAAGGCCGCGCGACATGGTCCTGGCAAGAACGAGATTGACCAGCATCTCCGGTAGTCAACTGCAGGGCGTCTTCTCGCGGAGTAGTATTATGGACTTTCTTCGAAACCGCGCCGAACTGTTAAAGCATTGCGGTCGAAAATGTACCCAGAACCCGGAGGGATGTGCCATGTCACTTAGAACTTTGGGGAGCGGCAATCTTCTCAGGTATTTGATTGCAAGCGTGTCGGTCGCTGCGTTTGCACTCCTCATACCGTTCGGTTCGCGCCTCACCGCGGCACAGGAGACGAAGAAGCCGGTCCCAGGCCAGCCGACAAGCAGTGCGGAACTCGTGGCTCGTGGAAGATATATTGTGGAGCACGTTGCGATGTGTGGTAACTGTCACACTCCGCGGTTTTCCAACGGTGAGCTGGATCGCAGCCGCTGGCTGGCTGGCGCGCCTGTACCCTATCTGCCGGCCCAACCCACTTCAGACTGGCCCATCATGGCGCCGCGCCTTGCTGGCGCGCCGCCGGCCACCAATGCTGGAATGGTTACCCTGCTGACCACTGCAATCTGGATCGATGGCAAGCCGCTTCGCGATCCCATGCCGCATTTCCACATGACGCGCTCAGACGCGGAGGCCGTTGTGGCTTATCTGAGGTCACTTAGTCTCGGTCAATAGGAGGCGCCGGCTGCTGGCGTGGACGCGACCACCATTGGCAAATGGGAATGCAACACGTCTGTCCCTGCAATCCGAACCTTCACATAAGCCTGTCTCTGGACAACCGCCGAGTTGCCGACAACCGCTAGCAACCGAGCTCCGCGCTCAGCGATTGGCGATTGCCCGTGAGATTGATACCCAGCGCGAGATTGACCCTATTGCAATGGACGCGCTCGGCGCAAAGTGAGGTCAATGCCGTAAGCCAGGAAGCCGGCGATGACGAGCAAAATTCCAAACAGCAAGCTGCTCATCCCGAGAATTTGTTCGTGGTCACCACGAGCGATGAAGAAGACCAGCAGCAGGGTGGGGAGCACACCTACCAAGATCGCTCCGAACATGTCTCCCGGGACCTTGAACGGGCGCGGCAGGTTGGGTTCGGTGACACGCAACACAACCAGAGCCAGAAACTCGAGAAACAGACTCGCCCCATAGACAAGCACATCGATTGTAACCAGCCGCTCGAATCCCAGCCCGAGACACAGGGCCCATCCAGTTGCCAGAACCACAATCGAGACCCAGGGCGCCTTGCGCCGATTCACTCGCGCGAAAACTTTGGGCAGCATTCCGTCTTGCGCCATGGCATACGGCAGTCGCGAATAGCTCATCACCAAGGCATTGAACATGCCGAAGGCGCTCATCATGCCGCCAAGCACCAGCCCAATCCGCAATAGCGGTCCGCCAAGCAGCCCCGCAATGTCCGCCCACGATCCCGTCTCCCATGCGGACGGGCTGAGGTGGGTTAAGGACATGGCGGCGACGGGAATAACGTAGGACACAGCCACCAGAACCACCGCTGCCAGCATGGCGCGCGGATACGTCCGCTGTGGCTGGTCCACCTCAGCCGCGATTGTCGAAGCGTTGTCCCAGCCCATGTAATTCCACATGGCAATCAACAACCCGACAGCGATGTCAACATGCGAAGTGGTCGGGGTGGTCACAGCCTGGGCCAGCGCTCCGTACTTGAAGGGAGCCAATAACACGATGATTGCGAATGGAGCGGAAAGCAGACAGAACAGCCAGATGGACGTGGTCGCTACAACCTTAATGCCCGCGATATTCAGCCCCGTACAGATGCTCACTACGGCCACTCCCACAAGGACCCCGCGGTAACCCATCCCGAACCACGGGAAAAGACGCGCGAGGTACAAAACGAACAAGATGGGATAAATGGCCATATCGAAGATGCTGGCCACCAGCGATAGCCATGCCTCCTGAAATCCCCAGCAGTTGCCCATGGCGCGCCGCACCCAGGCGTAATAGCCGCCCTCCTTAGGCAAGGCGCTGGAAAGCTCACCGATCATAAGGACCGTCGGCAGACTCCAGAGCACGGGGGTCAGCAGCAGAATAAGGATTGCTCTGCCATAGCCCGCCTGCACGATATCTTCCGTGCCATACGTGCCACCCGACACCATAAAAAATGTGGCGACAACCAGCGGCCAAAATGTGAGCTTGACGGACCTTTTCCGGACTGCCGAAGCTGGCGCGACAGAACCATTGGCTTGCAATGTGGAAAGCTTAGGCATGGGTAATTTCTGCGGCTGTCTCTTGTGCCACTCTGCTGTTACCGCAGCAGCCGTGCTGTAGCAGAATAGATTCGTTCTGTACGATGGTCAAAACCAGGCCGGTGGCGCGAAATAATAATGGAGTAAATGACTTCAGGGGGCACAAAACCGCACATCCGTTTCATGCGCGTCACGTAGGCTGAACCACTCGCAGCCGACAGCGTTCGAGACGAGCAACGCCGATCTATGATTGCCGGCTTATTTTTCTCCTTGACAGCTTAGGAGAGATCGCGCTACCCTCCTAACTATCTTAGGAGGGTTGGTGACCGACCAAGCTCAGCTTCTTCCTGGCACTCTTGATCTTCTCATCCTGCGGGCGGTCTCGCTTGGCCCACTGCATGGCTACGGCATTCTTCTACGCATCGGGCAGATCTCCGGCAATGCCCTGTTGATCGAACAGGGCGCACTCTATCCCGGTCTGTTTCGCCTCGTCCGTCAGGGACTGCTCAAGGCAAGCTGGGGCACGTCGGAGAACAATCGCCGCGCCAAGTTCTACGAACTCACCGCTACCGGCCGCAAGCGTCTGCGGGAAGAAACCGCGAGCTGGAACCGGCTGGCGACTGCCATCGGCTCGGCCCTCGCCGCGCAACCGGAGGAAGTATGAATTCGCGGACTTCATTTGCTTCGGCGAGCATTTTGATTGCGCATCGTGTACCTGTGCGGTGTACGTGCACTTTTCCCTACTTTGGTTTTGACAGGGGGACGCAATGATTCGAGAACGAGTGCTAAAGGTTGTGTTGGTCGTGGTCGGAGTGCTCTTCACGGCCGGGATTTACCCGCTGGCGATGCATTTATTGCATCCGCAGAAGTGCGAATACTCCGATGTGATGCTGCTGAGTCTCTATGTCACGCTGGGCATCTTCTTGCTGGTCGCGGTGCGGAGGCCATCGGCGTATCGCAGCCTCATCGCCTTCGCCGCATGGTCGAGTTTCGCTCACGCCATGGTTATGGGCGTGCAGGCATGGCCGAATGCGAGCATGCGCGGAGACCTTTACGGCTCGGCTGCGCTTGTCATCATCGGTGTAGCGCTGATCGCGCTGGCTCCGGCAAAGCAGCCAGGCGAGCGGGTATCGGCAGCCGTTGTGTAGGCGCGCACTCAAGAGCGCCATGCACGCTTGATCCAAGCGCTCGCTAAGAAGGTAAAGAGTATGAACACAGTTGTATTGACCAACCGTTTGGGGGAAGCGTCGCCGCGCTTCAGGGCCAGGATTACCGGTGTGGTTTACTTGCTTTACTTTCTCACGGCCGCATCCGGCGAGTTGTTCATGCGCGGGATTATTGTATCTGGCGACCCTGCGGCAACAGCAACCAACATCCTGGCGCACGAGCGATTGTTTCGCTTGAGTGTGGCAGTCGGTCTCATCGCGACTGCGATATACATCGCTGTAACGGCTCTCTTCTATGGCCTGTTTAAGCCTGTGAATAGGACCGTCGCCTTGCTCGCAGCGTTCTTCAGCCTCGTGGGATGCGCTATTCAAGCTTTAGGCAGCCTCTTTCAAGTCGCCCCGTTAGTCGCCCTGGAAGGCAGTCCGTATCTCAGCGTATTTAAGGTGGACCAGTTGCAGGCCGTGGCGCTGATGTTTATCGAGTTGAATGTTCAGGCTGCCTACATCTACTTGGTATTTTTCGGACTGTTTAACCTCCTAATCGGCTACCTTATTTTCAAGTCGACCTTCCTGCCTCGAATTCTGGGTGTGCTGATGGCGCTTTCCGGTTTGGGGTGGCTGACGTTTCTGTCGCCGTCGCTCGCGAACTATCTGCTCACCTACATTGAGGTCCTCGGCATCATCGCCGAAGCATCACTGATGCTATGGCTTCTTGTGAGGGGCGTGAACGCTCAACGATGGAAGGAGCAGGCCAGCGCAGCGGGCGCAGGGCGATTGCAGCGCGTCATTCACCTTGATTCAACCGCTAAGGAGGAAAGAGTATGAGCGCAGCGGTAATGATGGAACGGATTGCAGAAGCGTCACCGCGCAGCAAGGCCAGGATTGCTGGTGTCCTTTA
Source organism: Candidatus Korobacteraceae bacterium (assembly GCA_049519235.1). GTDB lineage: Bacteria > Acidobacteriota > Terriglobia > Terriglobales > Acidobacteriaceae > Bog-257. Next base: position 13,048 of record JBEKQY010000001.1, on the reverse strand, counting down.
TTTTTTCAGCCTAGTGACGGCAGGACTCACCGAGCTCTTTGTTCACGGCTGGTTGAATTACGCAGGGGGCTACATCGCGATCGCGGGCATGGCCGCTATGACGCTGATCGTCTATGACATCTTTAAGCCGGTGAACAGGGGCCTCTCTTTGCTCGCGGTGTTCTTCGCCTTCGTGGGACTCAGCTTTGAGGTCCTTCGATGGCAGCCTCAGGGCCTAAACATCGCCCTGGTATTTCACGGATTCTATTGCCTGCTGATCGGCTATCTCATTTTCAGGTCGACGTTTGTGCCTCGAATCCTGGGCGCGCTGATGGCTTTTGCCGGTCTGGGTTGGCTGACCTATCTGTCAAACCGGCTCGTAAACTATCTGTCCCCCTACAATCTGGCCTCCGGCCTTCTCGGGGACGTATCTGTATACCTGTGGCTGCTGGCGATGGGCGTGAACGTTCAACGATGGAAGGGGCAGGCCAGCGCAGCGAAGGAATGGCGATGAAAGCATCCGGGAACTCCCCGCGATCCACTGGTATTGGGCGGCGCGGTTTTGACTATGCTGCTGCTGGGTCTGCTGGCCACCTGGATTCCAGCGCAGCGCGCACTGTCGATTGATCCTTTGAGACTGCTGCGCGAGGAATGAAGCGCGCTTGTATTGAAGGAGTTTAAGCGCCGGCTCGGGAGCGGCGCGAGTGAGCTGCCGGCACCGCAGGCTGGTAAACTGAATAGGCAATGATCCTACCGTTCGTTCGCGAATTCTTCGCGGACGTGGAAAAAGTACCTGCTTTTGCGCGTGCAGTGTCCCAGATCCGGGGTCCCCAGCGCGCCCGCAGTTGGCGCGATGGGGTGGAGGTCAAGGGCGGCGCGGGGCGGATACGTGTCTCCGGACTGACCCCAACCGGCAAGGCGCTCTTTTACGCCTTACTGCATCGCGTAACCTCGCGGCTGCTCGTCGTAGTGGTCAGCGACAACCGCGTGGTGGAGGAGTTGCTGCCTGTCGTCCGCTCGTTGGCCGAGTTGAGCGGCGCAGCTTCTCCCGATGCCGTCATCGGCTTGCCCGCCTATGATGTGCTGCCTTTCGAGAACCTGTCGCCGCATCCCGAGATTCAGGAAGCCCGCGCGACGGCGCTGTGGAAGATTGCGACCGGAGCGGCGGAGATCGTCATCACTCCTTTGGCCGCGACTGCGATGCGGCTGCGCGCGGGCAGTTTCTACGCGGACCTGGCCAAGGTAGTGCGGCGCGGCGAGATGACGGACCCGGATCGCCTGCTCGAGCACCTGCGCCTGGTGGGATACAGCCAGGTGGATGTGGTCGAGATGCCAGGCGAGTTCGCGCATCGCGGCGGCTTGCTGGATGTTTATCCCCCGGAGCTGGACCGGCCAGTGCGGATTGAATTCTTCGGCGATGAGGTCGAGACCATTCGCAAGTTCGACCCGGGAACGCAACGATCGGCAGTGGTGGCAGAAGGAGTGGCGTTGCTTCCGCTTACGGAAACGCCGGTAGAAGAAGAAACACTTGCGGCCATTAACGCGCGGCTCACGGGAGAGCGGCTGGCGGGCAGCGAGGAGATGATTGCGCGCGCGGTGCGCGCGAGCGGCGTCACTGTGTTTCCGGGATGGGAGCTATACGCGCCGGTGGCGGGTGCGAAGGAAAATTTCTTCGATCTCGTGCCTGCGGCAACGGTGGTGCTGGACGAGCCCGACTCGTTGAACGAAGCGCACGACGCCTGGTGGGCAAAGGTTACGGAAGCGCATGAGCGCAGTTTGATCGGCAATCTGGTGCGGCCTGAAGACATTTACCTGACGCCGGCGCAATGGCACACGCGCTTGCAACAAGCTAGCACCGTTGCGGTCGAACAGCTTGGGATCGAGGGAGACGACGAGAGCGAGCACCTGACGTTGCAAACCCAGCCAACACCTCGATTCCACGGCTCGGTCGCCGCCATGACGGAAGAAGTGGCGCGACTGACGCGCGAGGGCAAGCGCGTGATGTTCGCCGTCTCCAGCACGGGTGAAGTCGAACGGCTGGCGGATGTCTTCAACGAATACAACCTGTCGTTTCGCATCGGCAGCCGCACGCCGAGGCCGGGCAGCGAGGTTTACGTCGATGAGTCGACCTACTTCGCGGAGGAGGTCACGGCGCCGATCATCGTCAAGGCGTACGTGCCCGAGGGCGTCGTGCTGCCCGACGCGAACATGGTCTTGTTCGGCGCGCGCGACTTGTTCGACGAGGCAGAAGTTTCGCTGGGGCGGCCGCAACGGCAGAAATCGAAAATATCGGCTTTTCTCTCCGATTTTCGCGATCTCGCCATCGGCGACTACGTGGTGCATGTGGAGCATGGCATTGGCCAGTACCAAGGTTTGAAGGAGGTTCCGCAGGAAGACGGCGCGGCCGTGGAGTTCATGGTTTTGGAATATGCGGAGGGCGCGCGGCTTTACGTTCCGCTTACGCGACTCGACCTAGTGCAGAAGTATCGCTCATCGGAAGGTGTGAAGCCGGTATTAAACCGGCTGGGCACGCAGCAGTGGCAGAAGACCAAGGCGCGCGTGAAGAAGGCCATGAAGGACATGGCCGAGGAGTTGCTGAAACTTTACGCGGCCCGCAAGACGGCCGAAGGTCATGGGTTTGCGCCTGACACCGAATGGCAGCGCGAGTTCGAGGACAGCTTCGAGTTCAGCGAGACCGAAGATCAGATGAACGCGATCGTCGATGTGAAGCACGACATGGAATCGCCTACACCCATGGACCGGCTGCTGTGCGGCGATGTCGGTTATGGCAAGACGGAGGTGGCCATGCGCGCGGCCTTCAAGGCGGTCAGCGACAACCGCCAGGTCGCGGTACTTGCGCCGACGACGGTGCTCGCGTTCCAGCACTACAATACTTTCCGGCAGCGCTTCGCGGCGTTTCCCATCAAGGTGGAGATGCTGAGCCGCTTTCGCACCCCGAAACAGCAGAAGGAGACGATTGCGAAGATCGAGGCAGGCCAGGCGGACGTGGTGATCGGCACCCACCGCGTGCTGTCGAAGGACGTGAAGTTCAGCGATCAGCTTCGCAAAGAGGTGGACGTACTTACCATGTCGGCCACGCCCATTCCGCGCACCTTGCACATGTCGCTGCTGGGGCTGCGCGACATGAGCGTGATCGAGACGCCGCCGAAAGATCGGATGGCCATCCAGACCGTTGTCGCCGCCTGGGATGAGAAGGTTTTGTGCTCGGCGATCGAGAAGGAATTGGAGCGCGGCGGGCAAGTGTACTTTGTGCACAATCGGGTGGAGAGTATCTACGACATCAGCGACAAGCTGCGCCAGATGGCGCCAAAAGCCCGCATTTTAGTTGGCCATGGGCAGATGCCGGAGAGCGAACTGGAACGTATCATGCTCGCTTTCATGCGGCACGAAGCGGACATACTGGTCGCGACCACTATCATCGAGAACGGGCTCGATATCCCACTGTGTAATACCATCATCATTAATCGCGCCGACCGGCACGGATTGTCGGAGCTGTACCAGTTGCGCGGACGTGTCGGCCGCTCCGATCGGCGAGCCTATGCGTACTTGCTGATTCCGCCCGACCGGGATCTGACCGATCTGGCGCGGCGGCGCTTGGCGGCGTTGAAGGAGTTCAGCGACCTGGGTGCGGGCTTCAAGATTGCCGCGCTCGACCTGGAGTTGCGTGGCGCGGGCAATCTGCTGGGTGGCGAGCAGAGCGGTCACATCGAGGCGGTGGGATTTGAGCTCTACACCACGATGCTGGAGCGGACCGTCCGCGAGCTGAAGGGTGAGCTGCCGGAAGAAGTGCCCGAGACGCAATTGAATCTGGGGCTGAACATTCGCATTCCGTCCGATTACATCGGGGAAGAGAACCAGCGGCTACGGATGTACAAGCGCGTGGCGGGAGTGGAGTCGGAGTCGCAACTGGAGGATGTCGCCGGCGAGTTGGGCGATCGCTATGGCACGGCGCCGGCGGCGGTGCGTAACCTGCTGGATTATGCGGCGCTCAAGTTGCTGTCGCAGCGGGTTGGAGTCTCGCAGATCGAACGGCGGCGCGACGCGGTCAGCATTCGCTTCAACGAGAAAGCGGCGGTCGATCCGGAGCGGCTGGCCAACTTTGTCGCCAGCGAATCCGGGAGTCAATTCACGCCCGCCGGCGTGTTGAAATTCTCGCTGAAAGAAAAGCAGCCGGAGCAGGTGCTGGCGCGGCTGAAGTCGCTGCTGGAGCAATTAGCGGGCGAGGTAAATGCAGTTGTCAGTGGCTAGTGGCCAGTTGTTCAGTAGCGTCGGTAGCCAGTTGTCAGTAGCTAATTGCTAATTGCTAGTTGCTAATTCTTACGAGGCACTCATGACAAGGAAACAAGTTCGCAAGGCGGTATTTCCCGCCGCCGGGCTGGGCACGCGTTTTCTGCCCGCCACCAAGGCGCAACCCAAGGAAATGATGCCGCTGGTGGACAAGCCCATCATTCAATACGGCGTGGAAGAAGCGAAGGCGGCGGGTTGCGACCAGATCATCATCATCACCGGGCGCGGCAAGACCGCGATCGAGGACCACTTCGACGTCAGCTACGAGCTGGAGAAGATGCTGGAGGAGCGGGGCAAGACCGACTTGCTGGCCGTAGTGCGGCAGATCTCCGACATGATCCACATCGCCTATGTGCGGCAGAAGGAAGCGTTGGGATTGGGACACGCAGTGCTGATGTCGCGCGAACTGGTGGGCGATGAACCGTTCGCCGTGATCCTCGCCGACGACATCATCGATGCGGAAGTTCCATGCCTGAAGCAAATGATCGAGGTCTACAACGAGACGGGATGCTCGGTGCTGGCGACGCAGGTGGTGGAAGGCAAAGCGATCTCTTCCTACGGCGTGCTCGACGCCAAGCCGGTTCCGGGCGAGTGGAACGGCCGGCTCTTCGAGGTGCAGAACCTGGTGGAGAAGCCCAGGGTGGAAGAAGCGCCGTCGAACCTTGCGATCATCGGGCGATACATTCTCACGCCAGCGATCTTTGAAATGCTGGAGTCAACCTCGCTGGGAGCGGGCGGTGAGTTGCAGTTGACCGACGGGCTGAAACAGCTCCTGAAGAAAGAAAAAATCTACGGCTACACTTTCGAAGGCAAACGCCACGACACCGGCGACAAGCTGGGATTTCTGAAAGCGACGGTCGAGTTCGCGCTGAAGCGCGAGGACTTGGGTAGCGAGTTTCGGGAGTATTTGAAGACGCTGAAGCTCTAGGAGGCGGGCCTTTCAATCCAAGCCCTGGCTCAAGGTATGGGTTGTTTGTGTAATGGGGATATTTCAACACTAATCCTTATACAGATGGGTCAGTCCTGCTCCCTGTTCTTCGCAAGCGCTCTCCGGCACGCCTCACTATTGACAGCTAATTTACCGGCCCACTACACTTTCCCACCAGCCGAGGCAAATCTCAGAGGCCCGGCGAACCCTTAAGGAGGAGGTAGCGAGCAATGAACAACATCGTTCTGGTCCACGGCGGCTTTGTGGATGGCGCTGGCTGGGAGGGCGTCTACAAGATCCTCAAGCGAGACGGCTACAGCGTCAGCATCGTCCAGAATCCGACAATATCGTTGGAGGACGACGTAGCAGTTACCAAGCGAATTCTTGCAACGCACGACGGACCTACAATTCTCGTTGGCCATTCCTACGGGGGAGCGGTAATCACTGAAGCCGGGAACCATCCAAAGGTTTCCGCCCTCGTATACATCGCTGCCTTCGCTCCAGACAAGGGCGAGTCGGTGGGATCGCTTATTAAGGACCCGCCGCCCGGCGCGCCCGTACCGCCGATACTGCCTCCGCAAGACGGCTTTTTGTTCCTCGACCGGGCGAAGTTTCCCGCTTCTTTCGCAGCCGACGTGGATCCAGAAAAAGCCGCGTTCATGGCTGACTCTCAAGTCCCGTGGGGCGTAGGGGCCATTAGCGGCGCGATCAGCGAACCCGCGTGGAGGACGAAGCCAAGCTGGTACCTGCTCACCACCGAGGACAGGATGATTCCACCTGACGCCCAGCGTGCCATGTCCAAGCGCGCGGGTGCTACGGTCGTTGAGGTCAAGGGCAGCCATGCCATCTACGTGTCGCAGCCCGAGGCTGTCGCAGCTCTTATCGAACAAGCCGCCAAGAGTGTGAAAACTTCCACCACTCCTTAGTAACCCCGGAGGGATTGCCGCTCGATGCCACTGGTGTTTGTCACGGGGTGAGGTGTGCCCGAGCATCGCGGGAGACTCTGCTTGGGTCTTACGGTTTGCACGACAGTTGCCGTAAACAGGCGTTATCACAAGTTAGACGCCGCTCTACCCCTTCTGGCTCTCCTTCAGCTTGCGCGACTTGGCTTCCACGCCCTTGGCCAGATTCTCCTTGTGGGCTTCGAGTTTCTTCGCCACCGCATCGTCATACAGCCCGATCATCTGAGCGGCGAGGATGCCGGCGTTGGTCGCGCCTGGCTTGCCGATGGCGACCGTCGCCACGGGAATTCCCGCTGGCATCTGCACCATGGCGAGCAGGGAATCGAGACCGAGCAGCGCGGTGGACGGAATGGGGACGGCGATCACCGGCAGCGTGGTCTCGGCGGCGATGACGCCCGCGAGATGAGCAGCTCCGCCAGCGCCGGCGATGACGACCTTCACGCCGCGCGCCTTCAGGCCGCGCGAGTACTCGCTGGTGCGGGCAGGCGAGCGGTGCGCCGAGGTAATGTCGATTTCGTAAGCAATGCCAAACTCGGCCAGCGCCTTCGCGGCCTCATTCATGATGTCGAGGTCGGAGTCGCTGCCCATGACGATGGAGACGAGAGGAGGGTTGTTCATAATCGGATTTTCAATAGTAGCTGCGCTTTGATGCAACACCCGCCTATTCGAGGAATGGCGAATGTCTGTGCCGTCCCTAAAGGGACTCGGACTTCTAATTGGAATGATACCCAGCACTCCGCTTCGCTCCGTGCTGGGCTAAGTTGTTCCTTGCCTGCGGCACTGGGTCTGCCGCACTACATGCTTAATACCAAAATTTAGACCTTCGTCATTTTCCTGCTCGCAGATGTTTCAGGCCGCGGGCGGCGATGTCTTGGCGGTAGTGCATGCCGTCGAAGCGAATTTTCATTACCGCGTCATACGCGCGCTCGACCGCATCGGGCAAGTCCTTGCCACGCGCGGTCACGCCCAGCACGCGTCCGCCGGAGGTGTAATAGCTCCCGTCGCGGCGGTTGGTGCCCGCGTGGAAGAGTTTCACGCCGTACATGCGGCCGGCCTCTTCGATGCCAGTGATCAGCTTGCCAGCTTCAAATGCGCCGGGATATCCGCCCGACGCCATCACCACGCAAACGGCAGGCTCGGGTGACCAGCGAAAATCGCCATCGCTGACACGTCCGGCGATCGACGCCTCCATCGCTTCCAGCAGATCGCTTTCCATGCGCATCATGACCGGCTGAGTTTCGGGGTCGCCGAAGCGGCAGTTGAACTCCAGCACCATGGGGCCGCGCGCCGTCATCATGATGCCGCAGTAGAGAATGCCTTTATAGTCTGCGCCCTCGGCGCGCATGCCCGCGATCACTGGACGAGCAATGTGGGCCACCAGCCAGTCGCGCATCTGCGGGTCGACAATGTGATCGGCGGAATATGCACCCATGCCGCCGGTGTTCGGACCCTGGTCGTTGTCGAAGACGCGCTTGTGGTCCTGGGCCGCGACCAGGGGGACCACGCGCTCGCCATCGCTCATCACCAGGAATGACAACTCTTCGCCCTCCAGACACTCCTCGAGTACCACGCGAGAACCGGCTTCGCCGAGCATCTTACCGGCGAGCATCTCTTCCGCAACGCGTTGCGCGTCGTCCTTTGACTGCGCAATGACGACTCCTTTACCACCCGCCAGGCCGTCGGCTTTAACGACGATCGGCGCGTGGAACAGCTTGAGTGCCTCCGGGAGTTCGTCCTTGCTGCCGCAGACCGCGTATTTGGCGGTCGGGATATTGTGGCGCTGCATGAATTGCTTGGCGAAGCTCTTACTCGACTCCAGGCGGGCGGCGCCGCGGCTAGGGCCGAAAATGGGCCAGCCGCGCTTTTGGAATTCGTCGACTACACCCAAGGTGAGAGGCAGTTCGGGACCGACGACGGTGAGATCAGGACTGAGCCGGCTTGCGAGCTGTACCAGCGAGTCGATGTTCTTGAAATCGGCGGCGACGCATTCCGCTTCAGCCGCGATGCCGCCATTGCCGGGAGCGCAATACAGCTTCTTGATCCGCGGCGACTGCCGCAGCTTCCAGACGATGGCATGTTCGCGACCACCGCTACCGAGGACGAGGACTTTCATGGCGAGTTATGCGTCGCAAATTGGACGCGAAGCGAAAGAAAAGAGTAGGGGCGCGACGCGGGAGATGTCAAACCAGTGGCCAGTGGATGGTGAATGGTTGATTGCCGGGAGTGCTCTGTCTGCAGCGACTGACCACTAGCCACTGATTGCAATTCCCCTTTAACCGGAGTTAACTAAGGATTGCGAACGCCATGATTACGATTTCCAAAGAAGACTACCTCAAGGCCATTCTGGAGACGGAGGGCGAGGGCGAACAGGTGATTGCGGCGCGCCTGGCGCAGTGGCTGGCGGTTTCGGCGCCGGCGGTGACCATGGCGCTGCGCCGGCTGAAACGCGATGGCCTGGTGTCGGTTCGCCAGGACGGCCGCGTGCTGCTCACCCCTGCGGGCCGCAAGATCGCGCGGCAACTGGCACTGCGGCACCACCTGATCGAGTGCATGTTGCACGAGACCTTCGGCATGGCATGGTACAAGGTGCATGACGAGGCGGAACGCCTGGAACACGCGGTTTCCAGTGATTTTGAGGCGATGCTCTTGCGTAAGCTGGGGCGCAGCGGAGCTTGTCCGCACGGCAACTCGGCCATCCCAGAACCTCCGCGGGCTAAAAGGAAACGCGGGCTGCTGCTGCTCTCCGAGGCCCAGCCAGGAAGCCGATACGCCGTGCAGAGCGTTTACGAGCGCGACCGCAAGCTGCTGGAGTTTCTGGAAGAGAAGGGAATCCGGCCGAGCGCGCGGCTCAAAGTCGAGGCGCGGAATTATGATGGCACGATTTCCTTGGCGATGAAGCGCAAGAGGGCCGAGTTGGGCGGGCCGGCGGCGGAAAAGATCTGGGTCTCTAAATCGCACTAATCATCAATTGTCTTAACGTAGGTTAATCCAGCCTGATATACTGCAATTAAATTTGGTGGGCGGGACGGCCTCGTCCACTTGTTTCGGCGCCAGTTACGCTCGTTGCCATGAATCACTCAGCACCGCATCCAGGGGACGTAGACCTCGGCCATCAGTCGCCGGTTGGGAGCGGGTTAGCCGCTGGCGGCCACGTGTCGCTGGAGGGACTGCACAGCACGGTCGAAGTGCCGCATCAGCAAGCGGGTTTTTGGGAGCAGTGGCGCGCCTTTGTGGGACCGGCGATCCTGATCAGCGTCGGTTACATGGACCCCGGCAACTGGGGCACCGACCTGCAAGGCGGGGCCCAGTTCAAGTACGGGCTGTTGGGTGTGATCGGGATCGCCAGTCTGATGGCGATTTTCATGCAGGTGATTTCCGCGCGATTAGGAGTGGTGACGGGCAAGGACCTGGCGCAATGCTGCCGTGACTGGTATCCGGAGTGGACGCGGTGGCCGAATTGGCTGATGAGCGAAGTGGCGATCGCGGCCTGTGACCTGGCGGAGGTTTTGGGAAGCGCGGTCGCACTCAATCTGCTGTTTCATATTCCGTTGCTGTGGGCGGTGATCATCACCGGCCTGGACGTGCTGCTGCTGCTGGGTCTGCAACGGTTCGGGATGCGGACCATTGAAGCCGTGGTGCTGCTGCTGGTGGCGACCATCGGCATCTGCTACTTCATCGAGATTTTTATTCTGCCGCAGACCCAGCCCAGCTTCCTGGAAATGGGACGGGCGCTGGTTACGCCGCATTTTCGCCAAGCGGGGATGCTGTACGTCGCCATCGGCATCATCGGCGCGACGGTGATGCCGCACAACCTGTACCTGCATTCGGCGCTGGTGCAGAGCCGCAGGTTTCAGAAGGACGAAGCTTCCATCCGGCGAGCGATCCAGTTCAACAGCATCGATTCGATAGTGGCGTTGACGATTGCATTTTTCGTCAATGCGGCGATTCTGGTGCTGGCGGCCACGGTATTCTTCGGCAAGCAGAGCGTGATCGTGCCGGGCGGCCAGGTGATCACATTCAGCGCCGACAGCGATTGGATTCGAGTTGCTTATCTGACGCTGGCGCCATTGTTGGGAACGGCGGGGGCGAGCACGCTGTTTGCAATCGCGCTGCTGGCGAGCGGACAGAGCAGCACCATCACCGGCACGCTGGCCGGGCAGGTAGTGATGGAAGGATTCATGCGGTGGCGCATCCAGCCCTGGGTGCGGCGACTCATCACGCGGACGCTGGCAATTCTGCCCGCAGTTTTTATCATCGGCTTGCGCGGCGAGAGCAGTGTCACCAATCTGCTGATCCTGAGCCAGGTGGTGCTGGCGTTGCAGCTTCCGTTTGCCATGTTTCCCCTGCTCCAGTTCACCAGTTCCCGAAGAAGAATGGGAAAGTGGAAGGTCGGCTGGTTTCTGCTGATTGCCGGTTGGGGCAGTGCTATCCTGATCTGCGCCATCGACATTTATGGTCTGCCCGAATCGATGCGGGCGGCGTGGCAAGTGGTCACCGGCGGATGATGGCAAGACGATCGAAGTGAAACGACGATGTACGAAAAGATTCTCGTAACCCTGGACGGCACACCGAGTGACCGCGCCATCATTGAACACGTCAAGGAACTTGCGAAGCTGATGGGCAGCCATCTGGTGCTGCTGCACGTAGCGGATGGATGGGCAGCGCGCACCTATGGCCCAGACGCGGTCAGCCCGGAGATACGGGACGATACGCAATATCTGGAGAATGTGCGGGCCGAGTTTCAGCGCGCCGGAATCCCTGCCGAGGCCGAGTTGGCTTACGGCGATCCCGCGAAAGAGATCATCAAGTGGGTCCAGCAAAAGGGTTGCGACCTGGTAGCCATGAGCACCCACGGACACCGCTTTCTTGCCGACATGTTTCTAGGCACTACGGCCACGCAAGTACGGCACAGCATCAGTGTGCCGATTCTGCTGCTACGGGCGAAGTGAGCCCTTGGCTGATTGCAGAATGAAGGTGATTGTGCCGGTGGTGAATCGCCGGCTTTACATCAACTGCAGAATCTTGTCGATGAGGACCTCGGGCGGATCGCCTTTGGTGATGAAGGCATTGGCCAGCTCGAGATCGGCGGCCGGCAGAGAGAAATACGCAGATAGGAAAATGATGGGAATGCCCGGGCGGCGGCGACGCATCTCGGCCGCCACTTGCCCGCCGTTTAAACCGGGCATGTAGTAATCGAGCACCACCAGATCGATCTTGTGGTCGTCGAAGAAGGCCAGCCCCTGTTGTCCGCTGCTGGCGGTCAGCACCTTGAAGCCGTGAGTCTCCAGCAGGATCTTGCGCACGCGCAGACCGATCTTCTCATCATCAACACACAGCACAGTCTTCGGACCCAGGGCCCTCATCCAGCTCACCGTTGCTTACACTTGCTGCTCGAAACCTGTCCGCGAAGTGCCGTTTGTTATTGCCTGGTCAAACATTGACGCAAAAAATGCCTTAATCGTTCGACGCGAAGCGGCGCTCAATATCTTTTACCGCAAGTTGGGCCAGTTGCCCATGCCGACAAAGTGGTAGACGAGGTATTTGACTTAGAATCAATTCGATTAGCGCAGGCTGGTAGCAAATCTTGGTTTGGGCCAGGGGCGCGGTGTCGCAGCCTGCGGCCTTGACGTTTTTGTCAAAAGAACCAGACGGGCTAGCGTTCCATGGGGGTGATGGTGACGTAACAGAAAAACGCCGTGTGATCGCCTAGGTTTAATCCTTTGAATTCCAGCGTATGGCTACCGTCGGTCGTGACCGTGAAAGGAGCGGTCTGCCAGGTGAAGGGAGTAAAGCTGACGAGCGCCCAGGTACCGATCACGTTGCCGTCGATCAATGCCTCAACGGTCTGGTTGCCGTCCCAGGGTCCGCTGTAATAACGCGATCCCAGGTAAAAGCCGAGGGTGTAGTTTCCCGCAGTGAAGCCTGCAATCGATTGTGAAACAGTGACGCCATAATCTTGCAAGAAGGCTGCCTGGGTGAAGGGTAGACCGGTGAAAGGCGGCGGCTCGAATGTAGTGTTGGGTAAGGTGAGGCCGGAACCTCCGCCCGCCCTGGCCGCCACACCCAAATTCATCGTCCATCCGAATCCAGGACTTGCTTCGAAATTTTGTGTGGGTTCTGGCCATGCACAGCGATATGCAGGACCCTGGTAGCCGAGACCGATGCCCCCACCACACATGACGGGCACGGCCCCGAAGTCGAAATTAACGATGGTAAGCTGCTGCCCGAATCCGTTCGCCGCTATCACCAACATTGCACAGAGAAGGACGACCCTCAGAGCCATGGACATAATTACCTCCAAGTCGGGAGTGCAAGCGGATGTTGGAATGGCAGTGAGGATTTGTCACTAAGCGGGATTACATCCGAGAAGAATCGCCGCCCGAGTTCGCGATTTGGGCGATCCCGGCACGCAGTCGCTTCCTATCGTCCGCGCCGCTCACTTATCCGGAATTTCCGTCTTGACACCCCAACAGCCCCAACACTATATACCCCTTTAGGGACTCCAGCGCATGAATAATTGGTCGGGAGAGAGGATTCGGTCGTACTCCCAGGTCTCGAAAGGCGCGAGAACTGGGCCGCCCGCCGGGTCTGGAACACCGCCGGACCCGGGCCACCCGCCAGAGCTTGGCGCAACTGTCAAGTAGATGATTGCGGTTTGGGGGTAATGAAGTGACGTTCCGTCCCGTCTGGGATTCGCCGGAGAACGAATTTGACGAAGTTTTTCAAAGTGAAGTGAGCTGGCCGTTCGGTCTTTTCGATCAAGATGTCAAGGGCGATTGCCTTGATTTTTACCGGAGGGATCTCGGGGGAGTCGGGCTTGAAGAAAGTATCCTTCTCGAACTGATGGGTTATATGCTTAGCATCGACCTTA